>NZ_JACYNU010000003.1:0-247924 GCF_014839455.1 Microbacterium sp. CFBP 8801 | reverse complement strand
CGCCGCCGTCGGCGGCGACCCGTGCGAGCCTCACCACACCGGCCGCCAGTCGGGGCGGGCGGCGCGGGCGAGCGCCTCGAAGTAGAAGTAGTCGCCCCAGAGGGTGCCCTCGTCGACTCCCACGTTCTTGGGCAGGTCGTAGACGCTGTGCAGCAGCACCGTGTCGGCATCGGCGGCCTCGGCCGGGGTGTAGCGGGCGATGAGCGAGGTCAGGATGCGGTCGGCCGCCGCGCGCCACCGTTCGGCGTTCGCGGGATCGGCGGCGGCGAGCTCGTACAGACCGCACACCGCGATCGCCCCCGCGGAGCTGTCGCGGGGGGCCTCGGCGCCGTCGTTGTAGACGAGGTCCCAGTAGGGCACGTCGTCGGCGGGGAGGTGCGCGAGGAAGTACTCCGCGCACGTGCGCGATGCGGCCAGCAGCGAGTCGTCGCCGGTCGCGCGGTGGTTCAGCGCGAAGCCGTAGATGCCCCATGCCTGCCCGCGCGCCCAGCACGAGTCGTCGAACGCCCCCTGCTCGGTCGCCCCGCGCAGGGGCTCGCCCGTCGCGGCATCCCAGTAGAAGGTGTGGAAGGTCGAGCCGTCGGGCCGCAGGATGTGTCGACGCAGCTCGGTGGTGTGCCGCGCGACGACCTCGCCGAAGCGGGGATCGCCGGTCTGCTCGCCCGCCCAGGTGAGCAGCGGCATGTTCATGAGGCTGTCGATGATCGTGCGTCCGCGCTGAGCGGGGTCGGCGAGGTTCCCCCACGCCTGGATCACGCCGGCCGACGGCAGGTACCGCGACATGAGGTGCTCGGCCGCCGAGAGCGCGGCGGCACGGGCGTCTTCTGCGCGCTCGTCGTCGGCGAGCAGACGCGTCGGGGCCACGCACGACAGCGTGTACAGGAACCCCAGGTCGTGCGTGTCGAGGTCTTCCTCGTCGCGGACGCGGCGGCCGAAGTCGGCGGCGTGCGCGAGGGCCGCGTCGCGGAAGTCGGCGTCGCCGGTGAGGTCGAAGGCGATCCACTGCATGCCCGGCCAGAAGCTGGTGGTCCACCCGCGGTTGGCGCCCTCGTCGAATCCGGGCACGGCCGGTCGCAGGTCGTACCGGTTGTCCCGGGTGGTGTCGTCGGGGTAGCGCGTGCCGAACGCGGCGATGTTGGCCCGGATCGTGGCCAGCACCTGCGCGATGGCGCGGTCGGTGTCCACCCGCGCGGTGGGAGGGGAGGTCGTCATTCGGGGAATCCTTCTGATCAGACGGCGACGGTGGCGTCGGCCGGAAGCACGGGGCGGAGGGCGAAGCGGGCGTTGGCCCAGACGAGGTACAGCGCGGGCGCGGCGGTGAGGCCGAGGGCCAGCGCGGGCGAGGTGGTGAACAGCACGGCCTGCCCCGCGAGCACGAGCAGGCTCACCGCGCTGAGGTACCAGCGGCGCACCGCCAGCACCGCGGCGGTCGAGAGCAGCACGCGCAGCGGCGTACCGGGGGCCTCGACGAGGGCGGTCAGCGCCACCGGCGTCGTCGCGAGGGCGAGCAGCGCCACCGTCGCGCAGAGGGGGACGACCACGACGGCCCAGGATGCCGCCGACACGGCGCGCACGTCGACCACGACGATCGCGAGCACCACCGCGACGAGCGCGCCGATGACCAGGGCCTTCGGGGCGCTGGCGCGCCACCCCGCCCAGAAGGTGCGGATCACCCGTCCGTCGCCGAGGCCGTGCGCGCGGAAGGCCGTCAGAGCCCCGGCGAGGGCGGGCGCGGCGAGGGGAGCGGCGATCGCCAGCAGGGGCCACGACATCACCGGGTCGGTGGTGAGCAGCAGGAACACCAGGGGGGCGCAGCCGATCAGCAGCAGCAGATTGACCATGAGCCCGAGGTAGACCGTCGAGAAGATGTTCGCGTAGGTGTCGTGAGAGATGCGGCGCATGGCTCAGCCCTTCATTCCGCTGGTCGCGATGCCCTCGACGAAGTACTTCTGCCCGAAGAGGAACACGATCGCGATCGGCACGACCGACATCGTCAGCCCGGCGAACAGCAGGGCGTAGTTGGCGTCGTACAGCGTGCTGACGAAGCTCTGCAGCCCGAGCTGGATGGTCCAGAGGTCGGGGCTGCGCAGGTAGATCAGCGGCCCGAGGTAGTCGTTCCACGTGCCGACGAAGGTCAGCATGGTGAGGCTGGCGATGGCGGGGACCGACAGGGGCACCATGATGCGCGCCCAGATGCCGTACTCGCTGAGGCCGTCGAGACGCGCGGCCTCGGAGAGGTCTTCGGGGATGGTGTCGTAGTACTGCTTCATGAGGAACACCCCGAAGGCGCCGAACGCCTGGATGAGGATGATCGCCCAGAGGGTGTTCGAGACCTTGGCGTTGGAGAGCAGGATGAACTGCGGGATCATGTACGACTGCCACGGCACGGCGATCGTGCCGATGTACACGAGGAACAGCACGTCGCGTCCGGGGAACCGCATGCGCGAGAAGCCGTAGGCGGCGAACGAGCCCGTCAGCACCTGCAGGAAGGTCACGACGACCGCCAGCACGAGGGTGTTGCGGATCCACGTCAGCATGCCGGACTGCGTCCAGATGTCGATGTAGTTGCTCCACACCCACGTCTCGGGGAACCACTTCACGGGAGCGCTGAACACGTCGTTGGGCGTCTTCAGCGAGCTCATGATCATCCAGAAGAACGGCATGAGCAGCGCTGCCGCGGCGAGGATCATCACGGCGTAGCCGACGATGCGCCCCACCCGGCGGACGGGTCGCGCGGAGCCGGCGACCGGTCGGCGACGCGGCGGCTTGGCGCCGGCCGTCACGAGCGTGCGGGTCGCGTCGGGAACGAGGAGGTCGGTCATCAGGCGTCCCGCTTCTTGTTGAGGAAGAACTGCACCAGGGTCACCACGATGCACAGCAGGAAGAGCACGATCGAGGCCGCCGAGGCGTACCCGAACTGGTTCTCCTGGAAGCCCTTCTGGTAGATGAACTGCGAGAGCACGAGCGTGGACTGCCCGGGCCCGCCCTGGGTCATCACGAGGATCAGGTCGAAGATCTTGAACGAGTTGATGGTGAGCATCACGGTGACGAAGAACGTGGTCGGCCGCAGGCACGGGAGCGTGACGTTCACGAAGCGCTGCCAGACGTTGGCACCGTCGACGCGGGCCGCCTCCTGCAGCTCGCGCGGGATGGTCTGCAGCCCCGCGAGGAAGAGGATCATGTAGTAGCCCATGTCGCGCCAGGTGCTGATGATGACGACGGCGGGCATGGCCCACTCCGACGAGGTGAGCCATCCGGGCGGGTTCTGCAGCCCGAAGAAGCGCAGGATCTCGTTGATGGGGCCGTACTCGGGGCTGAACAGCAGGTTCCACACCACGGCGATCGCGACGATCGAGGTGATGTAGGGGAAGAACGCCGCCGTGCGGAAGAACGCGACCCCGCGCAGCTTGTTGTTCAGCAGCAGCGCGAGTCCCAGCGCGACGATCATCGTCAGCGGGATGTGCAGCGCCGCGTAGTAGAGCGTGTTGAACAGGGCGATGCGGAAGCTGCCGTCGCCCAGGAGTCGCTCGAAATTGGCCAGGCCCACGAACGCCGACGAGCCGAAGACGTTCCAGTTCGTCATCGACATGTAGAACAGCGTCACGACGGGCACGAGCGTCAGGGCGGCGAAGCCGAGGAAGTTGGGGAGGATGAAGCTCCACCCGATGAGGGTGCTGCGAAGCGTCAGACGCGAGCGGCGTCGCTCGCCGTGACGCCCGGTCTTCGGCGCCCGCGGGCGCGTGTCGGCGATGGTCGCCATGGTGTCTCCAGATCTCGAGGGGATCTCAGGGGTGGCCGGCCCGGACGTGGGCGCCGGACCGGCCACCGGTGGTCGCGTCAGCCGACGCCGACCTCGCTCTTGACGCGGTTCTCGGCGGTCGAGATGGCGTCGTCGATCGACGTCGAACCCGACATCACGGCGGTGTGCAGGTCGAGCAGGATGTTCTGCACGGCCGCGGTCTTGGCCGAGGTGGGGTTCTCGGGCTTGGTGTCGTGCGACGACCACGCGAACGACGACAGCTCGTCGGCGGGGGCGCCCTTCACCGCGAAGTACGTCTGGGCGACGGTGTCGCTGGTGAAGGCCGGCGTGATGCCGAGGCCCGCGAGCACCTGCGCGCCCTCTTCACCGGCGGCGAAGGCGAGGAACTTCTTCGCGGCGGCGAGCTTGGTGGCATCCGCCGCCTTGTTCACGGCGAACCCGGTCGGGTCGCCGAAGGTCACCGGCGTCTTCGAGGTGCCGGCCGTCGACGAGTCGAACTGCGGGATGGGCGCGAAGCCCCACGAGAAGGCGTCGGCCTCGCCCTTGGCCTGCTGGGCGATGAGCGTGGCCGCGTACCAGGTGCCCATGGGCATCATGGCCGCCTGCTGCTTGCCGAACTCGGCCTGGTACGTGAGCTTGTTGGCGGTGACGGTGTTGTACTCGACCTGCGCGCCCGCCTGCTGCAGGGCGAGCGAACGCTCGTAGTAGGGCTCGAGGTAGCCGAACTCGCCGTCGAGGATGTTCACGTCGGGGCTCTGCGCGTTGGCGAAGCCCTGCACCGTCGACTGCCAGTTGTGTTGGTAGGTGCCGAGGGCGGCGGAGCCGGCGGCGCCGAGCTGGGTGGTCAGCTCTTCGGCGGCCTTCTCGTAGTCGTCCCAGGTCCACGACCCGTCGGGCTCGGCGACGCCGGCCTGGGTGAAGAGGTCCTTGTTGTAGAAGAGCACCCAGGAGTCCTGGCGGTACGGCACGGCCCAGGTGGAGCCGTCGACGTCGTAGGCGTCGGCGCCGCCGATGCCGTCGGGCAGCGTCACGTCGGAGACGTCGGCGAGCTGACCGCCGGCCTGGTACGTGATGAAGGTCTTGAGGTTCTTCTGCGTCACGATGTCGGGGCCGGTGCCCGCGGCCAGGTCGGCCGTCATGAGGGTGTCGTAGTTGGTGGAGTCGTACTCCTTGACCTCGATCGTGACGTCGGGGTTGTCTTCGTGGAACTTGTCGGCGAGGGCCTGGAACTCCGGTGTGGTGCTGAGGCTCCATCCCGACATCGACAGCGTGACGGGGCCACCCTCGGCGGCGGCGTCCGAGGATCCCCCACTGCAGGCGGTCAGCGACAGGGCGGCGACGATGCCCATCCCGGTCGCGACGACGATCTTGCGCTTCATACGTGCTGCTCCTTTGCGATTGCGTACGGGGCTCCGGTGCGGGCCCGTGAATGCCGGTGCGCCCATCGAGAGGCTCCGGAGTCTGTGAGAGGGGTGCGCGTGCACCGGCCGTCGGGCCAGGTGACGACGGCGACGGGCTCGTCGCCCTCGATCTCGAACGCGGCGTCGCGGGTGTCGGCAGTGGTGTCGCCGCTCAGCGAGACGAGGGCGACGAAGGGCCGGCCGACCTGCGCGTCCCACGTCAGCACCGGTACCACGGCGACCTCGCCGAGCGGGCTGGCGTGGCGGCGCACGATCACGCGGGAGGTGGCGTCGGGGGTGAGGGCCCGGATGCCGGACACCCGGCCGTGCGAACGCACCTCGGCGGCACCCGTGTCGGTGGAGTGCGCGGGGTCGGCGCCCGCGATCGGCCACCCGCCGACGCGCACCCGCAGGGTGTCGACGTCGATGCCGGGGGCGAGGTCGTCGACCGAGGCGATGCGCACCTCCCAGGCGCCGCGCACGAGCGAGCGCACCGTCACCCGGCCGACGTGGTTCACCGAGCCCGTGAGACCGGCACCGTGGCGGTGCGCGGTGGGAACGGCATCCACCGTGTGCACGTCCGACGTCGACGCCGCGACTCCCACCCCGTCGACCACGTGCGCCCCCAGGGGCACGAGCGCCGTGCGGTGGGTCGCGCGGCCCGACGCGTCGACCAGGGCGACGGCCTGTTCGAGGGGATCGGTCCAGGCGAGCTCGTCGAGCAGCGGCGCGGTGGCCGTGGAGTAGCCGATGCGGGCGTACAGCGGAGAGTCGGCGCTGCGAGCCCCGGGGCGCGCCTTGTCGGTGCCGTGGTTGATCACGCGCACGATCCCGTCGGCCCGCGTTCCCGAGACGATCCAGCCGGCGGCGGCCACGGCCCGCAGGTCATCGACCTCGGCGACGGGGAGGGGCTCGTCGGGCGCCGTCCACACCGGGTGGTCGGCGGGCAGGGCGATGCCCATCAGACCCTTGACGGCCCAGTAGGGCGAGCCGGGACCCGAGTACGACTGGGCGAGGGCGCGCCACTCGCCGTGCCATCCGAGGGTGAGCACGCCGTCGACGTCGGGGGCCCCGTGCGAGACGAAGTGGTCGACGATCGCGCCGGCCGCGTGACGCAGACGCCCCGCGCCGGTCGAGGGGACCTCGGCGATCACACCGGCCCAGAACGGGGCGGCGGCGGCGAAGCGGTAGATGAGGCTGCGTCCCTGCAGCAACGGCGAGCCGTCGGCGCCGACCAGCCGAACGGCGTCGACGAGGAAGCGGTCCAGGAGCGCCACGTCGGCCGCGGCGCGGTCGCCCGCGAGCGCCTCGGCGCCGGTCATGCGCGGCCACAGCACGGGGTACACGTGCAGCGCCCACCCCACGTAGTGGTCGTACGCGCGTTCTTCCCCGTCGGACATCCACCCGTCGGCGCGGGCGAACGAGTCGTGCCGGGCCAGGTCGGCGGCGATGTCGGACGCCGACCAGGGGCCGCCGACCGAGCGCAGGAAGGTCTCGACCACGATGCGGAACCACACCCAGTTGGTCTGCGGGTAGGTCTCGTCTCCGACGACGGGGGCGAGGTAGGCGATGACCCGCTCGCGGGTGCGCGCGTCGAGGGCGTCCCAGATCCAGTCGCGCGTGAGGTCGAGGGCGAGGGCGAGCGATGCCGCCTCGACCTTGGCCTGCGCGTGCTCGTCCATGCGCACCCAGCGGTCGGGGGCCTCGGGGTCGACGCCGGTGCGCACGCCGGCGGTGAAGAAGGCGATGAGGTCGTCGACGCCCTGGCCGCGCGCGCCGGCGATGCGGAACCCGGCGAGGAGGAAGACGCGGGCGAACCCCTCGAGGCCGTCGACGGCGGCGCCGTATCCGCCCTCCTCGCCGGGGAAGACGATGCGTCCGCGACCGGGGCTCGCGTGGCGCTGCGCGGCGGTGAGCAGCGCATCGGCGACGGCGAGCCAGTCGCTGCGCTGTCCGCCGGCGAGGCGGGGAAGGGCGGAAGTCGCCACGGGTTCTCCTTCGAAGACCGTCCGTTCACCGACACGGGAGTGGTGAACGTTGGCGAGCGTATCAATCAAAAAACAACACCACAACATCTTTTCTGAATCTTCATGATCGTTTATGATCGTTTGTAGCGGGACCATCCCGTTCGAAGGAGACCGATGCCGTTCCCCACCGCCACCTTCCGCGGGCCGCTCGCGACGCTCGTCGAGGGCATCACGCTCCGAGCGCCCGCCCAGGCCCTGCCCGTGCCCCCGGCATCCGACCGCGCCGTGTGGGACCCGCGGGCGGGATCGGCCGATCGCATCGGCATCGACGACCTCGTCGCCCGCGCCGGCGGCGAGCGCGCGACGCCCTGGCCGCAGCCCCGGGCGAGCGACGCGGCCCGGGTGCACCGAGACGGCGACCGCACCGCCTGGGAGGACGCGGCCTTCGAGAGGCAGCGTCGCCTCAGCCGCGCCGCGGTCGCCGCCGCCTCCACCCTCGACGAGACCTGGATCGACGAGGTCGTCGACGGCGTCGTGCTGCTGTGCGAGCAGAGCTCGTGGTGCTGGCCCGCCCACGACGACACCCGGAGCGTGCACGGCTCGGTGCTGGCCACCGTGACCGATCCCTTCGTCGACCTCGGCGCCGGTGAGGTGGTCGCGCAGCTCGCCTGGATCGACCACCTGCTCGGCGATCAGCTCGACGCCCGCGCCCCCGGGCTCCGCGCGCGCATCCGCCACGAAGCCCGCACGCGCGTGTTCGCGCCGTTCCAGCGGCGCCGCGACTGGCACTGGATCGGCCTCGACGGCGACGTGCACAACTGGAACCCCTGGATCCACGGCAACGTCATCGTCGCCGCCCTGCGCCTGCTCGACCGGCCCGACGAGGCCGTCGAGCGCGACCGGATCGTCGCCCTGGCCGTCGAGGGCCTCGACCGCTACGTCGCCGTGCTCCCCGCCGACGGGGCCATCGACGAGGGGTACGCCTACTGGTGGAACGGGGCCGCGCGCGCCCTCGAAGCGCTCGACGTCCTCGCGCACGCCACCGACGGAGCGGTCGACACCACCGCGGTGACGGCCCTGCTCGAAACCGTCGCCTTCCCCCATCGCTCGCACCTCGGCGGCGACTGGTTCGTCAACCACGCCGACGGGCAGGCCCGACCCCCCGCCGACCAGCCGTGGCACGCGTTGCACCGCGCCGCTCGGCGCCACGGCGACCCGGCGGCCGCAGACCTCGCCGCCTCGCACCGCCGTCCGGGCACCCCCGCCGCCACCGAGCGCGAGGGCCTGGGCCGGCTGCTGCGCGGGCTGACCGATCCCGCCTGGGTGTCGGCATCCCCCGCACCGCCCCCGCTCCCCCGCGACGTCTGGCTGCCCTCGACGCAGGTGTTCCTCGCCCGTGAGCGCGCCGGATCGAGCGACGGGCTGACCCTGGTCGCGAAGGGCGGGCACAATGGCGAGCACCACAACCACAACGACGTGGGCGCCGTCGTCGTCGCCGTCGACGGGGTGCCCGTCCTGGTCGACGCCGGGCGCCCGACCTACACCGCCGCCACGTTCGGCCCCGACCGCTACAACATCTGGACCATGCAGAGCGTGTGGCACAACGTGCCCGTCGTGCGCGGCGTCACCCAGCCGGCGGGGGCCGATGCCGTCGCCCGTGACGCGCACGCGGAGGCGACCGACGACCTCGCCGTCTTCCGCGTCGACCTGGCCGACGCCTATCCCGACGCGGGGCTCGCGTCGTGGCGGCGCCGCGCGGCGCTGGACCGCACCCGCGGACGCATCGAGATCGACGACGCCTGGCGCTTCGCCGACGACGCCCCCACCACCGACGACACGCGCGTGCATCTGCTCGTCGCGGGCGAGGTGACCCTCGAGCGCGGGGGTGCCCGCGTCGTCCCGATCGAGGGGGCTCGTGCGGTGCGTCTGCGCTGGCCGAGCGACATCGAGGCGACGGCGGAGGTGCGGGAGCTCGACGATCCGCTGCTCACCGAGGTGTGGGGCGAGCGGCTGACCCGCCTCGCCCTTCCCCTGGCGTCGCGCACTCACGTGCAGCTCACGGTAGAACTGGACACACCGACCGAGGATCTTCGATGACCGACACCACCCCGCACCAGCCGCTCGCCGCCGAGCGCCGCGCCCACATCCTGAGCGCCCTGCACAACGACGGTGCCGTGCGCATCTCGCAGCTCACCGACGACCTGGGCGTCGCCACGGTGACGCTGCGGCGCGACCTGGCCCAACTCGAGAAAGAGGGGGTGCTGCGCCGGGTGCACGGCGGCGCGGTCGCCGGGGCGAACACTCCGGCACCCGCCACCCGCGCCGACGAGACGCAGACCGGATCGATCGCCGTGCTCGTTCCGTCGCTCGCCTACTACTGGCCGGGTGTCGTGCGGGGCATGGAGACGGCCGGTCGGCGCCTGGGGTACAAGATGCTCCTGCGCGGTGCCTCGTACGAGCTGCAGGACGAGCGGCCCGTGCTGGAACGTCTCGTCGCCAACGGCGACGTGCGCGGACTGGTCGTCGCACCCAACACCGACACGGAGCACGCCGCCGACGTCATGAGTTGGCTCGCCGACTGCCCGGTGCCGAGCGTGCTGGTCGAACGCGATGCGGTTCCGGGAGCGGGCGGCATCCCGAGGGAATCGGTGACGACCGACCACGCGCTCGGCGCCCTGCTCGCCGCCCGTCACCTCGCGACCCTCGGGCACCGCAAGGTGGGGCTGATCCTCTCGCGGCACTCGCCCACCTCGCGAAAGATCGCCGGCGGGTGGCAGACCGCCTGCGAGGAGCTCGCCCTCACCCCCGCCGATCACTTCGAGCAGACCCTGCCCGACCGCACGAGCCCCGACTTCTCCGACGTGGTCAACGCCACGCTGGACTCGGCCCTGGCCACCGGCGTGACGGCCCTGCTCGTGCACTCCGACCCCGAGGCGATGGCCTTCGTCGATCTCGCACTGACGCGCGGCATCTCGGTGCCCGACGACCTGTCGATCATCGCGTACGACGACGAGGTCGCCCAGCTCTTCACCCCGGCGCTCACCGCCGTCAGCCCGCCGCGCGCGAGCGTCGGCGAGGCGGCGGTCGAGCTGCTGGCCCGGCGCATCGCCGAGCCCGATCGCCCCGTGCATCGCGTGCAGCTCAGTCCGCGCCTGAACGTGCGTGCCTCCACGGCGGCCCCGCGGTCATGACCGCGCCGTCGTCGTACGACTTCTCGCCGTGGACGTTCGACGGCGACGCCGCGCCCGAGGACCGGGATCGACAGCGGGCGCACCTCGCGGCCCTGCGCGCCGCCCATCCCGACTGGCGGATCGGGGCCGACGTCTTCGTGTCGGAGCACGCCGGCGTCGATCCCGACGCCTTCTCGATCGGCGACCGCTCGTACGTCGCGCTCGGCGCCTACCTCACCGGCTCGGTCCGCATCGGCGCCGACTGCTCGATCAACCCGTACACGGTCGTGCGCGGTGACGTGCAGCTGGGCGACGCGGTCCGCGTGGGGGCGCACACGTCGATCATCGGCTTCAACCACTCGTTCGAACCGGGCACCGAGGTCTTCCGCCAGCCGCTGACCTCACGCGGCGTGCGGATCGGGTCGGACGTCTGGATCGGATCGCACGTGATCGTGCTCGACGGCGTGACGGTCGGCGACCACGCCGTGCTCGCGGCGGGGGCCGTGGTCACCAGAGACGTCGCCGCCGGAGCGATCGTCGGGGGCAACCCGGCCCGGGTGCTGCGCTGGCGAGTGGCTCCGACGGCGGTCGCCGATCCGCGCCGCGACGACCTCGCGCGCTTCGCGGACGTGGCGCGCGCCGAACTGTCGTCGGTGCTCGAGCGGGGAGCCGTCGACGGCGGGTTCCGCGATCGACCCGACGCGCCCGCGTCGCTGCGGGCGACCTGCGACGCGATCGAGCTCTCGGCCCTGCTGCACGGCGGCCCGCCCGCGGGTGCCGACCGCGCCGAGTGGATCGGCGTGCTCGGGGCGCAGCAACGTGCCGACACCGGACTGATGACCGACGCTGCGTCGCTGTGGGACGACCCCGACGCGGCGTACGGCGTGCTGAGCGCCGGCTACGCCCTCGACCTGCTGGGCGGGCGCTTCGCCCACCCCCTGGCCGACGTCGTCGCGGCCGACGCCGCCGGTCTCGTCGCGCGCCTCGATGCCCTGCCGTGGGGAGACGACCCCTGGCGCGCCGGTCATCACGTCGACGCGATCGGCACCGCGCTGCACTGGAGTCTGCGCCGGGCGGATGCCGTTCCCCCGGCGTTCGCCGAGACCCTGTTCGGGTGGCTGTCGCTGCGCGCCGACGCCCGCACCGGAATGTGGGGCCGACCGGGCGCCGACGGCGACCTGCGGCTGCTGGTCAACGGCTTCTACCGCGCCGCGCGCGGAACCGTGGCGCAGTTCGGCGCCGACGTCGCCCACCCCGAAGCGGTCATCGACACGGTGCTGCGTCACGCGCGCAACGACCGCTGGATGCGGCCCGAGCGCCGAGACGCGTGCACGGTGCTCGACATCGCCCATCCCCTGTGGCTCACGCGCTCGAGCGGATACCGCACCGACGAGGTGCGCACCCTGGCCGCCGACCTGCTGCGCCACGCGCTGAGCGGCTGGCGAGCGGGAGCCGGGATGGCCTTCCGCCTCGACGGCGACGATCCGGGAATGCAGGGCACCGAGATGTGGCTCGCCATCGTCTGGTACCTCGCCGACCTCCTGGAGTGCTCCGACGCCCTGGGCTACCGCCCGCGCGGCATCCACCGCCCCGAGCCCGCACCCCGCTGACCCGCGGGCCCGCGCTCCCGCGGGTTCGCGTGAGGTGCCGGAAATCGTCGCCCGGAATACTCCGGAAGCGACGATTCCCGGCGCCTCACGCGCCCGGCCTCAGGCCCGGGACCGGCGGCGGGCCACCAGCACGCCCGCGCCGAGGGCGAGCAGCAGCAGCGCTGCGGCGGACAGGGCCGTCATCCCCGCGGTGTCCTGACCGGTGGATGCCAGATCCCCGCCGTCGGGGTTCTGCCCCTGACCCGCGTCGCCACCGCCCGGCTGACCGGGAGCGCTCGGCTGACCCGGAGCGCCGGGTTCCCCGGGCTCGGTCGGCTCGCCCGGCGTCCCCGGCTCGCCCGGCGTCCCCGGCTCACCCGGCGTCCCCGGCTCACCGGGGGTGCCCGGCTCGGCCAGGGTCACGGCGACCGTGGTGGTGCGCACCGTGCCGTCGGGGGCGGTGACCCGCACGGTGCCGACGCCCGCGGCATCCCGGGGCTGCGTGATCTCGACGACCGCGTCCTCGTCGACGGCGAGCGCGAACAGCGACGGCAGCGCGTCACCCTCGACCGTCGAGGCGTACTCCGTGACCGCGGGGTCGAAGCCGGGCACCGGCTCGTCGCCCACCGTCAGGCGCGCCAGGTCGGCGAGGCCGGCGGGCGCGGGGGCGTCGGCGAGGATCTCGACCTCCGACACGATCATGTGCTCGTTCTCGCGCGCCTCGAGCACGACCCGCACCTCATCGGCGCGGGCGCCCTCGACGGGCACCTCGACCCTCGGGGCACCGGCCTCGGGCACCGGCACGGCGACCGGCTCGCCCTCGACCCACTCGCCGCCGTCGATGCGGTGGTCGACGCGCACGGTGTCGGCCCAGCTCGGGCCACCGTCTCGATAGAACTGCACGGTGACCCCGCGCAGGGTCTCGTCGGCGGCGAGCGCGTAGCCGAGGGTGTCGCGGGGGTTCTTGGCATCCGATCGCCAGTTCGACCAGCCCTTGTCGGACGGGTCGCCGTTGATGGTGCGCTCGACCCCGTAGCCGGTCTCGGTGTACGTGGCCGAGGGCGTGCTGTCGGGTGCGACGTTACGGTCGACTGCGGTCGTGACGATCACCGTCAGACGGGCGTCGAGCCCGTCGTCAGTCGTGCCCGCCACGTCCACCGTGCCGGGCTCGGCGAAGGCGTCGTCGTCGAGGTCGCCCCAGGCCCATTCGACCGGAACGGGGTATCCCTCGCCCGAGGGGCGGATCTCGGCGAGCACCGTGTCGTCGGCCTGCGCCTGCACGGCGGCCGGGGCGCTGCCCTCGACGACCGTCACCGAGCGGGGACGGGTGGCGGTGAACGCCCCCACCTCGACCTCGGCGCGGGCCTCGACGGTGGCGCCGAACACCTCGGTGGCCGTTCCGGGCACCGTCACGGTGCCGGCGGACCCGAAATCGAGCCCGTCGGTGTTCCAGGTGACGGCGGCCGTGCGCCCCACTCCCCCGGCGTAGCGGACCGCGACGGTCTCGGGCAGGACGGGAGCGGTGCCCACCGGGGTCGCCACCGAGACCGGGTCGCTCGCGACGGCGGTGGTGCTCACGAGACGCCAGGTCTGGTTGCCGGCGCCGTTCGAGGTCCACAGCCCCACGCCGGCGCCCGGCTCGCGGCTCTCGCCGCCCACGTCGAGCACGCGCTCGGCCGCGACGTTGAGCACCGAGTACGTCGAGCCGTCGAGGGTCGAGCCCATCCACTGCGTCGCCGGGTCGGCCGCCGCGGTGGCGGGGTCGGTGTCGACGAGGGCGGTCGCCCCGTCGCGCGAACCGAGGAACAGCCCGTCGCCGTTCTCGAGGGTGAAGCGGTGGCGGTTCGTCCCGGCGCCGTCGACGGTGCGCACGGTCCAGCCCTGCGCCCTCGCGGCCTCGGGGGTCGCGGCATCCTCGTCGATCGTGAGGGCCGACCCGCCCTGCAGGGCGAGTCCGCTCTGCACGCCGACGAGCTGCACGCGGTCCTGGTCGCGGAACGCCGGAGCGTCCGCGGCCACACCCGAGACGCCGTCGACCTCGAACGTGACGACCGACTTCGCCGGCACGGTGAGGGTCGCGATCCCGGATGCCGCGTCCACGGCCACGGCGTCGCCGGCGCGGAGCGCGTTGACGGTGGGCTCGTCAGCGGTCGACTGGGTCGTGACGATCGGGGTGACCGTCGCGCCCGCGGCGATCTCGCCGAAGCCGCGGAGGTCGAGTTCGACGACCTGCTCGGCATCGTCGGCGTTGACATGCACGATCGACGCGCCCTGTCCGTCGGCGTCGATGGCCGCGGTCGAGTTCGTGTCGTCGGTGGCCATGAGCCGGTCGCCGGGCTGGATGTAGTGCGTGAAGTTGCGCACGGTGTTGAACTTCTCGTTCGTGAGCACCTGGCAGCTGGGGTCGGCGTCACCGTCGGCGATGCGCCGCTCCGAGAGTCCCTGGGCGTTGCAGTCGAAGTCGATGAAGACGCTGCCCCAGTTGAGCTTCTCGACCTTCTCCATGTTGTACAGGTCTTCGACGGGCTGCCAGAACACCCACGCCTCGGGCTCGAGCTCGCGCAGGTCGCCCACGATGTGCGAGGCCATGCCGAGTCCGTTCTCGATGTCGTCGGTGACGAAGCCGCGGTCGGTGTCGGTCCAGTTGCCCTCGACCTCGCTCATCCACAGCGGCTTGTCGGAGGCCTTGGCGATGTCGCGGACGACGGGTCGCCCGCCCGTGCCGTAGGTGTGCACGTTCAGCTGGTCGACGGCATCCTTCGACGCCTCGGACCAGGTGTTCCAGTTCGTGGCGAAGATGCCCGGGTTGGTCTCGTCCATCGTCGAGATCACGGCATCCGTGGTGGTCGATCCGGCGGCGAGGCGCTCGGCGAGCGCGCCGATCATCTCGTCTTGACGCTCGGGGCCGATGTGCGCGCCCTCCTGGCGACCGCCCGTGGGCCAGGTCGCGCCCTCGGGGATCTGCGTCTGCCAGTAGTTCGTGTTCGGCTCGTTGAAGGGGTCGATGGTGTCGAAGCGGATGCCGTGGGCTCTCTCGAGCTCGTCGACGACGCTCACCATGTACCCGGCGAAGGCGTCCATGTCGGCGGGGGCGAGCTGCTCGCTCGTGGCGTCGTTGATCCCGCCCGAGACGAAGCCGCTGTCGGTGAGGAAGTACGGAGGCGAGTTGCTGAAGGCCTCCCAGTGGGTGACCTTGTCCTTCAGGGCGTCGAGCCACCAGCGCTGGGCCGAGTCGGCCGAGAAGTCGTAGTGGGTCGGGTCGTCGGAGTTCCACGCCTCGCGGTAGCGGTCGCGGTCGGCGTAGGTCGAGGTGATCTCGCCCTCGGCGTCGGTCGCGGGCAGCTCGGGGTTCCAGAAGCCGGGCACCGCACCACCCGGGCGCAGGTACGGCGGCACGTCGGAGGCGTTGCCGCCGCCGACGTTGTAGCGGGCGATGTTGAGGTTCAGCCCCTCGTCGCCGAAGACGGCGTCGAAGAGCTTCTGCCGCACGTCGGCGGGGTAGTTGCCGGTGGCGTTGGCGAACCACACCAGGCTGGTTCCCCACCCCTCGAAGGCCTCGGTGGCCGACGCGGGATTCGGGGTGATGCGCACGGCCGAGGGGGCGTCGGCCGCGCGCGCGGAGGGCGGCGCGGAGGCCGACCCGACGGTCAGGGCGCCGGCGACCAGGGCCGCGGCGCAGGTGAAGGACAGGACACGAGACGTCATCGTCGGTTCCGTTCCGGCCGCTCCGATGCGGCCTGTGGGGGGATGTTGACGTCAACATGTTGACGTCAACACCGAGCCTAGGCGAGCTTCCCCGTCGGTCGCAACGGTCGATGCGGCGATTCCAGACACCGCCGCCCCTGGCGCTGCGGCCCGCGAGGCGAACCTCGTCCCACTTTTGGCCGCCGAGAGCCGCCTCAGACAGCCAGAATCGGGACACGGTCCGCACAGAGTGGGACGGGGTCCGTTCAACCGGCGGGGGCGGTCCGCACGCAGCCCGAAGCGGGGCAGGGGGGAGCGAGCCCTAACGCGGACCCGAGCTCGCGCGCACCACGAGCGACGTCGGCACGAGCGTGCGGGCGTGCTCTCCCCCGGTGCCCTCGATGTCGGCGATCAACGCGCTCATCGCCTCTTCGCCGACGCGCTCGAAGCGCTGGCGCACGGTGGTGAGCGGAGGCCAGAAGTTGGCCGCCTCGGGCATGTCGTCGAAGCCGACGACACTGACGTCGCCCGGCACGTCGCGGCCGGCCTCGTGCAGGGCGCGGATCACGCCGAGCGCCATCTGATCGTTCGCGGCGAACACCGCCGTGACGGCGGTGTCGTGCGCGAGGGCGGCGCCGATGCGATGCCCCGAGTCGGCGGTCCAGTCACCGATCTGCACCGCGGGCACACGGCATCCGCGGTCCTCGAGGGCGGCGTGCCACGCGTGACGGCGACGCTCGGCGGCGAAGGACTCCGGCGGTCCCGAGACGTGCCAGACGGTCGCGTGACCGAGGTCGAGCAGGTGCTCGGTGGCCAGACGGGCGCCCTGCGCCTGGTCGTTGTCGACGACCGCGTACGGGTAGTCGGCGCTCGAGTCGACCACCACCACGGGCAGTCCGGTGGGCAGCGACAACTCGTTCTCGCCGAGGCGGTGGGTCTCGATCAGGATCACCACGCCGTCGACGGCGTGTTCTCGCAGACGCGAGCACGCCCCCGACACGTCGGACTGCGAGGCCGAGTGCACGGTGATGAGGGTGATGGAGTACCCGGATGCCGCGGCCATCGACGCGAGCGCATCGAGCGTGCGCGTGTTGCCGTAGGAGCTCAGCGAGAACATGATCACGCCGATGCTGCGGAACCGGCCCGATCGCAGCGCTCGCGCCGCACTGTTGGGGCGGTAGCCGAGCGACGCCATGGCGTCGAGGACGCGCTGACGCGTATCGGGATCGACGTTGGTGCGGCCGTTGGCCACGCGCGACACCGTCTGGCCCGACACCCCTGCGGCGGCGGCCACATCGGCCATCGACACCTCGCGCCGTCGCTCTCGCGCCGGTGTCGCGGTCGACGCCGTCGTCGTCTCGCTCATGCCTGCCCCCTCGGGATGTTGACGTTGACACCTTAGCGGGGGTCGAGTTATGTTTACGTCAACATTCCGGCCGCCCGGCTCGAATGCGCATCAAAGAAGAGGCACTGGACGATGACGACCACCGCGGCACCCCCGCCCGCGCTGCGCACCCCGCGGCGCAAACGGCGCACCCGAATCGACGACCGCGGCTGGCTGTTCGTCGCCCCCTTCGCCGTGGTGTTCGCGCTCGTGTTCCTCGCCCCCCTGGCGTACTCGATCTACCTCAGCCTGTTCCGCGACCAGCTGGTCGGCGGCAACGCGTTCGTCGGCTTCGAGAACTACGTCACCGCTTTCGGCGACGAGAAGTTCTGGGACGGCCTGGGCCGCGTCTCGATCTTCCTCGTCGTGCAGGTGCCGATCATGCTCGTGCTGGCCCTCGCGGCCGCCCTCGCGATCGACAGTGCGCGCCTGCACGCCGCCGGTTTCTACCGCATGGTGATCTTCCTGCCCTACGCGGTGCCCGCCGTCGTGGCCGTGCTCATGTGGGGATACATCTACGGCGACCAGTTCGGCCTGACCCGAAACCTGAACGACCTGCTCGGCGGGAACGTCGTCCAGCCGTTCCTCCCCGAGTGGATGCTGCTGTCGATCGGCAACATCGTGACCTGGCAGTTCGTGGGCTACAACATGCTCATCTTCTACTCGTCGCTGAAGACCATTCCGGGCGAGCTGTACGAGGCGGCCTCGATCGATGGGGCGGGCGCCTGGCGCACGATCTTCTCGATCAAGATCCCGGCGGTGCGCGGCGCGGTGGTCATCGCCACGATCTTCTCGATCATCGGCAGCTTCCAGCTCTTCAACGAACCGAACATCCTCAAGCCGCTGGCCCCGAACACGATCTCGACGTTCTTCACGCCGAACATGTACGCCTACAACCTCTCGTTCGCCGGCCAGCAGTACAACTACGCGGCAACGATCGCCATCATCATGGGCGTCATCACCGCCGTCATCGCCTACGTCGTGCAGCTGCGCGGCTCACGTCAGGAGGCGCGATGACCACCGCGACCGCACCCCGCACCGACACCGTCTCGGTGACCACCCCGCGCGCCGGCGGCACCCGCCGCCGCTTCGCCCGCACCTCGCCCACCCAGGGCAAGAAGTCGATCGTGCTGGGCATCGTCATGGGCCTGTACCTGCTGTACACGCTCGTGCCGCTGGCGTGGCTGGTCATCAACGCCACCAAGACCCAGCCCGACCTGTTCACCACCTTCGGGCTCGGCCCCGGGAACAGCTTCGCGCTCTTCGACAACATCGCGCAGACCCTCACCTACCGCGACGGCATCTTCCTGCGGTGGCTCGGCAACACGCTGCTCTACGTCGCGGTCGGCGCCGGTGGGGCGACTCTGCTGGCCACGCTCGCCGGCTACGGCCTGGCGAAGTACAACTTCCGGGGGCGCAAGGCCGTGTTCGCCGTCGTGCTCGGCGCGATCGCGGTGCCCGGCACGGCGCTGGCGGTGCCCACCTTCCTGCTGTTCAGCCAGCTGGGCATCACGAACACCCCGTGGGCGATCATCATCCCCTCGCTCATCAGCCCGTTCGGCCTGTACCTCATCTGGGTCTACGCGACCGACGCCATCCCCACCGAGCTGCTCGAGGCGGCCCGCATGGACGGTGCGGGCGAGTTCCGCACGTTCTTCACCATCTCGATCCGACTGCTCACCCCCGGCATCGTCACGGTGCTGCTGTTCGCGGTGGTGGCGACGTGGAACAACTACTTCCTGCCCCTGATCATGCTGAGCGACCCGCAGTGGTACCCGCTCACCGTCGGCCTGAACCAGTGGAACGCGCAGGCCACCGGCGTCGGCGCGCAGCCCATCTACAACCTCGTGATCACCGGAGCGCTGCTGTCGATCATCCCGATCGTGGCCGCCTTCCTGCTGCTGCAGCGCTTCTGGCAGTCGGGCCTCAGCGCCGGCAGCGTCAAGCAATGACCCCCTGACTCCCCCTGAACGCGCGCGCCCCTCTCGGGGCACCGCGTCTGCACCCGCACCACATCCACAACAACGAAGTAGAGGAATCCGATGACATTCATGCGTTCTGGCACCGCCCGGCGGGCCGTCTTCGCCGTCGCCGCCACCGCCCTGACGGTGGGCGCGCTCACCGCCTGCTCGGGTGGCAACGCCGGCGGCGGCGCCGCCGCCGGCACCGCCGACGACATCGAGAAGGCCCTCGAGGCCGGCGGCGAGCTCACGTACTGGTCGTGGACCCCCTCGGCCGAGGCGCAGGTCGCCGCCTTCGAGGCCAAGTACCCCAACGTGAAGGTGAACTACGTCAACGCGGGCACCAACACCGAGGAGTACACCAAGCTCCAGAACGCGATCAAGGCCGGCTCGGGCGCCCCCGACGTCGTGCAGATCGAGTACTACGCCTTCCCCCAGTTCGCGCTCTCGGACTCGCTCGTCGACCTGTCGTCGTACGGCTTCGCCGACCTGAAGGACGACTACAGCACCGGCACCTGGGGCTCCGTCGACTTCGACGGCAAGATCTACGGCCTCCCGCAGGACTCGGGCCCTATGGCCCTGTTCTACAACGAAGAGGTCTTCGATCAGTTCGGCATCGCCGTGCCCGCCACCTGGGACGAGTACTACGCCGCAGCGCAGAAGCTGAACGCCGCCGACCCCACCAAGTTCATCACCGCCGACACCGGCGACTCGGGCTTCACCACGAGCATGATCTGGCAGGCCGGGGGCACTCCCTTCACGACCTCGGGCGACGCCGGCACCGACGTCGCGATCGACCTGCAGGACGACGGCTCGAAGAAGTTCGCCGACAACTGGAACCGCCTCATCGAGGGCGGCCTCATCTCGGACACCCCCAGCTGGAGCGACGAGTGGTTCAAGGGCCTCGGTGACGGCTCGATCGCCTCGCTCGTGATCGGCGCCTGGATGCCGGGTGTGCTGGAGTCCTCGGTCGCCGACGGCGCGGGCAAGTGGGCCGTGGCCCCGATCCCGACCTACGACGGCACGGCCGTGACGTCGGAGAACGGCGGTGGCGGCCAGGCCGTCACGAAGCAGAGCAAGAACCCCGCTCTGGCAGCCGGCTTCCTCAAGTGGCTGAACAACGACGAGAAGAGCCTGCAGATCTTCGCCGAGTCGGGCGGATTCCCCTCGACCACCGCGCAGCTGAGCGACCCCGCCTTCGTCGACAAGGAGTCGGAGTACTTCGGTGGGCAGCAGATCAACCAGGTGCTCACGCAGGCCTCGAGCGAGGTGCGCGAGGGCTGGAGCTACCTGCCGTTCCAGGTGTACGCCAACAGCATCTACGGCGACACCGTGGGCCAGGCCTACGCCAACAAGAGCGACCTGAACGCCGGCCTCACCGCCTGGCAGGACCAGCTCGTGCAGTACGGCAACGACCAGGGCTTCTCGGTCAACAAGTAAGCAGTTCCCGGGGGCGGGTCGCATCGTTCGCATGCGGCCCGCCCCACCCGTTCCCCCGCCTGGAGAACCCATGAGCACCCCCACCCGCATCGTCGTGGACCGCACCTCTGTCGGAGCCGTCGTCCCCCGCCGCCTGTTCGGCTCGTTCGTCGAGCACATGGGCCGCTGCGTGTACGACGGCATCCACTCCCCCGAGCATCCGACCGCCGACGCCGACGGCTTCCGCGCCGACGTGCTCGAGCTGGTGCGCGAGCTCGGCGCCACCGTCGTGCGCTACCCCGGCGGCAACTTCGTGTCGGGCTACCGGTGGGAAGACGGCGTCGGCCCCCGCGCCGACCGACCGGTGCGGCTGGATGCCGCGTGGCACAGCACCGAGACCAACCAGGTCGGTCTGCACGAATTCGCCACCTGGGCCGACGCGGCGGGCGTCGAGCTGATGGAGGCGGTGAACCTGGGCACGCGCGGGGTGGCCGACGCCGCCGACCTGCTCGAATACGCCAACCACCCCGCCGGCACCGCGCTCAGCGAACGACGCCGCGCGAACGGCCGCGACGAGCCCTTCGGCATCCGCCTGTGGTGCCTGGGCAACGAGATGGACGGCCCCTGGCAGATCGGCCACAAGACCGCCGACGAGTACGGCCGCCTCGCCGCCGAGACCGCCCGCATGATGCGCTTCATCGACCCCACCGTCGAGCTGGTGGCCGCCGGCAGCTCCAACCACGAGATGCCCACGTTCGGCACCTGGGAGCGCGGCGTGCTCACCCACACCGCCGGTCTCATCGACCACATCTCGGTGCACGCGTACTACGAGGAAGACCCGGCCGACCCGGCGAGCTTCCTGGCCAGCGGCGCCGCTCTCGACCGCTACATCGGCGACGTCGCCGACATCATCGACGAGGTCGGCGCCACGACCCCCGACGGGGGCACCGTCGGCATCAGCGTCGACGAATGGAACGTGTGGAACCAGACCCGGTGGAACGAGGTCGACAAGCCGCGCGTGTTCACCGGCGACTGGCCCGTCGCCCCCCGTCTGATCGAAGACGACTACACCGTGACCGATGCCGTCGTCGTGGGTTCGCTGCTGATCACCCTCATCCGCCGGTCGGAGCGGGTGTCGATGGCCAACCTCGCCCAGCTGGTCAACGTCATCGGCCCCATCCGCACCGAGCCCGACGGCGGAGCCGCCTGGCGCCAGAGCACGTTCCACCCGTTCAAGCTCACCGCCGAAGCGGCGTCGGGCCGGGTCGTGGTCCCCCTCATCGAGGGCGCCACGATCGACACCGCCCGCCACGGCACCGTCGACGCCGTCGACGCGGTCGCCACGATCGACGGCGACCACGTGTCGGTGTTCCTCGCCCACCGCGACCTCGACGCCCCCACCGAGGTCGCGCTCGAGCTGGGCGCCATCGCCGACGTCGAGGCGGTCGTCGTCACGATCCCCGCGGGCGGCGACCGCCACACCACCAACTCCGCCGACGCCGAGCCCGTCGCCCCCGCCGAGCTCCCCGTGAGCGTCGGCGACGACGGCATCCTGCGTCTGACCCTCCCCGCCCTGGCCTGGGCGCGCATCCGCGCGCGGCTGGTCGACTGACACCCGAAAGACACCGTGACGACCTTCACCATCGGCGAGACCGACTTCCTGCTCGACGGGCGACCGCACCAGGTCATCTCGGGGACGCTCCACTACTTCCGCATCCACCCCGAGCACTGGGCGGATCGCATCCGCACGGCCAAGGCCATGGGCCTGAACACCATCGAGACCTACGTGGCGTGGAATGCCCACGAACCCGTGCAGGGCGAGTGGGATGCCACCGGGGCGAACGACCTCGGACGCTTCCTCGACCTCATCGCCGACGCGGGCCTGCACGCCATCGTGCGCCCCGGGCCCTACATCTGCGCCGAGTGGCACAACGGCGGGCTGCCGGTGTGGCTCACCTCGACGCCGGGGATCGGCATCCGCCGGTCGGAGCCGCAGTTCGTCGCGGCGGTGTCGCAGTACCTGCGCCGCGTATACGAGATCGTCGCTCCCCGCCAGATCGACCGCGGCGGCAACGTGGTGCTCGTGCAGATCGAGAACGAGTATGGCGCGTACGGCTCCGACAAGGAGTACCTGCGCGAGCTCGTGCGGGTGACGAAGGACGCCGGCATCACCGTGCCGCTGACCACCGTCGACCAGCCGATGCCCTGGATGCTCGAGGCCGGGAGCCTGCCCGAGCTGCACCTCACCGGCTCGTTCGGCTCGCGCTCCGAGGAGCGTCTGACGACGCTGCGCGAACACCAGCCCACCGGCCCGCTCATGTGCAGCGAGTTCTGGGACGGGTGGTTCGACTGGTGGGGCAGCATCCACCACACCACCGACCCCGCGGCATCCGCCCACGACCTCGACGTGCTGCTGGCGGCGGGCGCCTCGGTGAACATCTACATGGTGCACGGCGGGACGAACTTCGGCACCACGAACGGCGCGAACGACAAGGGCCGCTTCGATCCCATCGTCACCTCATACGACTACGACGCGCCCATCGACGAGTCGGGCCACCCGACGGCGAAGTTCCATGCCTTCCGCGAGGTCATCGCCCGGTACGCCCCCGTCGAGGGCGAGGTGCCCGCCGAGCGTGCGGCGGCCCCCGCGCTCGAGGTCGCCCTGACCGGCGAGGGCGAGTGGATGCCGGAGGCCGCCGAGGCCGCGATCACCGACGCCCCCGCCAGCTTCGAGCAGCTCGGCCACCTCGGCGCACTCGTGCGCTACGACGTCGACCTGCCCGCGTTCGACGACGCAGCGGGGGTCCTCGTCTTCGGCGAGGTGCGCGACCTCGCGTGGGTCGAGGTCGACGGCGTGCCGGTCGGGCGACTGTCGCGGTCGTTGCACGAGCGCGCCCTCGCGATCCCCGCGGGCGCGCACCTCACGGTGCTCGTCGAAGACCAGGGGCGCGTGAACTACGCCGATCGTCTCGGCGAGGCGAAGGGGCTCATCGGCGACGTGACGATCGACGGGCAGCCGCTCACCGGGTGGACCTCGACCCCGATCGAGGTGACGGCCATCGCGGCCGCCCGCTCGGGCTCGGACTCGGGCGTCGTGGGCCGCTCGGCCCTGCGCGGGTCCTTCTCGCTCGACGCTCCGGCCGACCTCTTCCTCGACACCGCGGCCTGGGGAAAGGGCTACGCCTTCGTCAACGGGTTCTTCGTCGGCCGGTACTGGCGCACCGTCCCGCAGAACACGATGTACGTGCCCGCCCCCGTCACCCGGGCCGGCGCGAACGAGATCGTCGTGCTCGAGCTCGAGCAGGTGCTCGAGCCCGTGGCACGGTTCGTGGCGGCACCGTCGCTCGGGCCGCTCGAGGAGTAGGCCGCTCGGGCAGGCCTCCGCGAGACGCGACGGACCGGTCGACACGACAGGTCCACTTCCCCGCGCTCCCGGTGAAGTACGGTCAGAGAAGGCCTCTCTCGTCGAGCGGAAGTGGGGAAACGACGGTGCCGCTGTTCGAGATGGAAGTCAGCCCGCGGGGGCGGTTCCGCGTCTTCCTCCGGGCTCAGCTCCCCTTCACGCTCGGGGTGGCGTTCCTCGTCGGCGTCGCCGGTCTCGCGGTCCCCTCGATCGCCACCACCGGGGTCGTCGTCGCCGGCCTCGCCGTCACCCTCCTCGCGACCCTGGCGGCGCTCGTCGTGCCGTGGGAGCGCCTCCCCCTGGCGTGGATGATGGCGGTCGCGGGTCTCGACCTGCTCGCCGTCGCCCTGCTGCGCGCCGAGTTGCTCGCGCTCTTTCCCAGCGTCACGATCCTCGCGATCTTCCCCGTGCTGTGGCTCGCCTACGGCTTCCCCTGGTACGGCATGGCGGTCGCCGTATTCGGGGCCGGGTTCATCACCTCGTTCCGCTTCGCCTACGTGGGCGCGTGGCCCGCGAACGCCGTCGAATGGGTCACCGTCGTCACCCTGCCGACCTTCATCGTCGGCGTCGCGGTCATCGTGTTCGTGGCCGCGCGGCACCTCCGCCGCAACTCCCGGCGCCTCGCCGATTCGTATCGCGCACAGGCCGCCGCCCTCGAGGAGGCACGGGATGCCGAGACCGTCGCCAGCGCCATCGTCGACACCGTCAGCGCGGGGGTGGCGTTCTACGGACCGACCGATCAGCTCGAGGTCGCCAATACCCGCGCGCACCGCTTCGCCGAGCTGGGCGGGTTCGACCTCGACACCCGCCCGTTCGCGGGACCCCACGTGCTCGCCGCCGATCGCGCGACGCCGATCCCCCCTCGGGCGCAGGTCCTCCCCCGCGCCCTGTCGGGCGAGGCCGTCGTCGACGAGCTGCAGTGGTGGGGAGCGGCCGGGACGCAGGCCGCCGTGCTCGTCTCGTCGAGCCGACTGCGGCGACCCGACGGGCGCATCCTCGGAACGGTCGTCGTGATCCACGACGTCACCGAGCTCGCCGAGGCGATCGAGGTGCGCGAGGAGTTCCTGCACACCGTCTCGCACGAGCTGCGCACCCCGCTCACGAGCATCACCGGGTTCCTCGACCTCATCGATGAGGCGATCGACCCGGAGCAGGTCACCCTGCGTCGCTACGTCGACGTCGCGACGCGACGCACCGCCGATCTGACGCAGCGGGTCGGCGAGCTGTTCGCCGCGGGCGAGAGCGAGAAGACCCTGCGTCCCGCCTCCGTCGACCTGGTCGATGTCGTGGCCGCGGCGGTGCGCGGTGTCACCTCGCTCGCCGAGACGCACGCGCATACGATCGAGACGACCTCGACGGGCCCCTCGCACGCCCATGCCGACCGCGCCCAGCTCGTGGTCGCCATTCGCGAGCTGCTCACGAACGCCGTGAAGTTCGGCATCCCCTCCCGCCCCATCACCGTCGCCCACGGGGTCTGCGAGGGACGGGTGCGTATCGCCGTGACCAACACCGGGCCCGGCATCGGGCGCGCCGAGCAGCGCCGTGCGTTCGACCGCTTCTACCGCACGCCGCTCGCACGCTCGCGCGAGATCCAGGGGTTCGGGCTCGGTCTCACGAACGTGCGGTCCATCGCCCTCGCCCACGGCGGCACGGTGCACATCGACAGCGTGCCCGGCGAGTTCACCACCGTCACCCTCGACCTACCCGCGACGGCCCCGGCCGCCTGAGCGCCCCCGCCCGGCGCGCGGGCGGGCGGGTGCGGCGGGCGGGGCGGGCGGGCGGGCGCGGCGGGTTTGGGGCGCATTCCGTGCACCGGGGCGCACGGTGACCGCCCCGCTGCACCGATCGCGCCCCACACGCGGCCCCGGTCGAGCCGCTGCGCGGCAGGCGCGGCAGGCAGGCGCGGCGCGCGGGCGCCGCGGGTTTGGGGCGCATTCCGTGCAGCGGGGCGCACGGCGACCGCCCCGCTGCACCGATCGCGCCCCACACGCGGCCCGCGACCGGCCACAGCGCGGCAGGCGCGGCGGGCAGGCGCGGCGCGCGGGCGGGGCGGCGGGCGCGGCGGGTTTGGGGCGCATTCCGTACAGCGGGGCGCACGATGACCGCCCCGCTGCACCGATCCCGCCCCACACGCGGCCCGGGACGAGCCGATGCCCGGCGGGCGCGGCGGGTGGACGCGGCAGGCGCCGCGGGCGGGGCGGGCGCCGCGGGTCTGGCGGGCGAGCGCCGCGGGTGTGGGGCGCATTCCGTGCACCGGGGCGCACGGCGACCGCCCCGCTGCACCGATCGCGCCCCACACGCGGCCCGGCACCGGCTACAGCGCGGCAGCCGGGGCGCGGCGGGCGTGACGGCCTCAGCCCGCGACGCTGCTCTCGCGCACCACCAGCGACGTCGGCACCGACTCGGCCACCGGCTCACCGCCCTCGATCGCCGCGATCAGCGCGACGACGACGCGCACGCCGAGGGCGTCGAAGTCCTGGCGCACGGTGCTCAACGGGGGCCGGTACTCGCCGGCATCCACGATGTCGTCGAAACCGACCACGGCGATGTCGTCGGGCACGCGCCGTCCCGCCTCGGCGAAGGCCCGCAGCGCCCCGAGGGCCATCTGGTCGTTCGCGACGAAGACGGCGGAGGCCTCGACCAGCGCACGCGCGGCGCGGTGACCCGAGGCCGAGGTCCAATCGCCGCGGACCGGTTCCGGCACAGTGACACCGGCCTCGACGAGGGCCGCGCGCCACCCGCGCTCGCGCTCGGCGGCGGCGAAGGAGCGCACCGGACCGGCCAGGTGGTGCACGGTGTCATGGCCGAGCGACAGCAGGTGCTCTGTTGCGGCGCGCGCCCCGGCGGCGTGGTCGGTCTGCACGATCGAGAAACGCGGGTCGGGCGGGGAGTCGACGACGACGAGGTGCAGATCGGCCGGGGGCTCGACGTCGCGCGCCAACTCGGTCGCCTCGTTCAGCACGACGGCGCCGTCGACGCCCTGCGAGCGCAGCCGGGCGAAGGCGTCGCGGATGCCGCGTTCTTTGACCGTCACGACGGCGAGGGCGTAGTCGCGGGCCGCGGCCGCCTCGGAGATCGCCTGCAGCATGCGGGAGTTGCCGACCGAGGCGAGGGTCGACACGACGAGGCCGATGGTCGAGGTCTGGCCGGTGCGCAGGGCGCGCGCGGCGCGGTGCATGCGGTAGCCGAGATCGGCCATGGCCTTCTCGACGCGGGCGCGGGTGGCCGGATCGACCCGGGGGCTGCCGTTGGCCACGCGCGACACCGTCTGCGCCGAGACCCCGGCCCGAACGGCCACGTCGGCCATGGATACGCGCATGATTCTCCCTCGATGTTGACGATAGCACGGGCGCGTTGTAGCGTGTTATCGTGAACACGGACACCCCCTCCGCGGTGCCTCTCGGCGCCGGAGTCGTCAAGCGCCCGACGGTGCTCGCCGACGGCCGCGAGCTCATCTACTTCGACGATCCCGGCACCGCGCTCGGCGCCGAGCGCTCGGTCGACGCCCGCACGCTCGACCCGCGGCCGACCACCGCGACCATGCGCCAGGACGTGCTGACCGGCGACTGGATCACCGTGGCATCCAACCGCCAGAACCGCGCGTTCCTGCCCCCCGCGCACCTCGACCCGCTGTCGCCGCAGACGCCGACGAACCCGTCGGAGATCCCGTCGCTCTACGACGTCGCGGTGTTCGAGAACAAGTCCCCGTCGTTCGGTCCCGCGCTCGACGTCGCGCTCGGCGACGTTCCCGCCGCCGTCGACCCGCCGCGCGGCGACGACGACCTCGAGCACCTCGGACTCGGTCGCACCCGCACCTCGGTCGGTCGCTGCGAGGTCGTCTGCTTCAGCCCCGCGCACGAGGGCTCGTTCGGTTCGCTCTCGCGCACCCGCGCCCGCACCGTGATCGAAGCGTGGGCCGACCGCACGGCGGCGTTGTCGGCTCTGCCCGGCATCCGCCAGGTGTTCCCGTTCGAGAACCGGGGGCAGGAGATCGGGGTCACCCTCGCCCACCCGCACGGGCAGATCTACGCCTACCCGTACGTCACCCCGCGCACGCACCGCCTGCTCGACACGATCTCGCGGAGCTCGAACGATCTGTTCGCGCGCATCCTCGAGTTCGAGTCGGCGGGAGAGCGCGTCGTGCTGCGGGGCGAGCACTGGACGGCGTTCGTGCCCTTCGCCGCGCGCTGGCCCGTCGAGGTGCACGTGCTGCCGCACCGCCACGTCGCCGACCTGGCCGAGACCACCGACGCCGAGCGCGACGAGCTCGCCCCGTTCTACCTGCGGCTGCTGCGCGGCATCGATGCGCTGTACGACACCCCCACGCCCTACATCGCCGCGTGGCACCAGGCCCCGGTCGGGCGCGGACGCGAAGCCGTGCGCCTCAACCTGCAGATCACCTCGCCCCGCCGTGCCGCCGACAAGCTGAAGTACCTCGCCGGATCCGAAGCCGCCATGGGCGCCTGGATCGGCGACGTGACCCCCGAGTCGCAGGCCGAGCGTCTGCGCGCCGCCCTCGACACCGTTCCGGAGGTGACGGCATGACCGCCGTCGACGACGCCCGCACCCTTCTCGCCACGCTGACCGATCGCCCCCTCGCGGGAGTGTGGTCGGCCCCCGGTCGCGCCAACCTCATCGGCGAGCACACCGACTACAACGAGGGCTTCGTCTTCCCCTTCGCGATCGCCCAGCGCACCGCCGCCGCCGTGGCCCTGCGCGACGACGACCTGATCCGCGTGCGTTCGACGTTCTCCGACGACACCGTGGAGGTGTCGCTCGCCGACCTCGACGCGCGCATCGCCGCCGGCGGCCTCGACTGGGCGGGCTACCCGCTGGGCGTCGCGTGGGCGCTGCGGCGGGCGGCCCCGGATGCCGTGACCCGCGGCGTCGACCTCGCCCTGGCGTCGGAGGTCCCCGTCGGCGCCGGACTGTCGTCGTCGGCCGCGATCGAGGGAGCCGTGGCCTCCGCCCTCGACGACGTGTGGGGCGCCGGGCTCGACAAGGTCGCCCTCGCCCGGGTCGGCCGCGTGGCCGAGAACGACGCGGTCGGCGCCCCGACGGGGATCATGGACCAGATGGCGTCGATGCTGGGCGTCGCGGACGCCGCGACCTTCCTCGACTGCCGCACGCTCGAGACCCGCCCCGTGGCGCTCGGGTTCGCCGAGGCGGGGCTGTCGATCCTCGTCGTCGACACGCTGGTCGAGCACGCGCACTCCTCGGGCGGCTACCGCGAACGCCGTGCCTCGTGCGAGAAGGGCGCCGCCGCCTTCGACGTGCCGGCACTGCGCGACCTCACCGTCGACGATCTGCCCCGCGCCGCAGAGATCCTGGATGACGTGACCTTCCGCCGCGTGCGGCACATCGTCACCGAGAACCAGCGCGTGCTCGACACCGTCGCCGCCCTCGACGCCGACGGTCCCTCCGCCATCGGCGACCTGCTCACCGCCTCGCACGTCTCGATGCGCGACGACTTCGAGATCTCGGTCCCCGAGCTCGACCTGGCCGTCGAGACGGCGCTGGCCTCGGGCGCCCTGGGCGCCCGCATGACCGGCGGCGGCTTCGGCGGAGCGGCGATCGCGCTGATCTCCACCGACCTCCTCCCGGCGGCGACCGAGGCCGTGCGCGCCGCGTTCGCGGCATCCGGGTTCCGCGCTCCGAACATCTTCACGGTGACCCCGTCGGAGGGCGCGCGCCGCGACGCGTGACGACCCTGCCGCGGGTGGTGGCAGGGGCCTGTACGCACCACGGGCCGCGGGCGTACCCTGCCGACAACCGGGAGGGACCATGAACGACGACGACGTGCTCGCCTGGCTGGCCGACAGCGACCCGAGCCTGCGATGGAAGGTCGAGCGCGATCTGCTCGACGCACCCGAGGAGCGATGGCGGGCCACCCGCGCCCGCGTCGCGCACGAGGGGTTCGGCGCACGCCTGCTCGCCGCCCAGGGCGACGACGGGCTCTGGGCCGGTGGCGCGCACTTCCCGGCGGACTTCACCGGAGAGGAGCCGCAGCCGTGGACGGCCACGTCGTGGTCGCTCATGAGCCTGCGCGAATGGGGGGTGGATGCCACGGCCCTGCGCACCGACACCGCCGGCCTCCTGGAGCGCAACGCCCGCTGGGAGTACGAGGACCGTCCTTTCTGGCACGGCGAGGTCGATGCGTGCATCAACGCGTTCACCCTCGCGAGCGGAGCGTGGCTGGGAGCCGACGTCGACGGCATCCGGACCTGGTTCGTCGCCCACCGACTGCCCGACGGCGGGTGGAACTGCGAGTGGGTCGAGGGGTCGACCCGGTCATCGTTCCACTCGACGATCAACTCCGTCATCGGCATCCTCGACGACGAGTGGCGCACCGGCGGAACGCCCGAGCTGCACGCCGCGCGCAAGGCGGCCGAGGAGTACCTGCTCGAACGGCGTCTGCTCCACCGCCTGTCCACCGGTGAGCGGCACGTCTGGGCGCATCACCTGGGCTATCCCTTCCGTTTCCGCTACAGCGCGCTGCGCGCGCTCGACCACTTCCGCGCCGCCGCGCTGCACGACGGCAACGGCCCCGACCCGCGTCTCGCCGATGCGATCGACCGGGTTCGGGCCTCGCGCGACTCCGACGGCACCTGGCATCAGGCGTATCCGCCCGAGGGCCGGGAGTGGTTCCCCGTCGACGTGCCCGCCGGCGAGCCGTCACGGTGGCTGACGTTCTTCGCGCTGCGCGTGCTGCGGTGGTGGGACGGAGCTTCGGGCACCTCGCGTGCGGGGGACGGGCGCGACGCGGCAGGATGAGGGGATGGATGCCGCTCCCCTCGCCGTGACCTCGAGAGGGGCGGTGCGCGGGTTCCGACGCGGGCCCACCGCCGTGTTCCTCGGCATCCCGTTCGCCCAGGCGCCCGTCGGGGCCCTGCGATTCGCCGCGCCGACCCCGGTCGAGCCCTGGGAGGGTGAACGCGACGCGACGGCGTACGGCCCCACCGCCCAGCGCGGCGACGCGGGCATCACCCTCATCCCCGAGCCGAGCGTGCCCGGAGACGCGACGCTGAACGTCAACGTCTTCGCTCCGGTCGACGCGACCCCGGATGCCGCCCTCCCCGTGCTCGTGTGGATCCACGGCGGGGGCTACACCTCGGGGTCTCCCGCCAGCCGCTGGTACGACGGCGACGCGTTCGCGCGCGACGGGGTCGTCACGGTCGTGATCTCGTACCGCATCGGGTTCGACGGGTACGGGCTCATCGAGGGCGCACCCGCGAACCGGGGGCTCCGCGATCAGATCGCCGCGCTGGAGTGGGTGCGCGACGAGATCCGCGCGTTCGGGGGCGACCCCTCCCGCGTGACGGTGGCGGGGCAGTCGGCGGGCGGCGGGTCGGTCCTCGCGCTGATGACGAGCCCCGCGGCATCCGGGCTCTTCCACGCCGCCCTGGCCCTCTCGCCCGCCATCGGCGCGGTGCACGCCGACCAGGCGCGGCGCTTCGCCGACCGCGTCGCCGCGCTCGGCGGGGTCGCGGCCGATCGGCGAGGGTTCGCGTCACTCCCGGAAGAACGGCTCGTCGTCCTGCAGAAAGCGGCCGGCACCCCGGAGCGCGGGCATGTTCTGGCCTCGATCACCGCGCTGCTCGACGACGGGCTGCCGATCGGCCCGGTGATCGACGGTGACCTGGTGCCGCGGCATCCGCTCGACGCCCTCGCCGACGGGGTGGCCGCCGACGTGCCGCTCCTGATCGGATCGACCGACGACGAGTTCACCATGCTGACCGCGAGGTTCCGTCGCCTGCTGCGCCTCGTCCCGGTGCCGTTCGCCCTGGCCGTCCTGGGGCTCGGCCGTTCGAGGCGTCGGGAGTATCTCGGGCGCACACGGCGGCGCGGGGCCGCGGCGGTGCTCGGCGGCTACGCGTCGGATCGGGTGATCCGCGCGACGGTGCTCCGTGTCGCGCGAGCGCGGAGCGGTGCGGCCACGTGGGTGTACCGCTTCGCCTGGCGGTCGCCGTCGCCGAAGCTCGGGGTCGCCTGCCACTGCCTCGACGTCCCGTTCTGGTTCGACCACCTCGACGCCGACGGGGTCACGACCATCGCCGGGATCGCACCGCCCTCCGACCTGGCCACCCAGCTGCACGGCGCCGCGATCTCGTTGGTGCGCGACGGCGATCCCGGGTGGCCGGCCTGGGATGCCGCGTCGCGACGCGCGCGCGTGTTCGACGCTCCGGCAGCCGTCCCACCCGTCGAGCTCGACGCCTACGCCGAGGTGGCTCCACTGGTTTGACGTTCCGCTCGCCCGCATGTGCGAAGTCGCGCGTCACGCGGGACGATGCGGGGCCGCGCTCGACCCGCCCGGGGCCTGCCACCGGCTCAGAGGTGCGGGATGACCGCGCGCTCGAACAGCGAGATGCCCGAGGTGTCGTACGCCGCCTCGGGGAAGTAGTGGATCGCGTAGCCGAGGCCGTGGGCGGCGCGTTCGCGCAACCGCTCGACGATCTGCTCGGGGGTGCCGAAGCCGTCGGAGGAGCGGTAGTCGGCCTCGATGGCGTCTGCCCGCTCGTCTCCCACGTGCGGGCGCAGCCGCGCGACGACCGCCGCGAGACGGTCGTTGGCCTCGGCCTCGGTCGCGGCGACGATCGTGTTGAAGTTGGTCGAGCGGGTGATCTCGCCGGCATCGCGACCGAGCGCCTCGCAGTGCCCGCGCAGGACCTCGGACTTGTGGTCGAACTCGTCGAGCGAGCCGCCGAAATTCGTATACGAGGCGTACTTCGCCGCGATCTTGAGCGTGACCTTCTCGCCACCTCCGGCGATCCACAGCGGAATTCCGCCCGGCTGCAGCGGACGCGGCTGCACGATCGCGCCGTCGACCTCGTAGTACTTGCCCGACAGGGTGGCTTCACCGGTGGTCCACGCCTGGTGCATGATCTCGACGCCCTCGCGCAGGCGCCCGAGACGCTCGGCGATGGGCGGGAAGCCGTAGCCGTAGGCGCGCCATTCGTGCTCGTACCAGCCGCCGCCGATGCCCATCTCGGCGCGACCTCCCGAGATGATGTCGACGGTGGCGGCGACCTTGGCGAGGTACGCGGGATTGCGGTAGCCCATGCACGTGCACATCTGACCGAGGCGCACGCGGTCGGTCGCCGCGGCGAAGGCGGCCATGAGCGTCCAGGCCTCGTGGGTCGCCTCGGCGCTGGGCACCGGGGTGGTGTGGAAGTGGTCGTAGACCCACAGCGACGCCCAGGGCCCGTCGTCGGCGCTCTGCGCGAGCGAGTTCATCACCCGCCAGTGCTCGGCGGGGTCGATGCCCACCAGGTCGAAGCGCCAGCCCTGCGGAACGAAGATGCCGAATTCCATGCGCTCACCCTAGGCGTGGCCGCCGACATCGCGCACCCCCCGGCCGGGTCCCGCCGCACCCCGATGCGAGACGCCGCGGTGCCGCGGGACGGAGCCCGCGGACCGGAGGCTCAGGGCCCGACCCGGCGCTGCTGCCAGGGCAGGGCGCCCATCATGCTCAGCACGGCGACGATCGCGATCCCCAGGGCCGCGGCGGCCCCCAGCAACGGCGCGACCACGGGCGGCAGGCCACCCCGCGCGGGCGGCACGAGACCGGCGGCCTGCGGCTGGGTGGTCACCGGGGCGTTCATCGCGAGGAACGAGGCCGCGGACGCGGCGGCGGGGATGCTCGCCGGTGCGCGGCGCAGCGGGTTCTCGGGCGCCGCCCCGGCGACCCCTCCGGCGCCCCCGCTCGAGGGGGGAGCCGCGACGGGCGCGGTGGCGTCGTAGCTCACCGTGACCGGCGACGCCGGCTTCGCGGCATCCCGGACTCCCCCGGTGGTGAGCCAGTATCCCTGCTGCCCCGTCTGCCGGTGGAAGTCGACGAACGACTGCGGGAACGATCCCCAGTAGGCCTCGTTGATCCCCGAGCGGGCCACCTGGCCGGCTCCGACGCTCACCACTCCCCGGAACTCGGGCGTGACCGAGAAGCCCCGGTCGGCACCCACGTCGGCGGAGCGGATGTCGGCGAGCACCACCTCTTGCTCGGCGATCGGATTCCACACCGTGACATCGTCCATCGACGCGCCGAACCCGCTCGCCGTCGCGACCAACCGGCCCGCGCCCGAGGCGTCGAGCGTGAGCCGAGGGTCGGTCACACTCCAGTACGTCATGCCGCCGTAGAAGGCCACGGTGAACGACCCCGACCACCGGATGTCGAGCGCTCCGTCGCGGCGCTGTCCGGTTCCGCCCTCGATGACGACCTGATTGCCCGTCGTGCTCGAGGTCGACGACACCGTCACGGCGGCTCCCGTCGGGTCGAGGCACTTCGTCTCCCACGACGCGGTGGCGAACTCGCCGTCGGCGGTGGGCTTCTCGACGCGCACCGCCCCCTCCTGCGCGCGGTAGAGCCCGTCGTCGCGCGTCCACACCCGGGATCCCCCCGCGTCGCCCGCGCGTCCGGCGCTGAGGAAGTTGCATCCGCCCGCGAAGGCTCCCCCGCCCGACTCGGCATTCAGCCCCCACCGCAGTTGCGCGTTCGAGATCGCGCCGTCGCCCCCGCCCGATCCCGTCGGCCCCGGCACCGTGACGATCACGTCGCCCGGGCCCGCGGCCGCCGCCGACAGGGGGACGCCCGCCACGAGAGCCACCGCGACGGCGATCCCCGCCCGCAGCATCGTCATCGACCTCATCGGGGTGCTCCCGCCGAGAGAGGCAGGGGTTCAGTCGGCGACGCCGCGGGCGCACCCGAGCCCGCGGGCGGCGCCGACGCCCCCGTGGGCGCGACCCGAGCCGCGCGGCGGGCCCGACGGCGCGCGCGAGCACGGACGAGGGCGGTGATGACGCTCGTGACCACCAGCGCCATCGACAGCACGATGCACGCCAGCAGCACCACGATCGCCCAGGTCGGAACGACCGGCGTCGTCTCGGCGACGGTCGCGCTCGTTCCCCCCGTCACGCTCACCTCCGCCTCGGCGACACCGCCGGAGCCAGCCCCGCGCAGCGTGATCAGGTGTGTCCCGTCGCGGATGTCGCGCGGAACCGGGAGGGCGGCGGCCACCTCGCCCTGCGTTCCGGCGGTCAACGGCCCCACCGCCGTGAGCCCGCCGTCGAGGGCGGCGACGATCTGCTCCCCGGGGGTGAACCCCTGCCCCGTGAAGACGATCGAGGAGCCGGCGACGACGCTCCCCGCCTCGACGCCGACGCGCACCGCTCCCGCCGCCACCGGCGCCGACCCGGCGGGTGCCGATTCGGCGGGGGTCGACTCGGCGGGGGCCGTCGCCTGGAAGGACAGTGGGGTGAAGGTCTCGTTGTTGGCGTTCTTCACGCCGTGCGCTCCGATGGTGATGATGCCGCACGTGACACGCCGGCAGTCCACCTCGCTGACGCGCCCCTCGCGATCCTGACTCTCGAACACCGCCCCCGGGATGACCATGCCGATGGACCACGACCCGTCGGCGCCGAGCGTGCCGTTCGCGGAGCTCTCGGTCTGGCTGCCGGGGAAGGCGAGGAACCGCTGATACCCGTTGTTCTCGGCGGACTCCGCGTCGGGAACGTATCGGTAGTCCTCGCCGACGACACCGCCCGCGCTCGGTCGCCACGACCCGCCGCCGGCGTCGTCGACCCAGCCGAAGAGCACGTAGATGCCGCCGAAGCCGTTCGGGATCGACTGGAAGCCCGACCCCGACACCGTCACCTCGGTGGCGTAGTCCGCATCGACCGAGGCCGAGCCGGAGGGGCCGGTGACCGACACGGATCCGGCGGCCCACGCGGGGGCGTCGGTGACGCCGACGACGCTCGCCGCCACGACCAGCGCGGTCGCGACGGCGACGAAGGAGCGGGTGAGGTTCTTCATGCGATGCGTTCTCCGGGCTCGGGGGGAGGGGCGAGGGAGGGGGCGACGACGACCAGCAGCGTGCCGCGAGGTCCGTCGATGACGTCGATCGGATGCCGGTACACCCGCGTGAGCAGGGCCGGATCGAGCACCTCGCGCGGCGGCCCGGCGGCGACGACGCGACCGTCGTCGAGCAGGGCGATGCGGTCGGCGTAGGCCGCGGCGAGTCCCAGATCGTGCAGCACCACGACGGCGGCGCCCCCGGCATCCACCCGCTCGCGTGTGCGCGCGAGCACCCGGTGCTGATGGCGGATGTCGAGGCTCGCGGTGGGCTCGTCGAGCAGCGCGATCGCGCACTCCTGGGCGAAGGAGCGGGCGAAGGCCGTGCGGGCGCGCTCGCCGCCCGAGAGCGCGGTGACGGGTCGTTCGGCGAATGCCTCGACCTCGCCGGCGGCCATCGCCGCAGCCACCGCGGCGTCGTCCCGCGACGCCGCGGGATGCCGACGCCAGGGCGCCCGCCCCATCCGCACCACGTCGTGGACGGCGAAGGGGAACGACACCTCGTTGCTCTGCGTGAGCACCGACCGTCGCCGCGCGCGCTCGGCGACCGGCCAGGCGTCGAGCGTCGCTCCGTCGAGCTCGACGGAGCCCTCCACCGGCGCCCGGTCTCCCGCCAGCACCGACAGCAGCGTCGATTTGCCCGCGCCGTTCGGTCCGACCAGCGCGAGGAGCTCGCCCGCCGAGAGATCGAGGTCGACGCCGTCGAGGACCCGGCGTCCGCCCACCTCGACCGACACTCCGCGTGCGCGCAGCACCGGCGTCATCCCCATCCTCCCGATCGGCGACGCGCGCGCCGCAGCAGCCAGAAGAAGAAGGGGCCGCCGATGAGGGCGGTGAGCATGCCGATCGGCAGCTCGGACCCCGGTACGGCGGTGCGCGCGACGAGGTCGCCCGCCACGAGCAGCACCGACCCGCCGAGCGCACTGGCGGGGAGCAGCAGCCGGTGCCCGGGGCCGAGCACCATGCGCATGAGGTGCGGCACGACGAGGCCGACGAAGCCGATGATCCCGCAGAAGGCGACGGCCGCGCACGTGAGCAGCGCGATCACGACGATGGCGACGACCCGCAGTCGCTCGACGCGCACGCCGAGATGCTCGGCCTGCCGCTCACCGAGGGCGAGCAGATCGAGGCTGCCCGCCAGGAACAGGCACGCGGTGATCCCCACCGCGGCGATCGGCGCGACGATCGCCAGGTCGTCCCAGCGGGTGCCGTTGAGCGAGCCGAGCTGCCAGAAGACGATCTGTTCCCGCTGCTGCGTCGACCCGAGGTAGGTGAACAGGGCGATCGCGGCTCCCCCGACGGCGTTGACGGCGATGCCGGTGAGCACGAGCGTGACGACCTCGGTGCGCCCGTCGGCGCGGGCGGAGGCGTACACGATGACGATCGCGATCAGTCCGCCCGCGAAGGCGAGCACCGGAAGGGTGAGCGGCCCGAGGAACGTCAGCCCGAAGACGATGGATGCCGAGGCCCCCACCGCCGCTCCCGACGAGATGCCGATGACCCCGGGCTCCGCCAGGGGGTTTCGGAAGACGCCCTGCATGACCACACCGGCGGCGGCGAGCGTGGCCCCGACGAGCACCGCCATGATCAGGCGGGGCATGCGGATGAGCCACAGCGTCGCCTCGCCGTTGACGTGCGCGATCGCCGCCCCCGGGGCCACCGCGAGCGCATCCAGCCCGAGCGCGCGCACACCGTCGTTCCAGGCACGTGCGAAGGCGCCCAGCACCTGGTCGGGAGGGATCGAGAGCTGACCGCTGCCGGCCGAGACGACGACGAGGACCACCAGCGCCGCGGACAGCGCGCCGAAGACCGCGGGGATCCGCAGGCGGGATCGCGCCGCGGGCGCGGCGACCCGCACCCGCTCGCGCGGGACGACGCCCGCGCTCACCCCGCGGCCTCCGGCGCGTACACGGCCACGGCGAGCGCGTCGAGCACGTCGGCGGCGGCGGGGCCGAAGCTCAGCACGGTGGTGTCGGACATGTCGACGATGCGGCGGTGGCGCCCGGCGTCGGTCTGCGCGACGGCGGGCAGATGCTCGACGAGCCCGTCGACGCCGTCGACCGACTCGAGGCCCTTCGTCATCATGATGAGCAGGTCGGGATTGGCGTCGACGAGCGCCTCGTCGGTGATGGGCCGCATCCCCGTCCACCCGATCTCGCCGGCGACGTCGATGCCGCCGAGCGCCTCGATCAGGCTGTCGGCGCCGGACTCCTCGCCGAAGAGGTAGTAGACGCCCGACTGCCCGCGCACATAGAGGAACATCATGCGGAGCTTGCGGGCGGGGTCGGCCGGTGCCACCGCCGCGATCTGGGCGATCTTGGCCTCGACGTCGGCGGTGCTGCGGGCGGCGAGGGCCGCCGCGCGCTCCGGGACGCCCAGCGCGGTTCCCACCTGCGCGATGAGTGAGCCGATCGAGTCGAGCGAGCGGTGGGAGTCCACGACGACGACGGGGATGCCGGCATCCCTCATCTGAAGGATCGTGTCCCACGGCCCGAGGCTCGAGTCGGTGAGGATGACGGTGGGGGCGGCGTCGAGGATCGCCTCGGCGTTGAGGTCGTGCCCGTTCTCGGTGACCACGGGCAGGTGAGCCGCCTCGGGGAAGGCGCTGGACACGTCGCGCGCGACGACGTGGTCGCCGAGGCCGAGCTCGAACACGATGCGCGAGAGCGAGCCGTAGATGTCGAGCGTGAGGATGCGCGTGGCGTCGGTGACGGTGACGGCGGTGCCCTGCGCGTCGGTGACCGTCGCCGGCAGCGTCTGCGCACCGTCGGTGACGGGGTCGATGGGGGCGGAGGCGGCGACCGCGGTCGATGGGCCCTCCCACGCGAGCGGGTCGCCGAGCGGCGTCACCTCGGCCAGCGGCGGCGTCGCGGCGGCCTCGCCCCCGTGCGCCGATCCGGCGGCGTCGCATGCCGTCACGGCGAGGGTGACCACCATCGCCAGGGCGAGCGTGGCGAGGGCGCGGGTCGTTCGACGAGTCATGAAAAGACCTCCAAGTAAGGTGAGCCTATCCTTAACATTGCCCCGCCGCGCGCCTTCTGCTTAGGTAAGGCTAACCTGTCCTCTCGCACCCACCCTCGGGTGCATCGACGCACGCCGTCGGGCCGCACCGGGGACAGAGAAGGGAATGACCGTGGACTCCTCCACGCGCAGGCACCGGTTCGCACGCCTCTCGGCAGCGACCCTCGCCACCACCGCACTCGCCCTGGGGGGCGCTCTCGTCGCGGCCCCCGCGCACGCCGCCGACACGAGCATCGACGACGCCGTGTTCCGCTGGGGCATCAACGCCGAGTCGAACGCCGCCGCCTTCGCCCCCGGCACGGTGAACCTGCTCTCGGCCGGGATCGTCACGGCCACCTCGGCGGCCGACCGCGTGACCTCGTCGAACTGGAAGCAGAGCGACGGCAACACGTCGATCCTGAAGCGTCAGTCCGACGGAAGCTACGCCGCCGCCACCTTCGCGGGACTGCGGACGGATGCCGCCGGCACGACCATCACGACCGGCAACGGCCTGAACTCCGGACACGTCGCCGAGATCACCGGCGGAACCGGCACGGTCGACGTCGACGCCAACACGGCGGTCATCCAGTGGACCGGCTCGTTCACGTCGGCCTACTACTCGGGCATGACCCGTTCGTGGATCACCGACCCGAAGCTCACCGTCGCCTCCGACGGCACCGGCACCGTCACCGCCACGCTCGGCGGCTACGGCACCTCGATGGACGACCCCGACAAGTTCGAGACCCTGACCCCGGCGACGAACGTGGTCGTGGCCACCCTCACCGGTGTCGACGTGACCCCCACCGGCTTCACCGTCACCCCCGACTACCTCGGCCGCACGATCACCGTGCCCGAGGGCTCGGTCGCCCAGGTCACCGGTGGGGCGAACGCCGGTGCGTTCCCGCAGTCGTTCGTCGACTTCCAGGGCAAGACCGGCCAGGGACCGTACTGGTACTCCTCGGGAGGCGCCGCCGACGCGCGCAAGCCCGCCAGCGCCCTGTCGGTCGCCTACACCGCGGCCCCGGTCGCCGCGACCCCCACGGTCACCGTGTCGAAGACCTCCGGCCTCGCGCAGGGCGAGACCGTCACCGTCAGCGGGAGCGGGTTCCTGCCCTCGGGCACCGCCACCAACGGCACGCGCCCGCCGCTCGCCGGGCAGTTCAGCGGCACGTACGTCGTCTTCGGCAAGTTCGCCGACACGTGGAAGCCCTCGGCCGGAGCCGCCTCGTCGGCGCGCTCGGTGATCGCCCAGAAGTGGGCCGTGCCCGCCGCGAGCATGGCGACCATCGGCGGCGTGAACGGCGGCGCCGTCGAGCTGAACGCCGACGGCACCTTCTCGGTCGACCTGGCGCTCACGACCACCGAGGCGCAGAACCTCGCCGCGGGCACGTTCGGCATCTACACCTATGCCGGCAGCGGCGCCGTGTACGCGCCCTTCGAGACCGCCACCCCCGTCACCTTCGCCTCGTCGTCCGACGTCATCGTCGAGGTTCCGGCGTGGGTCGAGAGCCCCACCGGTTCCTTCGGCTGGGCGTTCGAGGGCACCTCGCCCGCCAACCTCGGCACCGCCGTGCAGGACGGCGCGAACTTCGTGGCATCCGGATCGCTCACCAACCTCGTCGTGACCGACACGCGCGCCGGGGGCTCGTCGCCCTACACCTGGAGCATCTCGGGCCAGGTCGGCGACTTCGCGTCGTCGTCGGGCGGGTCGTTCTCGGGCGGACTGCTGGGGTGGAAGCCCAAGGTGGTCTCCGCAGGCAGCAGCGTCGCCGGTGGCGCCGAGGTGACCTCGACGCGACTGGGCGGCACGGGCCTGGGCGCGTCGCGCGTGCTGGCCTCGTCGACCTCGGCCGTCAGCGCGACCGTGGGAGCCGACCTCTCGTTGGTCATCCCGGGCACCACCCCCGCGGGCGACTACACCAGCAAGCTCACCATCACCGCCCTGCAGTAAGACACTCCCCGGGGGTCCCGGCTTCGGCCGGGGCCCCCTTTCCCATCGACCCGGAAGACACCGTGACCGCCTCGCCCTCCCTTCGCGTCCTCGCCCTCGCCGGCACCCTCGTCCTCGGACTGTCGACCCTGCCGCTCCCCGCCGCGGCGGCCGACGGCGGTGTGGCGTGGAGCGTGCAGACCGCCGACAACGCCAACGGCACCGGACGCGCCAACTTCTCGTACGACGTCGAGCCCGGCGCGGTCGTGACCGACACCATGGTCGTCGTCAACACCGGCACCGAGCCGCTGCCCCTGGCCGTCTACGCGGCCGACGCGTTCACCGCGCCGAGCGGCGAGATCGACGTGCTCGTCGACGGGGCGCCCTCGCTCGGCGCCGGCACGTGGGTCGCCGTGCCCCCGACGGCCCTGCAGCTGGCACCGGGCGAGTCCGCCGACGTCGCGTTCACGATCAGCGTGCCCGCCGACGCACGCCCCGGCGACCACGCCGCCGGGATCGTCACGTCGCTGACGAGCCAGGACGCATCGAGCACGCTGTCGGTGGACCGCCGCCTCGGCACCCGCATCAACCTGCGCGTCGCCGGGGAGCTCACCCCCGCCGCCGCGGTGACGGGCGTGACCGCGAGCTACGAGGGCTCGTGGAACCCCTTCGATTCGGGCCGCCTGATCGTGCGGTACTCGCTCGAGAACACCGGGAACACCCGCCTGACGGGCCTCGAGACGGTCACCACCTCGGGCCTGGCCGGGGTGCTGTCGACGACGACGCCGCCGACGCAGGTGACCGAGATCATCCCCGCCTCCACGATCGACATGGAGCGCGAGGTGCCGGCCTTCTCACTCGGCTGGATCACCGGCACGCTGACGATCGCCCCCGCGGGCGTCGGACTCGGGGCCGGAGCCGTGAGCGAGGTGGTCACCGACTTCGCGATCCCGGCCGTGCCGTGGAGCCTGTACGGCCTGATCGCCCTCGTCGCGGGTGCGGCCGTCGCGATCGCCCTGGTCGTGCGACGCTCGATGCGCCGCCGCGACGCGGGTCGCCCCGCCGCGGACGCTCAGGCGGTCTGAGCGGCCTTGGCCCGCGCCAGGTCGACGAACAGCTCGGTGTTGAAGCGGTAGGCGACGAGCACCTCGGCGATGACGCGCTCCTTCTCGTCGTCGTCCCAGGGGGCGGCGTCGAGCTGCTCGCGATAGACGCTCTTGAAGGCCTCCGGGTCGGCGATGTCGCCGAAGAGGTAGAACCCGATGCCGTTGGTGTCGAAGCCGAAGCGACGCTGCATGAGGCGACCGATGAACTGGCCCCCCGACAGGTCGCCGAGGTAGCGCGTGTAGTGGTGCGCGACGAAGCCGCCGGGCCAGGTCGCCGCGACCCGGCGGATGCGCGAGACGTAGGCCTGGGTGGTGGGCAGCGGCGAGACGAGGTCGCGCCAGTCGGCCCCGAGCAGGAACGCGAGGTCGGCCTCGAGGGCGGGGAGGCGCGTGAGCTTGTCACTGAGGAACACGGATGCCACGGGGTCGCGGCGCATGCGATCGGTGGCCTCCTCGAGCGCCTCGTAGATGAACCAGTGCTGCACGACGAGGGCGACGTAGTCCTCCCGCGTGCCGGCACCGCTCATCAGGTCGTTCATGAACCCGGCGTGCTCGCTCGTGGAGTGGGCGCTGCGCGAGCGCTCACGAAGAGCCGTGGAGAAGGAGATGAGGTCGCTCATGGGGCCATCATACGCAGGAAGTTAGGTTCACCTAACCTCCATTTTCCGATCAGTGGGGGCGTGGCGTCAGGCCCAGTCGCGCGCAGGCCGCGTCGTACAGCGCCACCACCTCGCGGCGCACCTCCCGGCGCTCGGTGATCGACCCCGCCGGCCAGGGAATCCGCACCGACGACGTCGCCCCCTCGTCGGAGGTGACGTCCCAGTCGCCGCCGTCGCCGTCGAATCCGGTCATGACCGCGGTCGACACCACCGGGTGCGGTCCGAACGCGCGGACGATCAACACGTTGTCGTCGAGGTGGTCGGCGTTCATGTGCGCGAGGACGGCGCGACGGGTGTCGAGGTCAAATTCGTGCGTCATTAGGCAAGCCTAACTTGGCACCCTCCCGCACGCAGAAGGGCGCGTCGTCCCCGCCCCCGGCGGGTCGACATTCCACGACTGCAGGTCTCGCTCCCAGACATCGGGGCGCAAAACGTGCGCCGGGGCGGTCGCCAAACGCCCCGATGCACGAAACACGCCCCGCTTCCCCCGCACACCCCACCACGAACGACAACCGAAGCGCGGCCTGACCGGTCGCGGCGGGGCCAGGATGCCGCTGCACCGAAGCGCGGTGCGGCCGGGGTGCCGCGACGCCGGGGCGCGGCGCGACCGGGGCGCGAAATGTGCACCGGGGCGGTCGCGGAACGACCCAACGCACAGAATGCGCCCCGCTGCAGCTTGAACACCGCTCTCCGCCCAGCGAGTTCCGCGGAGCAGCCGCTCAGGACGATCAGGGCGAGAACGCTCCCCACGGGCGGCGCCGTCGGCGCGCTCGCGCCTCAGCCGCGCACGGAGGCGTGGGGCAGACGCTTTCGCATCACGGCCACCGCGTCGGCGTTGTCGTCGATGAGCACCGCGTCGCGCCCGAGGGGGGCGGCGACGGCGCCGAGGGTGCCGCTTCCGGCGAACATGTCGAGCACGCGGTCGCCGGGGCGGCTCGACGCCTGCACCATGCGGCGAAGGACGCCCTCGGGCTTCTGCGTCGGGTACCCGGTCTTCTCGCGTCCCGTCGTCGGCACGATCGTGTGCCACCAGACGTCGGTGGGCATCTTGCCGCGGGCGGCCTTCTCGGCCGTCACCAGCCCGGGGGCCATGTACGGCTCGCGATCGACGGCGTCGGAGTCGAAGAAGTACCGCTGCGGGTTCTTCACGTAGACCAGGATCGTCTCGTGCTTCGTGGGCCAGCGGCGCTTGGTCTTCGCCCCGTAGTCATAGGCCCAGATCAACTCGTTGAGGAACTTGTCGCGCCCGAACAGCGCGTCGCACATGACCTTGGCGTAGTGCACCTCGCGGTAGTCGAGGTGCAGGTACAGCGTGCCGTCGTCGGCCAGCAGGCGCCAGGCCTCCACCAACCGGGGTTCGAGGAAGCCCCAGTAGTCGTCGAACCGGTCGTCGTAGGTGCGCAGGTCACCGCGCAACCGCGCGTACTCGCGCCCGTGGAAGCCGCGCTGCACCACGGGGGGCGGCGGCGGCTCCTCTTCGGGGAACACGAGCATGTTCGGGTCGTCGACCGATGCCGCCGCCTCGGGCTTCTCGGCATCCGGGGTCTCGTCGACCGGGGCCTTGCGCGTCGCCGACTCGACCGCTTTGGAGCGCGTGCGCCCGGTGTTGAAGGGCGGGTCGAGGTAGACCAGGGCGAAGGAGCCGTCGGGGTAGCCCGGGGTGACGGCCAGGTTGTCGGCGTGGTGGATCTCGACGCCGCCCGGCTCGGGGGCGTCGGTGGGGATCGGGGCGCTCACGGGACGCGCTGCAGCCACGCGTCGGTGGCGAACTTCGACTGCACGAGCGCCTCGGCCTCGGCGTACTCCTCGTCGGTGATGTGACCGGGGGTCGCGCCGTAGAGGGTCGTGAACGTCTGGATGAAACGCTCGATGACCTCGTCGCGCGGCAGGCCCGTCTGGCTGCGCAGCGGATCGACGCGCTTGGCGGCCGAGACCGTGCCCTTGTCGCTGAGCTTCTCGCGGCCGATGCGCAGCACCTCGGTGAGCACCTGGCCGTCCATGTCGTAGCTCAGGGTCGCGTGGTGCAGCACCCCGCCGTTGGCGAGGCGCTTCTGCGCGGCCCCGCCGATCTTGCCGTGGGGGCCGGCGATGTCGTTGAGCGGCTGGTACACCGCGTCGATGCCCAGCGAGCGCAGCGCCTGCAGCACCCAGTCGTCGAGGAAAGCGTACGAGTCGGCGAAGGTCATGCCCGCGACGAGGGAGGCCGGCACGTACAGCGAGTACGTCACGATCGAGTTCGCGGCCATCATCATCGCGCCGCCGCCCGAGATGCGACGCACGATGTCGAAGCCGTGCTTCTCGGCGCCGACGGGATCGACCTCGTTGCGCAGCGACTGGAACGAGCCGATGACGACGGCGCTCTCGTTCCACTCCCACAGGCGCAGCGTGGGTGTGCGCAGCCCCGCGCCGACGCGGGTGGTGAGCACCTCGTCGAGGGCGAGGTTCATGCGCGGCGAGACGGGGGCGTCGTGCACGACCTCCCACTCGAAGTCGGCCCAGCCGGGGGCGGTGACGAGGGCGCGGCGGATGGCCGTGGCGACCGACTCGGGGGTGAAGCCGAGCAGCTGCGCCCCCTCGGGCAGCGCGGCGCGAATGGCCGCCGCGATCGTGGGGACGTCGGACTCCACCGGCAGACCGGTGACGGCCGCGTCGATGTCTTCGAGGGCGTCGTCGGGCTCGAGGAAGAAGTCGCCCGCGAGGTGGAAGCCGTGGATGCGGCCCTCGCGCTCCTCGAGGTCGACGACGACCAGCTTCCCGCCGGGGACCTTGTACTCGCCGTGCATGCTCTCAGCCTACGGCGACGGCGGCGCGACGAGCACGGGGCCGTCCATCGCCCGGGGCTCCCGCTCGGCGAGCGCACGGCGGTGTCGGCGCTCGATGGCCTGACCCGCGTACGACGCGGCGATCACCAGCGCGGCGCCCGCGAGGCCGGGGAACCCCACCGCCTCTCCCCCGATCGCCACCCCCACCGCCAGCGCCCACACCGGCTCGGTGCCCATGAGGATGCTCGCGCGCGTCGCCGAGGTGCGGCGCACGGCCCACAGCTGCACGACGAAGGCGAACACCGAGCACATCAGGCCGAGGAACAGCACGTGGGCCCATCCGGATGCCGTGAGCCGTCCGACCGCCGGCGGCAGGTCGGCGCCGGCCACCGCCGACGAGGTCGCGGCGCACACGACGAGTTGCACGAACACCACGGCGAGGGAGCTGTCGGAGCGTCCGCGGGTGAGGCGCGCGCTGGCGGTGACGTGCACCGCCCGCACGACGGCGGCCGCGATCACGAGGGCGTCGCCGATCGTCGGGGCGCGCAGGCCTCCCCCCGACACGAGCAGCGCCACCCCCACCACCGCGGCGACCGCCGCGACGAAGTACGACCGCGGCAGCCACGACCTGGCCGCGAGGCTCTCGAGCACGGGGGTGAAGACGAGGGCGAGGCTGATGAGCACGCCCGCGTTGGTCGCCGAGGTCAGGTGCACGCCCGCGGTCTCGAGGCCGATGACCGTCGCCTGCGAGCAGCCGAGCAGGGCGGCGACGGCGAGGCCCCGACCCCGCGGCATCCGCTCGCGCCGCGCGAGGCAGATCGCCCCCAGCGCCACCGCGGCCACGACGAAGCGCAGCGCCACGGCGGGGGCGACGCCCACCTCGTCGGTGAGCGCCTTGGCCGAGAGGAAGCTCGCCCCCCACACCGCCGCCACGGCGAGCAGCAATACGTCGACGACGATCTCGGCGGGGCGGTGGGTCATGTCTCCAGCGTCGTCGCGCCCACTCGGAAGAACAACGGCCTGTGTCTTCACCGTCACGTAAGTTGTGACTTATGGATGCCGCTCACCTGCGCCTGCTGCGCGAACTCGGCGATCGGGGCAGCGTGGCCGCGGTCGCCGCCGCCCTGCACATCTCGGCCTCGGCGGTGTCGCAGCAGCTCGCGACCCTGCAGGCCCACGCTCCGGTGCCGTTGACCGTGCGCCGGGGGCGCGTGCTCACCCTCACCCCCGCGGGCGAGGCCCTCGCCGCCGCGGGCACCCGGGTCGATGAGGCGCTCACGGCCGCGCGCGAGGCGGTCGGAGCGTTCCTCGACGCCGCGGATCGCCCGGTGCGGGTCTCGGCCTTCCATAGTGCGGGGCTGGCCCTGTTCGGTCCGCTGCTGCGCGAGCTCGACGGCACCCCGCCCCTGCAGCTCGCCGACGCCGACGTCGCGCACCGCGACTTCCCGGGCCTCACCGCCGACCACGACCTCGTCATCGCGCACCGCCTCGCCCACGATGCGCCCTGGCCGCGCGACCGCGTCATCGCCACGGCGCTGCTCGCCGAGCCCCTCGACATCGCACTGCCCGAGGCGCATCCCCTCGCCGCGCGCGATCGCCTGCGCGCGGTCGACCTGGTCGAGGAGACGTGGGTGTCGGTGCACCCGGGGTTCCCGCTCGCCGGGGTGCTCGACCACCTCGCGGCGCACGTCGGTCGGCCGCTGCGCATCGCCCATCGCATCAACGAGTTCTCGGTGACGGCCGAGGTGGTGCGCACGGGCGCGGCGATCGCCGTGCTCCCCCGCACGACCGCGCTCCCCCTCGCCGTCGACGGACTCGTGCTGCGCCCCCTCGCCGACCTCGAGCTCGTGCGACACGTCGACGTCCTCGCCCGCCCGGATGCCCTCGCCCACGCCGCGGTACGGCACGTGCTGCGCGCACTGCGCACGGTGGCGGAACGGGCTACGGCCGCCGCGGGCTGAGACGCCGCGCGACGAGTTCGGCGGCACCCGTCGTCCGCTGTCGGGCCCGCCTCAGGCGGGAAGGAACGCGGCGGTGAACGACTCGGGCGAGAGCGCGTGCTCGATGGCCAGCATGCTCGCCCCCCGCACACCGGCGTGCTCGGCGGCGACCGACTGCACGATCGAGAGGTACTCCGTCGCCAGCGGCGTCGAACGCGAATAGACCACTTCGCGCACCCCCGCGATGAGGTGCTCCCCGACGCGCGCCATCGACCCGCCGACGGCGATGACCGACGGGTTCATCAGGCTGACGCAGGTCGTGAGCACCTCGCCGATGTCGCGGCCGGCCTGGCGCACCGCCTGGATCGCGTCGATGTTGCCGCGCTTGACGAGGTCGACCACGTCGGAGCCCGTGTGCGCCTCGATGCCCTGCGCGCGCAGAGCGCGGGCGATGGCGGGACCGGATGCCAGGGCCTCGAGGCATCCGCGATTGCCGCACTGGCACGGGATGTCGGCGCCGCGCGCGACCTGCACGTGCCCGATGTCGCCGGCGATGCCCTGCGCGCCGCGCTGCAGGCGGCCGTCGGAGATGATGCCGGTGCCGATACCGGTGGCGATCTTGACGAACATGAGGTGGTCGACCCCCGGCCAGGCGAGCCCGCGCTCGCCGAGCGCCATGATGTTCACGTCGTTGTCGACGAGTACGGCAACCGGCATGTGCTCGAAGATCCACGCGGGGATGTCGAAGTGGTCCCATCCGGGCATGATCGGCGGGTTCACCGGCTGACCGGTCGAGTGCTCGACGGGCCCGGGGACGCCGATGCCCATCGCGGCCACGTCGTCGACGGTGCGCTCCACCGAGGCGAGCAGTTCGCGCGCTCCGTCGACGAGCCACGTCAGCACGGGCTCGGGCCCGAGGGCGATGTCGAGCGACGCGCTCGTCTCGGCGAGCACGGTGCCGGCGAGATCGACGATCGCGACGGTCGCGTGCGAGGCGCCGAGGTCGGCGGCGACGACGACCTTGGCGGCCGGGTTGATCGCGAACTGCGACGGCGGGCGCCCGCCGGTCGACACCGCATCGGCCACCGGGGTGATCAGTCCCATACGCATGAGCTCGTCGACGCGGACGGCGACGGTGGATCGCGCGAGACCCGTGGTCTTCGCCAACTCGGCCCGGGTGCGCGGGATCCCATCACGCAGCAATTGGAAGAGCTGACCGGCACCGTTGGCCGTCTGCACCGCATCTGTGCTCATCCGCTTCACGCCCTCAGTACACCATCACTTGCTATCGACACGATCCGCGAGCCGACGGTGACTGCACGGAAAGCGCAGTCACCGTCGGCAGAAGTCGCGCCTCAGCCCCGGCCCGGCGGGCGGGAGAAGCGCTGCTGCAGAAGGACCGCGACGACGATGATGACACCTTTCGCGACGGCCTGGACCGACGACGACAGGTTGTTCTGGATGAAGACGTTGGTCAGCGTCGCGAAGATCAGCACCCCGAACACCGTGCCGGTGATCGTTCCACGACCGCCCACGAGCAGGGTGCCGCCGACCACGACCGCCGCGATGACGTCGAGTTCGAGCAGCTGCCCGTTGGTCGAGCTGCCCGCGGTCGTCCGGCCCAGGAACATGACGCCGGCGATGCCCGACGCGAGCCCGACGAGCACGTAGAGCCACATGACGTGACGCCGCACGTCGATGCCGGCCAGTCGCGCGGCCTCGCGGTTGCCGCCGATGGCGACGGTGCGACGCCCGAACGTCGTGCGGTTGAGCAGCACCCACCCGAGCACGGCGACGATCGCGAAGATCCAGATGAGCATGTTCACCCCGAGGATGTCGGCGTTCATGAAGGTGATGAACCCGCGGTCCTGCACCACGAGGGTGCGCCGCTCGGCGAGGATCTCGGCCAACCCGCGGGCGCCGACGAGCATGGCCAGGGTGGCCATGAAGGCGACCACGTTCCCGTAGGCGATGACGATGCCGTTGATGAGGCCCGCCACCGCACCCACCGCGAGCGCGAAGAGCACGAAGACGATCCAGTGCATCGAGTCGGCGAGGTCCTGCACGACGGCGAGGGTGCCGACCACCGAGGCCAGCCCGGTGACCGAGCCGACCGAGAGGTCGATGCCCCCGGCGATGATCACGAGGGTCATCGCCACCGCGATCACCCCGGTGATCGAGGCCTGACGCAGGATCACGAAGACGTTGTCGACGGTGAGGAACGTGCCCGGCGCGGTGATCGCTCCGACGACGAACATCACCAGCAGCGCGATGACGAGTCCGATGTTGCGCCCGGCGGAACCGGACAGGACGCGCCGCCAGGCCGGGGTCGAGGTGGCCGACGGGGAGAGTCCCGCTTCGGCGGGGACCGTGCGTGCACGGGTCGGGGTGGTCGGCTCGCTCACGCGGCGGATCCTTTCATGACGAGGTCGAGCACGCCGTGCTCGTCGATCTGGTGGGAGGGGAGGGTGTCGAGGATCCGACCGTCGGCGACGACGAGCACGGTGTCGGCGAGGCCGAGCACCTCCTCGATCTCGCTCGAGACGATGACGACCGCGTTGCCGGCGGCGGCGAGGTCGCGGATGAGCGTGTAGATCTCGGCGCGGGCACCGACGTCGACACCGCGGGTGGGCTCGTCGAGCAGCAGCACGGTCGTGCCGTGCACGAGCCACCGCGCGAGCAGGATCTTCTGCTGGTTGCCGCCCGACAGGGTGCGGGCGGGGCGATCGGGGTCGGCGGGACGCAGTTCGAAGGCGTCGATCTGCTCGCGCGCCACGCGGCGGGCGGAGCGGTCGTCGAGGAACCCGCCCTTCGCGAACCGCTTCATCGAAGCGAGCGCGATGTTGACGAAGATCGGCTCGTCGAGCACGAGCCCCTGGCTCTTGCGCTCCTCGGGGGACAGTCCCATGCCCGCACCGACCGCGGCGCGCACCGATCCGCGGGGCAGCACCGCATCGCGCACGGCCACGCGTCCGGCCGAGGACTTGCGCGCCCCGTAGACCGTCTCGAGGATCTCGGAGCGCCCCGAGCCCACGAGGCCGGCGAGACCCACGACCTCGCCCGCGCGCACCGAGAACGACACGTCGGAGAAGACCCCGGCCAGAGCGAGTCCCTGGACGTCCAGCACGACGGGGGCGTCGGGTTCGATGGGCGCCCGCTCGGGGAAGACGTTGGCGATGTCGCGCCCCGTCATCAGGCGGATGAGTTCGGCGGTGGGGGTGTCGGCGGCCGCGAGACCCACGGCCGTGGTGCGTCCGTCCTTCAGGACCGTGATGCGGTCGCCGATCTCGCGGATCTCCTCGAGCCGGTGCGTGATGTAGACCACGGCGATGCCCTCCGCGGTGAGCTCGCGCACGACCGCGAACAGGTTCTTCACCTCTTCGGTGTCGAGGACGGCCGAGGGCTCGTCCATGATGATGAGCCGGATGTCGTGCGACAGCGCCCGCGCCATGCTCACGATCTGCTTGTTCGCGGCGCTGAGGCTTCCCACCTCGGTGTGCGGCGACAGGTTCGCGTGCCCCAGGCGCCTCAGCAGTTCGGTGGTGCGCCGGGCGGCCTCGGAGCGATGGGTGAAACCGCCGCGCGAGAGCTCGTGCCCGAGGAAGACGTTCTCGGCGATGGTGAGCCCGTCGACGACGTCGAGTTCCTGGTACATCGTGGCGATGCCCAACTCGATGGCCGCGTCGGGGTCGGCGATCTCGACGGTCTCGCCTCGCCACACGAGTTCTCCCCCGTCGGGACGGTGCACGCCGGCGAGCGTCTTGATCAGCGTCGACTTGCCGGCGCCGTTCTGCCCCAGCACGCAGTGCACCTCGCCGGGGACGATGTCGAGATCGACGCCGCGCAGGGCCTGGACGCCCCCGAACGACTTGGTCACGCCCCGGGCGACGAGTAATGACTGTTCATGGTCAACTTTGATCACGCGGCGAACATAACACGGTCGCACGCCGGACGCGAGAGGCGTTCGATCCGCGCCGACGGCAGCACATCCGCCGGGCTGATGAACCGTATGGCCCCGGTATTGCGGTGCTCGTCCCGCGCATTTCGCTTTTGACGAGGCTCGAACAAAAGTTGACTATTCGAAGAACCATTCTGCTAGCGTGAGCCCCGTCAAAGTGGACTCCTCCTCGGATCGGGGCCGCATTGGCACCTGCCGCATCACATTCAAGGAGGAAAGACATGCGCTCACAGCTGACTTCGCGCTCCCGCCTCATCCTGACGGGAACCGCCTTCGTCGCGGCCATCGGGCTGCTGGCCGGCTGCACCGGTTCGAGCGGCGACAACCAGAACGTCGTCGACCAGGGCACCACCACCGAAGAGAACGCCGCCAGCGGCGACACCGTCACCATCGGCTTCTCGGGCCCCGCCGCCGACCACGGCTGGCTCGGCGCCATCAACTCCGGTGCGCTCGCCGCCGCCGAGAGCTTCCCCGACGTCGACCTGCAGGTCGCCGAGGGCACCAACGACGTGAACGCGCAGATCGCCGCGGTCGAGACCTTCATCAACAACAAGGTGGATGCCATCGTGCTGCTGCCGAGCGACGGAGCCGCCCTCACCGAGGTCGCCACCCGCGCGATGGAGGCCGGCATCCCGGTCGTCAACGTCGACCGGGAGTTCTCGAGCCCCTTCGCCGCCCGCTCGACCGTGCTCGGCGACAACTACGGCATGGGCGTCAGCGCCGGCACCTACATCTGCGAGCAGCTGAGCGGCCAGAGCGACGCCGTCGTCGCCGAGATCGCCGGCATCGACTCGCTGCCGCTCACGCAGGACCGCTCGGCCGGGTTCAAGGACGCCCTGGCGGACTGCGGTCTCGACGTCGGCCCGCGCGTCGCGGCCGACTTCACGGTGGCCGGTGGCGAGGCCTCGACCTCGCAGCTGCTGTCGGCCAACCCGAAGATCGACGCCATCTGGAACCACGACGACGACCAGGGCATCGGCGTCCTCGCCGCCATCACGGCGGCCGGTCGCGACGAGTTCTTCATGGTCGGCGGCGCGGGAAGCCGTAACGCCATGGAGGCCATCCAGGCCGGGGACACCCCGCTGCAGGCGACGGTGATCTACCCGTCGACCCAGGCGGCCGACGGCATCGCCCTGGCCCGCCTGATCGCGCAGGGCAAGACCGCCGGCGACCTGATCACGCCGAGCGTCCCCAACCGCATCGTGCTCGACGCGCCGGTGGTGACGAAGGACAACGTGGACTCGTACATCGACCTGTCGTTCGAGTCCTGATCGATCGAACCACCACGGGGGCGTCTGCGATCGACGCGGGCGCCCCCTCCCCTTCCCCCATCGAAAGGCCGCGATCATGACCTCGCCCCTCCGCATCGCCATGATCGGCGCCGGATTCATGGGTGCCGCGCACTCCCAAGGGTGGCGCGTGGGCCCCCGCTTCTTCGACCTCCCCCTCGCCCCCGAGATGAGCGTGCTCGTCGGTCGCGACGCCGCACGCACCCGGGATGCCGCCGACACCTGGGGCTGGAACGAGAGCTCCACCGACTGGCGCGAGATCGTCGAACGCCCCGACATCGACGTCGTCGACATCGTCACCCCGGGCGACTCCCACGCCGAGATCGCCCTCGCCGCCCTGGCTGCCGGAAAGCACGTCCTGTGCGAGAAGCCCCTCGCCAACACCGTCGACGAAGCCCGCCGCATGGCCGCGGCCGCCGACGACGCCGCCACCCGCGGCATCCGTTCGATGGTGGGGTTCACCTATCGACGCCTGCCGGCCACCACCTTCGCGCGCGACCTCGTCGCCGCGGGTCGCTTGGGCGAGATCCGCCAGGTGCGCGCCGAGTACCTGCAGGACTGGCTCAGCGACGCCGACGCGCCGCTCACCTGGCGCCTGCAGAAGGACCGGGCCGGCTCCGGCGCCCTGGGCGACATCGGCGCCCACGCCGTCGACCTCACCGAGTACATCACCGGTCAGCACCTCACCCGCGTGGCGGGAGTCCTCGAGACCATCGTCTCTGAGCGCCCGGTGCTCGCCGCGTCGTCGGGACTGTCGGGCACCGCGGGCGCGGACCGCGGACCCGTCACCGTCGATGACCTCGCCCTGTTCACCGGGCGTCTCGAGAACGGCGCCCTCGCCTCGTTCGAGGCGTCGCGCTTCCGCCTCGGCCGCAAGAACGCCCTGCGCGTCGAGATCTCGGGCAGCGACGGCGCGCTCTCGTTCGACCTCGAGAGCCCCAACGAGCTGCAGTTCTACGACGCCACCCTGCCGGCCTCCGAACAGGGCTTCCGCCGCATCCTCGTCACCGAACCCGAGCACCCGTATATGGGGGCGTGGTGGCCGACCGGTCACATGCTCGGGTACGAGCACGGGTTCACGCACCAGGCGAAGGACTTCGTCGAAGCCGTCGCCGACGGCCGCGATCCCCGCCCCTCCTTCGCCGACGGCCTGCACGTGCAGCGGGTGCTCGACGCCGTCGCGCAGAGCTCCGGCGCCGACGGCGTCTGGACCGGCGTGGACCGGGCGAGCGCCCCCGCCTCCGACAGCCGCACGTTCGCGGCATCCTGAATCGACGAGAGGACTGACGCGATGACGCGACCGATCACGCTCTTCACCGGCCAGTGGGCCGATCTGCCCTTCGAGGAGGTGGCCCGCCTCGCCGGCGAGTGGGGGTACGACGGCCTCGAGATCGCCTGCTGGGGCGATCACCTCGACCCGTGGCGCTGGGACGACGAGGAGTACGTCCAGGGCAAGCTCGACGTGCTCGAGCGCAACGGCCTGAAGGTCTGGACGATCTCGAACCACCTCAAGGGCCAGGTCGTGTGCGACGACCCCATCGACCAGCGCCACCGCGACATCGTGTCGGACCGCGTCTGGGGCGACGGCGACCCCGAGGGCGTGCGTCAGCGCGCCGCCGAGGAGCTGAAGAACACCGCGCGCCTGGCATCCAAGCTGGGGGTGAAGACCGTCACCGGCTTCACCGGGTCGAGCATCTGGAAGTACGTCGCGATGTTCCCGCCGGCCACCGAGGAGATGGTCGAGGCCGGGTACCGGGACTTCGCCGACCGGTGGAACCCCATCCTCGACGTGTTCGACGAGGTGGGCGTGCGCTTCGCCCACGAGGTGCATCCGTCCGAGATCGCCTACGACTACTGGACGACGAAGCGGGCGCTCGAGGCCATCGGCCACCGCGAGGCATTCGGGCTGAACTGGGACCCCTCGCACATGGTGTGGCAGGACATCGACCCGGTCGCGTTCCTCTGGGACTTCCAGGACAAGATCATCCACGTGCACTGCAAGGACACGAAGAAGCGTCTGACCAACGGCCGGAACGGCCGGCTGTCGTCGCACCTGCCGTGGGCCGATCCGCGGCGCGGGTGGGACTTCATCTCGACCGGTCACGGCGACGTGCCGTGGGAAGACGCGTTCCGCATGCTGAACGCGATCGGCTACGACGGACCACTGTCGGTCGAGTGGGAGGACGCCGGCATGGACCGGCTCGTCGGCGCACCCGAAGCGCTCGGATTCGTGCGACGACTGTCGTCGTACGAACCGTCGGGTGAGGCATTCGACGCGGCGTTCAGCCAGCGCTGAGACCCGAGGGGGCATTCGGGAGCAGGGGGGCGTGGGGCCGGGCGCGGGGGGCGTCCGGCCCCACCGTCGTTCCCGGGCCCCTTCCCGCCGCGCGAGATCACGCACCGTCGTCGAGACACCACGACACGACGGGTGATCTCACCGACGCCGTGTGATCTCGGCATCCGATCACGCACGCCAGGTCAGGCGCGAGCGGGGAGGCGCGCGTCGAGCCAGGCGAGCAGATCGGCGCGCACGTGCGCCTGATCGATCTCGGCGAAGATCTCGTGGCGCGCGCCCGGGTAGACCAGCGTCGTGATGTCGGTGAGTCCCGATCGATCGCGGTAGGCGTCGGCCAGCAGGTGAACGCTCCGCGGGCCGCCGACGGTGTCGTCTCGACCCACCAGGAGCAGCAGCGGAAGGTCGACGCCGAGATCGCGGCGCGGGCGGCCGAACAGCTTCGCGGCCTCGATCGGCCCGAACAGCGCGAGCAGGGGCTTCGAGGTGGTCAGCGGGTCGGCGACGAAGTCGCGTCCGACCTGTTCGTCGCTCGAAAGCCACTCCATGCCCGACCCGCGCTGATGCTTCCACGGAGCGTTGAGGTCGCCGGCGTTCAGCGCCCCCGGCCACCGCAGGGCCGAGCCGCTCAGCACGACCGCGTCGTAGGCATCCGGATGCCGATCCACCAGCATCTGCGCGAGGAACGACCCCCACGAATGCCCGAGCAGCACCAGGGGCAGGCCGGGGTTCTCTTCGCGGATGCGCTGGCTCAGCGTCCAGACCGCGTCGCGGGCGGCGCCGAGACCACCCGGCCCCAGCCGGCCGAGCTTGCGGTGATCGCCGTTCCACTGGCGCAGTCCGGTGCGCCCGTGCCCGCGGTGGTCGTCGGCGTAGACGGTGTACCCGTCGGCGACGAGGGCCTCGATCAGGGCGCCGTACCGACCGGCGTGCTCTCCGACGCCGTGCAGCAGCTGCACGATCGCCCGCGGCGTCTCGGCGACGTGCACGTCGTAGACGATCGTGATCCCGTACGCGTCGACGAACTCCGGCATGGGGTGAGTCTAGGGGCGGGGTGAGGGTGACCGGCCGGCCGAGTCCGCCCGCCAGCGGTGGGCCGGAACACGCTCGCGGCGGGCCGGGTGACGCGACCGCCATACCGTTAGCAAGACTAATGAGCAAGACTAATGAGCTAGACTAACGATCACGAACATGAATGACAGCGTCGACGAATCCCCCCTTCACGACCTGACTTCTGCCCGCGGCGCTGAGCCCTCGCACGATCTCAGCGCCGCGGCATCGCAATTGCGCATGGCGACGTTCCGCCTGGCCCGGCGCCTGCGGGCACAGCGGGCCGTCGACACCATGAGCGACGGGCAGTTCGCCGTGCTCGCCGCCCTCACCGTGCACGGGGCGCACACCCTCGGCCAACTCGCCGACCGTGAGCGCGTCACCGCCCCGTCGATGAATCGCACGGTGTCCCTGCTCGAAGAGGCCGGGTACCTCACCCGCACCCCCGACGAGGTCGACCGGCGCAAGGTCACGATCGACCTCACCGACGACGGACGCACCGTCGTCGACGAGACCGTACGCCGCCGAGACGCCTGGCTCGAAGAAGCCCTGGCGGGGCTCTCGCCCGACGACCGTCACACGCTGGCCCAGGCCGCGGAGATCATGAGAAAGGTGGCCGAGAGATGAGCACGTCGATGTTCCGGTCCCTGTCGATCTTCAACTACCGCGTCTGGTTCTTCGGCGCCCTCGTCTCCAACGTCGGCGCGTGGATGCAGGCGACGGCGCAGAACTGGGTCGTGCTCACGCAGCTGACCGACAACGACGCCGCCGCGATGGGCGTCACCATGGCGCTCCAGTTCGCCCCGCCCCTGCTGCTGGTGGGCGTGACCGGCTGGGTGGCCGACCGCTTCGATCGCCGCAAGCTCATCATGTGCACGCAGGCGTCGCTGCTGCTGCTCGCCCTCGCGCTGGGGACACTGCTGCTCACCGGCCTGATGACCCTGCCGATGATGTACGGCTTCGCCCTGGCGCTCGGCGTCGTCACCGCGTTCGACAACCCCGCGCGCCAGGCGTTCGTGTCCGACCTCGTCGCGCAGGAGAACGCCTCGAACGCGGTGGCCCTCAACGCCGCGTCGTTCAACACCGCACGCCTCATCGGCCCCGCCGTGGCCGGCGTGATGATCGTCGTCGTCGGCACGGGATGGGTGTTCCTCGTCAACGCGGTGACGTTCCTCGCGATGATCGCCGCGCTGCTGCTCATGCGCCCGCACGAGCTCGTGGTGCACCACCGCCGTGGCGGGCCCGCGCGTCTGGCCGACGGCTTCCGCTACGTCGCGCGCCGCCCCGACCTGATCGTCACGTTCGTCATGGTCTTCCTGCTCGGTGCGTTCGGCATGAACTTCCCGATCTTCGCCTCGACCATGGCGCTGGAGTTCGGTCGCGGGGCCGACGGCTTCGGGCTGCTGAGCTCGTTCGTGGCCATCGGCTCCCTCGCCGGAGCCCTGCTGGCCGCACGCCGCGAGCGCGCGCGGATGCGCGTGGTGATCCTGGGCGCCGGCGGCTTCGCCGCGGCATCCACCCTCTCGGTCTTCGCCCCCAGCTACGGCGCGTACGCGGCCACGCTCGTGTTCACCGGCTTCGCCGTCGTGACCACCCTGACCACGGCGAACGGCTACGTGCAGACGACCACCGATCCGGCGCTGCGCGGACGCGTGCTGGCGCTGTACATGGCGATCCTGCTCGGCGGCACGCCGGTGGGTGCCCCGATCGTCGGCGCGATCGCGAGCGAGTACGGCCCGCGCGTGGCCATCGCCCTGGCCGCCGCCGTCGCGCTGATCGCCTGCGGCATCGGTGTCGTCTGGACGCTCGCCTCGGGGCGCGTGCACCGGCACGAGACCAAGCGCTTCCGCCTCACGCTGGATGAGACGCAGCCCCTGCACACGATCACGCCCGAGCCCGAGGACTTCAGCGACGAGGTGGCCGGCACGACGCCGCTGCCGCTGCCGCCGGCGGACCGCACGCCGCGCCTGACGTCGCGCCCGCGCCACGGCGGCTGAGTCACGCCGGCTGGGTTACGGCGGCCGAGTCATGCCGCGGGGTGACAACACCGGAGCCACGGCACCGGGCGGCACCCGGCGCGATGGGTCGTGCGCAAGAAACGGGCTAGATAGCTAGAAAAGCTAGCGATATACTCGTCGCATGGACACCGTCGGGAACCGCACCGGGCGCCGCTGGGCGGGGCTCGTCTTCATCAGCATCGCCGTCTCGCTGATCATCGTCGACTCGACGATCGTCAACGTCGCGGTGCCCTCGATCGTCGAGGACCTGGGGATCTCGTCGACCGAGGTGCAGTGGGTGCAAGAGGCCTACACCCTGGTGTTCGCCTCGCTCCTGCTCGTGTTCGGCAGCCTCGCCGACCGGTTCGGGCGACGCCGACTGATGCTCGTCGGCGTCGTCGTCTTCGCCGCGGCCTCGATCGCCGCCTCGTTCGCCCCCACGGGCGAGCTACTCATCGCCGCGCGCCTCGTGCAGGGAATCGGCGGGGCGATGATCCTGCCCACCACCCTGTCGCTCATCAACGCCACCTTCCGCGGGCGGGAGCGCGGCATCGCCTTCGCCGTGTGGGGCTCGACCATCGGGGGAATGGCGGCCGTCGGCCCCCTGCTCGGCGGCTGGCTGACCACCGCGTTCTCGTGGCGGTGGGCGTTCGGCATCAACATCCCGCTCGGGGTGATCATCGTCATCGGCGTGCTGCTCACCGTCGCCGAATCGCGCAGCGATCGCGCCGAGCGCATCGACGGCGTCGGTGCCCTGCTGTCGGTGCTGACCATGGCTCCCCTGGTCTTCGGCCTGATCGAGGGGCGCACCTACGGCTGGTGGACGGTCGACGCCGTTCCGCAGGTCGGCGGGTGGACCTGGCCGTTCGCCCTGTCGCCCGTTCCCCTCGCCTTCGCCCTCGCGCTCGCCGCCCTCGCCGCCTTCATCGCCTGGGGCCTGCACCGGCAGCGGCAGGGACGATCCACGCTGCTCGCGTTCGCCCTCTTCCGCATCTCGTCGTTCCGCAACGGCAACATCGCCGCCGCCGTGGTCTCGCTGGGCGAGTTCGGCATCATCCTGGCGCTCCCGCTCTGGCTGCAGTTCGTCGTGGGCTTCGACGCCCTGCAGACCGGCCTGCTGCTGCTGTCGCTGGCCGTGGGCTCGTTCGTCGCGAGCGGTGTCGCCGGAGCGCTCAGCGGCCGGGTCGCCCCGGTCTGGGTCGTGCGCGCCGGCCTGCTGGCCGAGATCGTCGGCGTCGCCGGCGTCGCCCTGACGATCGGTCCGGATGCCACGTGGGGACCGCTCATCCCGCTGCTGTTCGTCTACGGACTCGGGGTCGGCCTGGCCACCGCCCAGCTCACCGGGGTCGTCCTCGCCGAGGTCCCGCCCGCAGCCAGCGGACAGGCGTCGGGCACGCAGTCGACCTCGCGGCAGTTGGGTGCCGCTCTGGGCGTCGCGATCCTCGGCACGGTGCTGTTCTCGACGACGGCCGGGGTTCTCGCCTCGTCACTCGATCAGCGGGGAGTCCCCGCCGATCAGCGCGATCAGGTCGTGTCGCAGGTGGTCGACAGCGCCGGCGCCGCGATCGCCGGTCTCGCCCAGTCGCCCCAGACCCAGGGCGCCGCCGCCGACGCGCGCGCCGCCTTCAGCGACGGCACCCGGGCGGCGGCGTTCACTGCCGCGGGCTTCCTCACCCTGGGCCTGGCGTCGACGCTCGCGCTCGGCGCCGGCGGCTCTCGCCGGCATCCGAAAGGCGCGCCGGTCCACGAAGCAGGGAAAACCGACACGGCCTGAGACCACCCGGGCGGGATCGCTGGCCCGGTTCCGGTCACGGCGGCCCGTTCGTTTCCGGGCGGCCGGTCTGCCGCCGAGCGCCCCCGGCCGCCCGGAGGCGGCCGGGGTGCGACTCAGAGGGTGCGGGCGAACGGGTCGAAGTCGCGCGGCACCGCCGGCACGGGCCCGCTCAGCGAACTCCGCACCGGCACGAAGCCCGCTCCCGCCACCGATTCCTCGGCCGAGAGCAGCACGTCGAGCACGTGGTGTCCGAGCTCGCCGGTCGCCACGTGGGGGCGCACCTCGGCGGTGGCCCGCACCATGTCGAGCACCCCGAGCCCGCGCCCGACGACGACGCCCTCCTGCGGCACCGCGATCCGCGGCTGCTCCGGCCGGTCGTCGTCGAGCAGCACCCCGAGCGGTTCGATGCGGGCGATCTCGCCCTCGAAGTGGTTCGGGTCGGGCAGCACCAGCGTGCCCTCGGTGCCGTGGATCTCGAGCACGCCCGCGCGCTCGAGCGCCGAGTCGAAGCTGAACTGCCCCTGCGCCTGCTGACCGCCCTCGAACGCGGCGATGAGCTGCACGGTGGTGGCGACCTCGACGTCGAACACGTCGCCGGCGGCGGGCCCGGTGTGGATGCGGCGCTGCCGCCGCGGGCGCGTGCCGACCGCGGCCACCCGGTCGACCGGTCCCAGCAGGCTGACCAGCGCGCTGACGTAGTACGGCCCCATGTCGAGCAGCGGTCCCGCGCCGCGCGCGAAGAGGAACTGCGGCCCCGGATGCCAGAGGTCGGGCCCCTGCGTCTGGAACGACGCCTGAGCGAACAGGGGTTCTCCGATCGCCCCCTCGAGGATGGCGCGCTTGGCCGACTGGAACCCCGGGCCCAGGAGGGTGTCGGGGGCGGAGCCGATGCGCAGCCCCGCAGCCTCGGCATCGCGGAGCAGCTGCGCGGTGCTCTCGCGGTCGAGCCCCAGCGGCTTCTCGGTCCACACGTGCTTGCCCGCGGCGATCGCGGCGGACGAGACCTCGACGTGAACGGCCGGGACGGTGAGGTTCACGACGAGCTGCACGTCGGGGTGGGCGAGCACGTCGTCGGCCGTGCCCCACGCGGGCACGCCGTACTGCTCGGCGCGCGACCGCGCGCGCTCCGGGTCCAGGTCGGCGACGATGAGCACCTCGACGTCGGGGAACGCCGTGAGGTTGCTCAGGTAGGTGTCGCTGATGACGCCGGCTCCGATGATGCCGACCCCCACGGGCCCGCTCATACCGCGAGGCCGTTCTCGAGCAGGAACGCGTGGCTGGCGGCGATGTCGTCGAACACGTCGCCGGGCGACTGGTCGTACTCGATGACGGCCCACCGCACGGCATCCGTCGCCCGCATCGCCTCGACGAGCGGAACCTCGCCCTCGCCCGGGCGGCGCTGGTCGAGGTGACGGGTGACGGCACGGTCGACGTCGGGGGCGAAGGGGTTCTCGGCCGGGACGAAGCCGTCCTTGACGTGCACGGCGAGCAGACGCGAACCGAGACGCTGCACGAGGGCGGGCACGTCCTGGCCGCCGGTGAGCGCCCAGAACAGATCGAGCTCCACGGCGATGCGCTCGTCGGTGTGCGCCACGACGTACTCGAGCGCGCTCGCGCCGTCGATGTCGATGAGGAACTCCTGCGCGTGGTTGTGGTACCCCACGGTGAGTCCGTAGCCGGCCGCCAGATCGGCGACGGCGTTGAGCCGATCGGCGATCTCGGCGACGCCGTCGACGGTCGCCCAGCGCGCGGGCTCGACGAAGGGGTCGATCACGGTGCTCAGCCCCAGGGTCGCCGCCGCCGCCAGCACGGCCTCGGGCTCGGGCGTGGGGATGGAACCGTGGGGAGTCCACAGCTCGGTCGACAGCAGGGGCGCGTGCCCGGTCGGGGCGGTGAGCCCGCTGGCATCCAGAGCCGCGCGGATCTCGGCGGGGCGGCTCACGAAATCGAAGGCCTCGACGTGGCGCAGGCCGATCGCGGCGAGGCGATCGAGCGAGCGAGCCGGATCGGCACGGAATTCGTCGACCAGCGTGTAGAGCTGGACGGAAGAGGTGGGGAGCGACATCGGGCCTTCCTTGTTCGTCGTCGAACGGCGCGGGTGTCCGGCGCCGGTGGGAACGCTACCATTAAACCATCCAGTGGTCACTTTTCAGCGGTCTACACTGACGGGATGCGGCGCGAAGACGAGACCCCCGACGTCGGCGACCCGGTCGACCCGGCGGGCGACGGCGCCGCCCACGCCGCCGACGATCGCCTCGGCCGCTCCGGCGCGTACTCGAAGGGTGTCGCACGACGGCAGGAGATCCTCGACCGCGCCATCGGCGTCTTCGCCGAACGCGGCGCCGAGGGGGCGTCGCTGCGCAGCATCGCGCGCGCCCTGGGCGTCTCGCACGCGGCCCTGCTGCACTACTTCGACTCGCGCGAGCAACTGCTCGTCGCCGTGTACGACCACGCCAACCGCCAGACTCCCCCGGCACCCGACGCCACCGCGCTGTCATCGCTGACCGACGCCGCCGCCCACAACACCTCGGTGCCCGGCCTCGTCGAGCTGTACACCACGCTCGTCGCCGCCTCACTGAAGGACGACAGCGCGACGGCCCGCGCCTACTTCACCGAGCGCTTCGCGCGCCTGCGCGGAGAGCTCGCCGCGCGCCTCCGCAGCGAACAGGCCGAGGGACTCGTGCGCGCCGACCTCGACCCCGACCAGGTCGCCGCCCTGCTCATCGCCGCCTCCGACGGCCTGCAGGTGCAGTGGCTGCTCGAGCCGTCGATGCCCCTGGCCGACGTGCTCGGGGCGCTGGGCGGCCTGTTGGCGCCCGCCCGCTGACCCGGGCCCGCGGGTCGCGCCCGCGGATCACACCCGCGCGTCGGTCCCCTGACCGGCGACGGGCACCAGGCGCGTGAGCTGCGTGACGTGACGCGGCTCGAGCTCGTCGAGCGACGAGACGCCGAGCAGCGTCATCGTGCGCTCGATCTCGCTGCGCAGGATCTCGATCGTGCGATCGACGCCCTGGCGCCCCCCGGCCATGAGGCCGTACAGGTACGCGCGCCCGATGAGCGTGAACTTCGCGCCCAGGGCGATGGATGCCACGATGTCGGCGCCGTTCATGATGCCGGTGTCGACCATGACCGTGGCGTCCTTGCCCACCTCGCGCACCACCTGCGGCAGCAGGCGGAAGGGGATGGGCGCGCGGTCGAGCTGGCGTCCACCGTGGTTCGACAGCACGATGCCGTCGACGCCCAGGTCGACCAGGCGGGCGGCGTCGGTGACGTTCTGCACGCCCTTGACCACGAGCTTGCCCGGCCACATGGCGCGGATGATGTCGAGGTCGTCGTAGCTGATGGTCGGGTCCATGGCCGCGTTCAGCAGCTCGCCGACGGTGCCGCCGGTGGTGCTGAGCGAGGCGAACTCCAGCTTGGGGGTGGTCAGGAAGTCGACCCACCACCACGGCCGCGGAATGGCGTTGACGATCGTGCCCACCGTCAGCTGCGGGGGGATCGAGAACCCGTTGCGCTTGTCGCGCAGGCGGGCGCCGGCGATCGGGGTGTCGACGGTGAACTGCAGCGTGTCGAAGCCCGCCGCCGCGGCCCGCTCGACGAGGCCGTACGAGATGGCGCGGTCTTTCATGACGTACAGCTGGAACCAGTTACGCCCGACGGGGTTGGCCGCTTTGACACCCTCGATCGAGGTCGTGCCGAGCGTCGACAGGGTGAAGGGGATGCCGGCCGCCGCCGCCGCGGACGCACCGGCCGTCTCGCCCTCGGTCTGCATGAGACGTGTGAAGCCGGTGGGGGCGATGCCGAACGGCAGAGCGGACGGGCCGCCGAGGATCTGGCACGAGGTGTCGACGTGCGCGGCCGGGCGCAGGATGTCGGGGTGGAACTCCACGTCTTCGAAGGCGCGGCGCGCGCGGTCGAGCGAGAGCTCGCCCTCGGCCGCCCCATCGGTGTAGTCGAAGGCCGCCTTGGGCGTGCGCCGCTTGGCGATCGAGCGCAGGTCGTCGATCGTCAGCGCCGCGTCGAGACGCCGTTTGCGCGCATCGAGCTCGGGCTTCTTGAACTGCATGAGCTCGAGGAGCTCGCCGACCTTCGGCAGCTGACGCTGAACCATGGGAATGCTCTCCTTCGTGTGGTCTGACCACATACTAGGGCCAACCGGACGTCGCCGGGAGGGGGGTCAGGAACGCGGATCGAAACGCCGCGGCGGGAACGCCTCGGCCACCCGCGCACGCAGGTCTTCGAGCGAGGCGCGGCGGCCGAAGACACCGAGCGCTCGGGCCTGCACGAGCACGTTGCCGAGGGCGGTCGCCTCGACCGGCCCCGCCAGCACGACGCGTCCCGAGCGGTCGGCCGTGGCCTGGCAGAGCAGGGCGTTCATGGCCCCGCCCCCGACCAGGTGCACGACATCGATGCGCCGATCGGCGAGCTCTCCCGCGGTGCGCAGGGCCGCCGCGAAGGCCTCGGCGATGCTCTCGACGATCGCCCGCGCGAAGGCCGGTCGCCCCTCGATGCCCGGGACCTCGCCGCCGAGCAGGGCCGCGATGCGCGTCGGCATATCGCCGGGGGCGGCCAACGACGGGTCGTTCGCGTCGAACAGGTGCGGGGGCTCCGGGGCCGCCGCCGCGGCCTCCAGCAGCGACGGCAGATCGACGGGGGCACCGTCGGCCTCCGACCACGCGCGCACCGTCTCGCTCAGCAGCCAGAGTCCGGTGACGTTGTGCAGGAACCGCACGCGCCCGTCGACCCCGCCCTCGTTGGTGAAGTTCGCCGCGCGGGCGGCATCCGTCACGATCGGGGCGTCGAGCTCCAGGCCCACCAGGCCCCACGTGCCGCACGAGATGTAGGCCGCGTTCGGGCTCGACAGCGGCACCGCCACGATGGCCGAGGCCGTGTCGTGCGACCCGACGGCGATCACGGGCCGCGCGCCCAGGTCGTCGGAGGTCGTGCCGATCGTGTCGCCCGGATCGACGAGCGGCGGCAGCACGCGCACCGGGATGCCGAGAGCCTCGGCGAGCGCGGTGTCCCACTCCCCCGTGTGCACGTCGAGCAGTCCCGTGGTCGAGGCGTTCGTGCGCTCGGCGACGGCGCGCCCGGTCAGCCGATGGGCGAGCAGGTCGGGGACGAGCAGGCTCGTCTCGGCCTCGGCGAGACGCGCGTCGGCGGCGTACTGGTACACGGTGTTGAACGGCAGGAACTGCAGGCCGGCGCGGCGGTACAGCTCGTCGAACGGCACCGTGGCGTGCACGAGGTCGACGCCGCGCGCCGTGCGCTCGTCGCGGTAGTGAAACGGCTCGGCGAGCAGTTCGCCGTCGCGGAGCAGCCCGTAGTCGACCGCCCACGAATCGATGCCGATGCTCTCGATCGCGGGTTCACGGCGCAGCGCCTCGGCGAGCCCCGCGCGCACGTGCTCCCAGAGCGCGTCGATGTCCCAGTGCCAGCCGTCGGCGCGCGGCACCGGACCGTTGGCGAAGCGGGCGACCTGCTCGAGTGCGAGAGTGCCCTCGCCGACGCGGCCGATCATCACGCGGCCGCTGGTGGCGCCGAGGTCGACGGCCGCGACCGCGCGGGTACGGCTCATCGCAGGAACGCCGCGGCGACGCCGGAGTCGACCGGAACGTGCAGTCCGGTCGTGCGCGTGAGCTCGGGACCGGTGAGCACGTACACCGCGTCGGCGACGTTCTCGGGGACGACCTCGCGCTTGAGGATCGTGCGGTTGGCGTAGAACTGCCCGAGGTCCTTCTCGTCGACGCCGTAGGTCGCGGCGCGGTTGGCGCCCCAGCCCGCGGCGAAGATGCCGGAGCCGCGCACGACGCCGTCGGGGTTGATGCCGTTGACGCGCACGCCGTACTCGCCGAGCTCGACCGCGAGCAGGCGCACCTGGTGCGCCTGGTCGGCCTTCGTGGCCGAGTAGGCGATGTTGTTGGGGCCGGCGAACACGGAGTTCTTCGACGAGATGTAGATGACGTCGCCGCCCATCCCCTGAGCGATCAGGGCTCTCGCCGCCGCCTTCGACACGAGGAACGAGCCCTTCGCCATGACGTCGTGCTGCAGATCCCAGTCCTTCTCGGTGGTCTCCAGCAGCGGCTTCGACAGCGACAGCCCGGCGTTGTTGACGACGAGGTCGACACCGCCGAAGGCCAGCACGGTGGCGTCGATCGCGGCCTGCACGCCCTCGGCATCCGCCACGTTCGCCGCCACGCCGATGGCGACGTCGCTCGATCCGAGCTCCGCGGCGACCGCTCGCGCCTTCTCGAGGTCGAGGTCGGCGACGACGACGCACGCGCCCTCGGCCGCCAGACGGGTCGCGATGGCCTTGCCGATCCCGGATGCCGCACCCGTGACGAACGCGACGCGACCCTGGTGGGTCTTGGGCTTCGGTGCGCGCAGCAGCTTGGCCTCTTCCAGCGCCCAGTACTCGATGCGGAACTTCTCGGCATCCGAGATCGGCGCGTACGTCGAGAGGGCCTCGGCCCCGCGCATGACGTTGATGGCGTTGACGTAGAACTCGCCCGCCACCCGCGCGGTCTGCTTGTTCGCGCCGTACGAGAACATGCCCACGCCCGGCACGAGCACGATGAGCGGGTCGGCGCCGCGGATCGCGGGGCTGTCGGCGTCGGCGTGGGCGTCGTAGTACGCCTGGTAGTCGGCGCGATAGGCGGCGTGCAGCTCGCGCAGACGCGCGATCGAGTCCTCGACGGAGGCACCGGCGGGCACGTCGAGGATCAGCGGCTTGACCTTGGTGCGCAGGAAGTGGTCGGGGCAGCTCGTGCCGAGCGCGGCCAGGGCGGGAGCCTTCTCGGATGCCAGGAACTCGAGCACGACGTCGGCATCGGTGAAGTGGCCGACCATCGGCTTGTCGGTCGAGGCCAGACCGCGGATGGTCGGAGCCAGGGCTGCCGCCTTCGCGCGTCGTTCGGCCTCGGGGAGCGCCGAGAAGCCGTCGCGCACGCCGCCGAACGGCTCGGCGACCCCGTGCTGGTCGATGTAGGCCTGGGCGGTGTCGATGATCCAGAGGCTGTTGCGCTCGGCCTCCTCCGACGTGTCGCCCCAGGCCGTGATGCCGTGCCCGCCGAGGATCGTGCCGATCGCCTGCGGGTTCTTCGCCTTGATGGCCGCGATGTCGAGTCCGAGCTGGAAGCCCGGGCGACGCCACGGCACCCACACGACCGCGTCGCCGAAGATCCGCGTGGTCAGTTCCTCGCCGTCGGCGGCGGTGGCGATCGCGATGCCGGCGTCGGGGTGCAGGTGGTCGACGTGCGCGGCATCCACGAGTCCGTGCATGGCGGTGTCGATCGAGGGCGCGGCCCCGCCCTTGCCGTGCAGGCAGTAGTCGAAGGCGGCGACCATCTCGTCTTCGCGCTCGACGCCGGGGTACACCTCGACGAGCGCACGCATGCGGTCGAGCCGCAGCACGGCCAGCCCCTTCTCGGTCAGGGTGCCGAGGTCGCCCCCCGAGCCCTTGACCCACAGCAGCTCCACCGGCTCACCCGTGACGGGGTCGATGTCGGTGCCCTTGGCGGAGGTGTTGCCGCCGGCGTAGTTGGTGACCTTCGGGTCGGAGCCGAGGCGGTTGCTGCGGGCGACGAGGTCGGCGGCGGTGGAGCGGGTCATGACGGTCCTCACGGGATTCGAAGGGGTGGGCGGCGGCACGAGGGGCCGCGCGAGAAGAAGCGCCGGGGCGACGTGGGCGTCGCCCCCGCGGGGCGGGGTCAGGCGCCCCAGCCGGCCTGGGTTCCGCCCGCGCGCTCGTCGGCGAGGCGGGCGAGGTGGCCCGAGGCGGCGAAGGCCGCCATGGGGTCGGCGGGGAGGCCGCGCGATTCCCGCCACTCGGCGAGCGCCGGGCGCACGTCGGTGTAGAACGCGTCCATGAGCACGGCGTTGGCGCCGAGCACGTCGTTCGCCTGCTGCGCGGCGGCCAGAGCGTCACGGTCGACGAGCAGGGCGCGCGCCGTCATCTCCTGCACGTTGAGTACCGAGCGGATCTGGCCGGGGATCTTGTCCTCGATGTTGTGGCACTGATCGAGCATGAACGCCACGTCGGGGTTGTTCAGGCCCCCGCCGCGGACGACCTCGGTGAGGATGCGGAACAGCTGGAACGGGTCGGCCGATCCGACGATGAGGTCGTCGTCGGCGTAGAAGCGCGAGTTGAAGTCGAACGAGCCGAGCTTTCCGAGGCGCAGCAGCTGCATGACGATGAACTCGATGTTGGTGCCGGGCGCGTGATGCCCGGTGTCGAGGCAGACCATCGCCTTGTCGCCGAGCGACGCCACCTGCGCGTACGACGTTCCCCAGTCGGGGACGTCGGTGTGGTAGAACGACGGCTCGAAGAACTTGTACTCCAGCACCAGGCGCTGGTCGTCGCCGAGGCGGGCGTAGATCTGCTGCAGCGAGTCCTGCAGGCGGTCCTGGCGACCGCGCATGTCGTTCTGCCCGGGGTAGTTGGAGCCCTCGGCGAGCCAGATCTTCAGATCGCGCGAGCCCGTGGCATCCATCACGTCGATGCACGCGAGGTGGTGGTCGATGGCCTTTCGGCGGATGACGTCGTCGTGGTGCGTGAGGGCACCGAACTTGTAGTCCTCGTCCTGGAAGGTGTTCGAGTTGATCGTGCCGAGGCGCACGCCCAGGTCGTCGGCGTGGCGGCGCAGCGCCCCGAAGTCGTCGACCAGGTCCCACGGGATGTGCAGGGCCACGCTCGGCGCGAGGGCGGTGAGGCGGTGGACCTCGGCGGCATCGGCGATCTTCTCGAACGCGTCGCGCGGGGTGCCCGGCGTCGGGAACACGCGGAAGCGGGTGCCGGAGTTGCCGAACGCCCAGGAGGGCAGCTCGATCGCCTGCTGTTCGAGGGCGGAGAGGATCTCGGGGCCGAGAGTGGTCATGACGGGTTCCTTCCCGCGTATGCGAGCTGGTCGGCGAGGTGGAAGACCTCGGTGAGGGCGGTGGCGGCCTGGTCGGGACGACCCTCGAGGCCGAGGAAGAACGGGGCCATCTCGGCCTCCCACGCGGCCGCGATCGGCGAGGCGGCCAGGTACGCCTGGGCGGCCGCGTCGTCGTCGGTCTCGTAGTAGCCGATGAGCCGCCCGTGCTCGCCGAGGAACAGCGAGTAGTTGCGTCGCCCGGCCGCGGCGATCTCGTCGAGCATCTCGGTCGGCACGGGCGTGTGCCGTGCGACGTACTCGTCGATCAGCTCGGGCCGGACGCGGAGTTCGAAGCAGACGCGCGTGGTCTGTGCGGACATGGGGCGGGTTCTCTTCCTCGAGAATGAATCGTTTCATCGCACGATAGCACAGCGGGTGTGCGCGTGCGATATCGTCGTCGGATCATGGCGGTCAAGATCACGGACGTCGCGGCGCGCGCGGGGGTCTCGGTGGGCACCGTGTCGAACGTCCTCAACGGTCGGGCCACGGTGTCGGCCGCCGCCGCCGAGCGCGTGCGCGCGGCCATCGACGCCCTCGGGTACGTGCGCAACGACGCCGCCCGCCAGCTGCGCGCCGGTCGCAGCCGCAGCATCGCGCTCATCGTGCTCGACGCCGGCAACCCCTTCTTCGCCGCCGTCGCCCGCGGCGCCGAAGCCCGCGCCGCCGACGACGGCTACGTCGTGCTGCTCGGCTCCAGCGGCGCCGACCCCGACTACGAGCGTCTCTACCTCGACCAGTTCCGAGAGCAACGGGTGGCCGGGGTGCTGCTCACCCCCGCCGACGCCGACGGCGACGTCGTCGAACGCCTGGCGGCCGCCGGCATCCCCGTCGTGCTCGTCGACGAGCAGATGCACGGCTCCGACGTCTGCGCCGTCTCGGTCGACGACGTCGAGGGCGGCCACCTGGCCGTCGCGCATCTGCTCGCACGGGGACGCCGCCGGATCGCCTTCGTCGCCGGTCCCCTGACCACGCGCCAGGTCGCCGATCGCCTCGCCGGAGCCCGCCGCGCGGTCGCCGAGGTCGACGGCGCCGAGCTCGAGGTGATCGAGGCCGATGCCATGACCGTGCTCGCCGGCCGCGCCGCGGGTGAGCGCATGCGCGAGCGCGCCGACCGCCCTGACGCCGTCTTCGCCGCCAACGACCTGCTCGCCGTCGGCGTGCTGCAGGCCCTCACGATGCTCGGCGACATCCGCGTGCCCGACGACATCGCTCTCGTCGGCTACGACGACATCGACTTCGCCGCCGCCACCGTCGTGCCGCTGACCTCGGTGCGTCAGCCCGCCGAGGCCCTGGGTTCCACGGCCGTCGACCTGCTGCTGCGTCAGCTCGACGGCGAGCTCGACCCCGCCGAGCGCCAGGTGAGGTTCCGTCCCGAGCTGATCGTGCGGGCGTCGAGCGGTTAGTCGCCGGATGCCGCGGCCTTTTCGGCCGCCGGGCCCTCGGTGCCTCCACGCGCGCCCGCCCCTTCGCGGTACCGCGGGCGAGGGAATCGCCGCCGAGGGGTGTACTGACGGGGCGTCCCTGCCCGTCGGGTTCGGGCGTAGCGTCGACCGCATGGACGACAGGGCCGACGGGCGCGGGGTCCGCGTCGCCGAGCCGGAATCGGGCAGTTCCGAGCGGATGCGGCGGCGCGCCGCCTGTCCGTCGACGACCGACGCCGAGTCCCGGGGTGGACTCGCACACGATGCCGCCGCGGCGGCGCGGGAGGAGTGACAGCATGCACACACGGACTCTGGGGCAGGGCCTCGAGGTATCGGCGGTCGGGCTCGGCTGCATGGGGATGTCGCAGTCGTACGGCCCGAACCCCGGCGACCGCGACGAGATGATCGCGGTGCTCCGGTCGGCTCTCGATGCGGGCGTCACCTTCTTCGACACGGCGGAGGTCTACGGCCCCTACGACAACGAAGAGCTGGTCGGCGAGGCACTGGAGCCGATCCGCGATCAGGTCGTCATCGCCACCAAGTTCGGGTGGGACATCCGCGAGGGGGCGATGGCCGGGCTCGACAGCCGCCCCGAGCAGATCCGACGGGTGGCGGACGCCTCGCTCACCCGCCTGCGCACCGACGTGATCGACCTCTTCTACCAGCACCGCGTCGACCCCGACGTCCCGATCGAAGACGTCGCGGGAACGGTCGGCGAACTCGTCGCCGCCGGCAAGGTCCGCCATTTCGGCTTGTCCGAAGCCTCGGCGGCCACCGTCCGCGCCGCCCACGAGACGTTCCCGGTGACGGCGCTGCAGAGCGAGTACTCGCTGTGGACGCGAGACCCCGAGGCCGAGATCCTCCCCACCCTCGCCGAGCTCGGCATCGGGTTCGTGCCCTTCAGCCCGCTGGGCAAGGGCTTCCTCACGGGCACCGTCGACACCTCGACGACGTTCAGCGACGGCGACATCCGTACGCGTGTCCCCCGCTTCGAGGCCGACAACCTCGCCGCGAACCAGGCGCTCGTCGCGCACGTGCGCGAGCTCGCCGCGCGAAAGGACTGCACGCCCGGGCAGATCGCCCTCGCGTGGCTGCTCGCCCAGGGGGCGCACATCGCGCCAATCCCCGGAACGCGCCGCACCGCGCGGATCCACGAGAACGCCCGCTCGAGCGAGATCGCCCTCTCGGCGGACGACAGGGCCGACCTCGACGGCCTGGCCCGTCGCATCGGCGTGCACGGCGACCGCTACAACGCACAGCACATGGGATTCGTGGGCCGCTGAGGGCCAGGGGCGGGCTCGTGCCCGCCGATCCCCGGTGCGACGCGCGCCGCGCTCCTTCCCCGTGGCCGCGCGCGCCACGCCGCGAACGACCGAGGCCCCGACCGCCACGAGGGCGGCCGGGGCCAGGGGCGGGGCTTCGGATCAGAAGTCGAAGTCCGCGATGTTCGCCGAATCGAACACGTACGGGTCGCCCAACAGCACCGTCGCGTCAGCGCCGACGGTGAACTCGCCGAGCTTGCCGGCTTCGAACGTGTCGCCCTCGGCGCCGGTGATCTGCCCGTCGATCAGCGCCTTCGTCGCGAACGCCGAGAGGTAGCCGAGGTCGGCGGGGTTCCACAGCGCGAACGCGGTGATGGTGCCGTCCTGCACGTACTCGCGCAGCTGGTTGGGCGTGCCGAGGCCGGTGAGCGCGACCTTGCCCTTGTACTCCGAGGTCGACAGGTACCGGCCGGCCGCGGCGATGCCCACGGTGGTCGGCGAGACGATGCCCTTGAGGTTCGGGTAGGTCTGGAGCAGCGCTGCGGTGCGGTCGAACGAGGTCTGGTCGTCGTCGTCGCCGTAGACGACGTCGACGAGCTCGATGTTCGGGTGGTTGGCGGCGAGGTCGGTCTTCATCAGCTCGATCCAGGCGTTCTGGTTCGTGGCGTTCGCGGCCGCCGACAGCACGGCCACCTGACCGGAGTCACCGATCTGCTCGGCGATCAGGTCGACCTGCACCTTGGCGATGCCCTCGGCCGTGGCCTGGTTGATGAAGAGGTCGCGGCACTCGGCGTCGGTGTCGGAGTCGAAGGTGACGACCTTCACGCCGGCGCTGCGGGCCTCGTCGAGCGCGTCGCAGATCGCCGAGGGGTCGTTGGCCGAGATGACCAGGCCCCCCACGCCCTGCTGGGCCGCGGTCTGGATGTACTGCACCTGCGAGGTCGGGGTCGCCTCGCTGGGGCCGACCTGTTCGAAGGTGCCGCCGAACTCGCCGATGGCTTCTTCGCCGCCCTTGTTCGAGGTCTCGAAGTACGGGTTGCCGAGGTTCTTCGGCAAGAAGGTGATGGCCAGGTTTCCGCCATCCCCTCCGCCGGTGGATCCTCCGCCGCTGCCGCCGGAGCAGCCGGTGGCGACGAGGGTGACCGCCAGGGCGAGGGCGGCGGCAGCGGTGCCGACGCGGGTCTTGCGAGTGAATGCGAACATCGTTGTTTCCTTCCGTTGTGCAGATGTGTGGCGCGGGTGGTGTGCGGGTCAGACGGTCGACGCCGGAGCGGTCGAGCGCGACCCCTTCCTCTTGCCGAGCGCGGTTGCGCGTCGAGATTGCAGCCAGGCGAGAAAACTGGCGGACACCACCGAGAGCACGAGGAGGGCTCCGGTGATGACGTTGATGATGTCGCTGGTGACTCCGGCCAGGCGCAGGGCGCTGCCCAGGGTGCCGATGAGCAGCACGCCCGCGATCACGCCGTGCAGGGCTCCGCGACCGCCGAAGATCGACACGCCGCCCAGCAGCACCGCCGCGATGATCTGCAGCTCCATTCCCATGGCGTTCTCGCCGCGGGCGTTGCTGTAAAGCAGGGTGAAGTACACCCCCGCGAAGCCCGACACCGCGCCGCTCAGCACGAACAGCAGGAACTTGGTGCGGGCGACGTCGATGCCCGAGAACTGCGCCGCTTCCTTGTTCAGGCCGATCGCGTACAGCGAGCGGCCGAACGGGGTGAGGTGCAGCAGCACCGCGAACACGATGGCGAGCACCGCGAAGGGCACCATGATCAGCGGCAGCGGCGTGCCCGGGATGTTGGCCTTGGCGAGGTCGGTCCACGTCTCGGGGAACTCGGTGACGGCCTCGGTGCCCAAGAGCCCCACCGCGATGCCGCGGAACAGGGCCAGGGTTCCGATCGTCACCGCGAGCGAGGGGAGCCCCACGACGGTGACGAGGAAGCCGTTGATCGCCCCGGCGACGAGGCCCACCACGATCGCGGCGAGGGCGGCGATCTCGAACGGCCAACCGGCCTGGGTGAGCACCCCCACTGTGACGCTCGAGAGTCCGACGATGCTCGCGACCGACAGGTCGATCTCTTCGGTGATGATGATGAGCGTCATCGGCAGGGCGATGAGCAGGATCGGGGCGATGTCACGCAGCAGATACGTGACCGTCAGTGGGCTGTCGAAGTTGCGCACGGTCGCGATCGACACGACGATGACCAGCAGCAGGATGCCGATGATGGCGGCCTCGCGGGTGAGTAGGGCCCGACGCCAGAACGGGCGGGCGTGCGCGCGGTAGGTGCGCGCGCGGTCGTCGACGGTGGTGGAGGTCATCGACCCGTCTCCCTCTGTGCGGTGAGCGTGCGGGACTGGCGGACCGCGAGCACACGGTCGAGCACGATGGCGCCGAGGATGAGCGCACCCACGACGGCCCGCTGCCAGAAATCGTCGATGCCGAGGATCGGCAGCGCACGGTTGATCGTGAGCAGCAGATAGGCGCCGATCGCGGCGCCCCAGACCGTTCCCACGCCGCCCGAGATGGCGACGCCGCCGATCACGGCCGCGCCGATGGCCTGCAGTTCCCAGCCGAAGCCGGCGTTCGAGGCGACGGTGCCGTAGCGCGCGGCGTACAGCACACCCGCGAGGCCCGCCAGGGCACCGCTGGTGACGAAGGCGCCGATGATGCGACGGTTGACCTTGAGTCCGTAGAGGTGGGCGGCCGCCGGGTCGGACCCGAGGGCGTAGAGCTCGCGACCGCTGCGCAGGTTGCGCAGGTACCAGGCGGCGGCGATCAGCACGATCACGGCGAGGATCGTCAGCAGCGGGATGCCGAGGATCTGCCCGGTCCCGAGTCCCCGGAAGTCCGCGGGCAGGTCGCCGGCGTTGACGCGGTTGCTTCCCGCCCAGGCGACGTTGAGGCCGCGGTAGATGTACATCGTGCCGAGCGTGATGACCAGGGCGGGGACCTTGGCGTAGGCGACCAGCGCCCCGTTGACGAATCCGAGGATGCCGCCGACCACGATGCCCGCGAGGAACACCACCACGAGCGGGAGTCCCGGCACGTCGATGAAGAGCCGGCCGGTGAGGTACGCGGTGATACCCACGACGGAGCCGACCGAGAGGTCGACGTTGCGCGTGATGATGACGATCGCCTGGCCGACCGCCACGAGCAGCAGCAGCGAGGGGGTCAGCAGCAGGTCGCGGAAGCCGTCGGGAGAGAAGAGGAAGGTGGGGTTGTTCACCGTCGCGACGACGACGATCAGCACGAGCGCGAGCACGATGCCGCTCTCGCGCGCCGTGGCGACGTGCGAGACGAGTCGTGCCGCGGGGCTCGTGCCCGGACGGATGGGGGTGGCGGTGCTCACGAGGTGGCCTCCACATCGGCGGTCGCGGCGAACATGATGGTTTCGGGGGTGGCATCCGCTCGCGAGAACTCGCCCGTCAGCCGCCCCTCGCGCATGACGAGCACGCGGTCGGCCATTCCGAGGACCTCGGGCAGCTCGCTGGAGATCATGAGGATCGCGAGCCCCTGCTGGGCGAGTTCGGAGAGCAACCTGTGCACCTCCGACTTGGTGCCCACGTCGATGCCGCGGGTCGGCTCGTCGACGATGAGCACGCGCGGCTGGGTGGCGAGCCACTTGCCGATGACGACCTTCTGCTGGTTGCCTCCGCTGAGCGTTCCCGCGGTGGCATCCAGAGCGGCGGTCTTCACCTCGAGCCGGCTCGCCCACTCGCGGGCGGCACGGTTCTCGTCGGTGGTGCGCAGCAGACCCCACCGCGAGAGCTTCGTCCGGATCGCGAGGGTGATGTTGCGCGAGACCCCCTCGTCGAGCACGAGGCCCTGCTTGCGGCGATCCTCGGGGACGAGGGCGAGGCCTCGCGCGGTGGCGAGGCGGACGCTTCCCTTCGGCAGCGCTGCACCGCTCAGCCGCACGGTGCCCGATTCGTAGGTGTCGACGCCGAAGATCGCGCGGGCGACCTCGCTGCGGCCCGCACCGACGAGTCCCGCGAGACCGACGATCTCACCGGCGCGCAGCGAGAACGACACGTCGCGGAACACTCCGCGGCGCGTCAGCCCCTCGACCTCGAGCACGACCTCGCCCGGGGTGGACGGCAGCTTGGGGAACAGCTCGGTGACGTCGCGTCCCACCATCTGGCGCACGAGGTCGTCGACCGTGGTGTCGGCCAACGACGTCGTGTGCACGTACGCGCCGTCGCGCATGACGGTGACGGTGTCGCACAGGGCGAACACCTCGTCGAAGCGGTGCGAGATGAACAGCAGCGCGCGCCCCTCGTCGCGGAGGCTGCGGGCGACCGCGAACAGTCGCTCGACCTCGACGCCGCTGAGGGCGGCGGTGGGCTCGTCCATGATCAGCACGCGGGCGTCGAGCGAGATGGCCTTGGCGATCTCGATGATCTGCTGGTCGGCGATCGAGAGCCCCTCGGTCACCCGGTCGGGATCGAGCGAGACACCGAGACGCGCGAAGATGCGGGTCGCCTCGTCGCGCATCTTCCCCCGGTCGATGCGCCCCAGACGCCCGGTGGGCTGGCGTCCCATGAAGATGTTCTCGGTGACCGACAGGTCGGGGAAGAGCGTGGGCTCCTGGTAGATCACGGCGATGCCGGCGGCCTTGGATTGCGCCGTGCTGGCGAAGTCGACGCTCTCGCCGTCGAGCAGGAAGTCGCCGTCGTCGCGGCGGTACAGCCCCGCGATGATCTTCACGAGCGTGGACTTGCCCGCGCCGTTCTCACCGATCAGGGCGTGGATCGATCCGCGGTCGAGCGTGAGGCTCCCCGACCGCAGAGCAACCACGGGGCCGAACGATTTCATCACGCGCCGGAGCTCGAGGGCGTGGTGGGGCGTGGCGGGTGTCGCGTCCATCGCGTCAGCCATGCGGCCTCCTCATCGAGGGTGGAGCCGGTTGCCCGGCACAATCTGAATCGTTTCAGATTGGATGCCAGTCACTGTAGGGTGAGCCCGACGACGCGGTCAAGTCGGGATCGCGCCGAGACCGGATCGTGACGTGAGGAGGCGCCGTGTCGATCAGCATCCGCGACGTCGCCACCCTCGCGGGCGTCTCGGTGGGCACCGTCTCGAACGTGCTCAACAGACCCGACGCCGTCTCGGCCGCCTCGATCCAGCGGGTGAACCACGCCATCGAAGAGCTCGGGTACGTGCGCAACGACGCCGCCCGGCAACTGCGCGCGGGCGTCAGCACCACCGTCGGCTTCGTCGCCCTCGACGGGCGCAATCCCTTCTTCGCCGACGTCGTCGGCGGCGCCGAGAACGAGGCGACCGCGCGCGGCCTGGCGCTCCTGCACGGCAACAGCGACGAAGACGCCGCGCGCGAGACGCTGTACATCGACCTCTTCGAACAGCAGATGGTGCGGGGGTTGCTCATCGCCCCGTTCGGCGACGTCACCGCCCGACTCACCCGGCTGCGCTCGCGCGGCATCCCCTCGGTGCTCATCGACCGGTTCTCGGGTGACGCGCGCTTCTCGTCGGTCTCGGTCGACAGCGTCGCCGGGGGCCGACTCGCGGCCGAGCACCTGCTCGCGACCGGGCGCCGCCACCTCGCGTTCGTCGGCGGATCCTTCGACATCCGGCAGGTGACCGACCGCCTGGCCGGCGCCCGCAGCGCCGTCGAGAACAGCGTGCATCGCGCGAGTCTCGAGGTGGTCCCCACGCACGCGCTCACCGTCGACGAGGGCGTCGCCGCCGGTCGACGCCTGCTCGCCCGCGACAGACCGGACCGCCCCGACGCGGTGTTCGCCGCGAACGACCTGCTCGCCCTGGGACTCCTGCAGGGACTCGTCGTCGACGGCCGCATGCTCGTCCCCGACGAGATCGCCGTGGTGGGGTTCGACGACATCCCGTTCGCCGCCGCCGCGGCGGTGCCCCTCACCTCGGTCCGTCAGCCCAGTGCCCTCATCGGCGGCACCGCGATGCGCATCCTGCTCGACGAGGCCGACGACCCCGACCGCCCGACGCGGCAGACGGTGTTCGCGCCCGAGCTGGTGGCGCGGGCGTCGACGGGGGTGCCGTAACGGGGGCGTCGGCGCGCCGCCCGAGCACGACGAAACGCCGCTCCCGCGCGCACCGTCGGACGGCCCGCGCGGGAGCGGCGTGGAGACGTCAGTGCGCCGGCATCGCCTCGGCGTCGTCGACCTGGGCCGGCGTCCGCACGAACGCCGCCAGCACGATGACCGCCAGCGACAGGCACGCCGCGACGAAGAACGCGGTGTGGATGCCGGATGCCGTGGCATCCACGGCCGATGCGCCCCGGTCGGCCACGGCCGACGCCGCGCCCACGGTCATGAGCGTGACGAACACCGCGGTGCCCGCCGCGCCCGCGAGCTGCTGCACGGTCGACACGATCGCGGAGCCGTGCGGGTAGAGCCGGCGCGGGAGCGATCCGAGCGCCGCGGTCATGAGCGGCGTGAACATGAACGCCAGACCCAGGCTCAGCAGGCAGTGCACGGCGATGACGAAGCCGACGGGGGTCGAGGTCGACAGGGTCGCGAAGCCCCAGAGCGCGACGCTGGCCACGATCGCGCCCGGCAGCACGAGCGGGCGCGCGCCGAACCGGTCGAACAGGTTGCCGACGAGCGGGGCCATGAGCCCCATCAGCAGACCGCCCGGCAGCAGCATGAGGCCGGTGGGCAGGGTCCCGAGGCCCAGCACGTTCTGCAGGTACAGCGGCAGCAGGATGAGCACGCCGAACAGCGTCGTCATCGCCACGACCACCAGCACCACGGCGACGCTGAAGGTCGAGTGCCGGAAGACGCCGAGGTTCAGCAGCACGCGGTCGGTCGCGCCGAGGCGCAGCTGACGCACGATGAACGCCACGAGCGCGACGGCGCCCAGGACCAACGGCATCCAGACGGGGACGATCTCGTGACCGCTCGCCGCTTCGCCGATGCTCGACAGGCCGAAGATGATGCCGCCGAAAGCCAGGGCCGACAGCACGACCGAGAGCACGTCGAGGGTCACGCGGCGCGTGTCGGTGAGGTTCTGCACCCACCGGGCGCCCAGGGCGATCGCGACCAGCGCGATCGGGATCATGACGATGAACATCGCCCGCCACGGGAAGACCGACAGGATCAGACCCGAGACGGTGGGACCGACGGCCGGGGCCACCGAGATCACGATCGAGATGAGCCCCATCATGCGTCCGCGACGGTGGGCGGGAACGACGTTCAGAACGGTGGTGAACAGCAGCGGGATCATGATCGCGGTCCCCGACGCCTGGACGACGCGGCCCAGCAGCAGCACGCCGAACCCGGGGGCGATCGCGGCGATCACGGTGCCGAGGGTGAACAGCCCCATCGCGGTGAAGAACAGGGTGCGAAGCGGGAAGCGCTGGATGAGGAACCCGGTCGTGGGGATGACGACGGCCATCGTCAGCAGGAAGGCCGTGGTCAGCCACTGCGCGGAGGCGGCGGTGATGTCGAGCTCGCGCATGAGCTCGGGAAGGGCGACGCCCATGATCGTCTCGTTCAGGATGACGACGAAGGCGGCGACGACGAGCAGCGCGATGACGGCGCCGGGGCGCACGGCGGGCTTGACGCCGGCGCCGGGCGGGGCGGTGGGGACGGTTCCGGTGGAGACCATGGAGGACCAATCTGAGCAGGAAGAGACAACTTGGCAGCTACTGCCAATAAGACATCGACTACTGTATCGGACATGAGCCCCCTGTCAGCCCCCGCGGGTGGAGGTCTGCGCGACCGACGCCGCCGCGAGACGGCGGTCGAGATCTGCGCGGCCGCCCTCGACCTGTTCGAGCAGAAGGGCGTCACCGGCACCACGGTCGACGAGATCGCTGCCCGCGCGGGCGTCTCGCCCCGCACGTTCTTCCGCCTGGCCGGCACGAAAGAAGACGCCGTCTTCATCGACGACGGCCGCTTCGCCGAGGCGCTCGCCGGCGTCGGCGCGCCGGGCGACGACATCGCCGCACTCACGACGGCGCTGCGTGCCGTCTTCGCGCGCGAGCTGCGCGGTCTGGATGCCGATCCTCAGGCGCGCGAGAGGTTCCTCCGCGTGCGTCGGCTCATCGGCCACGAGCCCGCGCTGCTGGGTGCGGCCGTGCGCCGCGAGGCCACGTCATCCGACCGCTTCATCCCCGAGATCGCCGAGCGCCTCGAACGCCCCGACCTCGACGTGCGCGCCGCGCTCGGCCTCGCCGGCCTCGAGATGCGCACGACCCTCGACGAGTGGGCACGCCGCCACGACCGCGGCCAGGCGAGCAGCCTGGTCGACCTGCACCGCGAGGTGCAGCAGCAGATGGGCCGAGCCGCCGGCGCCTGACCGCTCAGGTCTCGCGCGTGGGCGCCTCGGCTCCCCCGGCGGCGGATTCCAACGCCGCCTCGACGACAGCAACGGCCACGTCCGGCGTGACCCGCACGAGGCACTGATGCCCCAGAGCGCGAGTCCACTCCGTGTGCGTTGGCACATCCACGAAGCTGACCTTCGACGCACTGGTGAGGGGGCCGAGCCGTCGGAAGATGTCGAGCGCCTCGCCCGTGATCTTCGACGCTTCGGCGAGGGCCCAGAGGTCGTAGAGATCGCGAGCGGCACCGCGATCACTCCACGCTGCCAGCTTCGACGCCACGAACGACGCGGCCGTGAGAACGCGAAGGCGCGCCGGCGGAGCATCTCCGTAACGCTGCTCGATGGACACCACCTCGGTCGGCAGGCAGGATAGCCGACCGCCGAAACCAACTGCACTTGGATTCGCGTCTCCCCCACCTGCAGAACGGAAGCATGAGGATGTCGCGACTCAGTGAGCCGCGGAGTGAACTGCACGGCGCCGAACAGGCGCCCCAGTCGCCGCGAGAGAATGCCCTCGATCTGTTGCGCGACGTGTCGCCGCTCACCCAGGGCGATGAGATCGATGTCTTCGGACAGCCGAGTCTGCGGGAGGTGCGTTCGAGAGAGCGCCGTTCCGCCTGTGGCTGTCTCGTGAACGTTCGATTGTGATCAAGCCCCGAGCGTGGTCAGCAGGGTCTGCAGCGCCCTCTGCTCGGTGGCCGGGTCGGGAGTACTGGAGCGGACGGAGGAAAGGACGGGATCGATCTTCTGGTCGATGTAGGTCCAAGTGCCGCAGTCTGCCGCGTTGAGAGCATCCTGGTTGTTGTCCCAGGCAGTCTCGAGCTCGGTGGCCCGTTTGCTGGCGCCGGCCCGATCCCCGCTCTGCACCGAGGTGAGGATGTCGGTCGTGATGGTGCGGAAGTCGTTCATGGCGGTGACCGAGAAGTGCGCGGCAGCATTGCTCGCGGCTTGGTCCTGGGTGAGCGTGGAGGTGTCGCTGCAGCTGGGGCCGGGGCCCTCGTCGGCCAGTGCGCTCGCGTGGGGCTGGCTGTTCGTGTAGGTCAGCAGTGCGACGGTGGCGATCGCGACGATGGCCAGGATGCCGAGCGTCGCCCGTCGGCGTCGGGGTGTCGTCGCGGGTTCCGGTGCGTTTCGGTCGCGTTCCACGATGTCGGTTTTGCTGACGGTGAGGTAGATCACGGTGGCGAGGATGGCGGCTAGGAAGATCAGGCTGGTGGTGAAGGTGCCGAGGCCGATGCCGCCTTCGGCGGGGGTGAGGCCGAGCCAGTCGCCGATGTTCGCGCCGAGGGGGCGGGTGAGGATGTAGGCGATCCAGAAGGTGAGCACGGGGTTGGCGCCGTAGCGCCAGAGGGCGGTGACGATGCCGATGAGCACCAGGGGAAGCAGGATGGACAGGCCGGGGCCCCAGCCGGTGAGTTCGAGGGTCCAGTCGCCGAGGGCGGTGCCGAGAGCGAAGGTGACGAGCACGGCGACCCAGTAGAACGCTTCGCGGGGGCGGGTGACGATGCTGTGGATCGAGAGGGTGCGTTCGCGGGCGAACCAGATCGCGAACACCACCGCGAGAGCGGCGGCGAAGACGGCCGAGCTGACCGCGAGTGGCACGCCGGCCTGGTCGGTGAGGATGTCGGTGTAGAGGGTTCCGGTGATGCTGAGCACCACGACGGTGAGCCAGTACGCCGCGGGCCGGTAGCGGGTGAGACGCAGTTGGACGGCGAGGACGATGACGGTGACGACGGTGAAGATGATCGCGGTGGCTACCAGGCCCACGCCGAGGGCCATGTTGATGTAGTCGGCGAAGCTCTCTCCGACGGTGGTGCAGAGGATCTTGATGATCCAGAACCAGATGGTGATCTCGGGGACTTTGCTCAGAAGCTGCCGAGTCGTGGGTGTGGTGGCGTGTGCGCTCATGCTCTGACGTTCCCAACCGGGGTTCCGGGCATCCTGCGAACGGCGCCCTCACCGTCTGAGACTTCTCACACGATCGGGCTCTCCACGCCGGATCGGAACGGCTGTCGGCTGAGCACGGCGACGCAGACGGCGATCGCGGCGGCGAGAACGAGGCTGACCGTGCCGGTGCCGACGCCGATGCCTCCGCGGTCGGGGCCGACGCCAAGCCAGTCCGCGAAAGACGCCCCGAGCGGCCGGGTCAGGATGTACGCCACCCAGAACGCAACGATCGGATTGACGCGGAAGAAGGCGTAGGCGACGGCGGGGATGCAGATCGCCACGAGGAACAGCAGCCCCGATCCGAGGTAGCCGAGCCCGAGCACGTGGGCGGCCCAGTCGCCGGCGGCGGTGCCGAGCGCGAAGGTGGTCAGCACGGCCGCCCAGTAGAACGCTTCCCGGCGGGGCGTGTCGATCGCGTGGATCGACAGGGTGCCCTCGGTGCGGTACCAGAGGAGGAACACCACGGCGAGGGCGATCGCGAAGCCGGCGGTCGAGACCTCGTAGGGCACCCCGAACTGCACGTGCACCACGTCCGCGGCCATCGTGCCGAACACGCTCACAAGCACCACGGCGAGCCAGTAGACCCACGGCACATACCGCCGGGTACGGAACTGCAGCACCAGCGCCCCGACGAGCAGCACGAACGCGACGGCGACCCCGATGACGGGTTCGATGCTCGTCACGACGAAATCGGAGGTCGTCTCCCCCATCCCGGTGGTGAGCACCTTCGTCACCCAGAACAGCACGGTGATCTCCGGCACCTTGCTGCGGCTCAGGTCCATGCGCTTCACGCGCTCACCCACGGTCGGCACAGGCGGCGACATCGCCTTCCCGTTCGCGCTTGTCAGCGCGACGCTCCCGCACGACGGCGATGGCGATCGGGATGACCGACACCACGACGATCCCGACAGCGATGAGTTCGACGTTGTCGGCGACGACCGGGATCTTCCCGAGGAAGAAGCCGGCCACGGCCAAAAGCAGCGCCCAGGCCAGTCCGCCGATGCCGTTCCAAAGCAGGAAGCGGCGGTAGGGCATGCTCGACATGCCCACCACCGGCGGCACGAAGGTGCGGACGACCGGCACGAACCGGGCGAGCACCAGCGAGTGCGCCCCGTACTTCGCGAAGAACGCATCCGCTTTCTCGAGGTAGCGGGCTTTCAGGATGCGCGCGTCCGGCTTGAACAGCCGCCGGCCGAAGCGGCGGCCGATCGCGTACCCGACCGTGTCGCCCACGATCGCGGCCACGGCGACGCCCGCGACGAGCAGCGGCAGAGGGAGCCCCAGCGACCCGGTGAGCAGCGCCGCGGTGAAGATCAGCGAATCACCCGGAAGGAAGGGGAACAGCAAGCCCGTCTCGATGAAGATGATGCCCATGATCACCGGCAGCACCCAGGGACCTGAGCCCTCCAGCAGTGCGGTCGGATCGAGAATACCCCCGGATTGGATCAGCACGCGCGCCCTTTCGAAGTGGATGGCTGGTGCTCGCAGACTAGGCACCGCGGGTGCGAGAAGAGGCCGGATGCGGGGGCCGCGTTCCTGAAAGAACTCTCAGACGGACGGGCTCCTCGGCGCGGCGCCCGTCCGCCCCCGGGGACTACTTCGTGGTGCTGGTGGTGTCGTCGGCGGTCTCGCCGTCGTTGGTGCCGTCCTCCACACCGGTGCTGTCCTCGACCTCGTTGGGGTCGTTCGCCTCAGTGGGGTCTTCGGTCTCGGTGGCGGCATCGGCGATCTCGCCGTCGTTGGTCCCGTCCTCGATGCCGGTGTCCGTGCCCGTGTCGTCGGCGGTCTCGCCGTCGTTGGTTCCGTCCTCCACACCGGTCTGGCTGATCGTCGGGTCGGGCGTGGTGTTGGAGGCCTGGGCGGGGATGGAGACGGCCAGGCCCCCACCGATGAGGAGGACGGCGGCTCCGATCGATCCGAGCGTCCACGTGGTTCGCTTGTTCATGACTTCTCTCCTTCGTCGAGCACACGGAATTCGTGCATGGTCTGACGGTACGAACGTGTCGATGAGATGAGCGTGAGAGGCATCAGCGCGCGTCCAGCTTCGGAAGCTCGATCGTGGCGAGAGTGCCGCGCCGAGTCTCGGAGTCGATCGCCACACGGCCTCCATGAGCGGTGACGATCTGTCTCACCAGTGGCAGGCCCAGTCCGTGGCCGGGGATGGACTGCACGGAGTCCGCTCGCCAGAACCGGACGAACGCGCGGGACTGGGTGCCGGGCGGGAATCCGGGACCGTCGTCGGCGACCTCGATGATCGCCAGACCTGCACGCTCGGTCACGCGCACCCGGACGACACCGGATTCCGGGGTGAACTTAGAGGCGTTCTCGACGAGGTTCCCGACCGCGCGGGTGAGCAGCTCGCGCGAGCCTCGGACGATCGGGTCGCCGTCGAAGTCGAGCGTCAGAGTCGGCCGGGACCGGTCCCGGTCGCGGGCAGGGATCGCGCCGAGAACGATCTCCTTCACCCTGACCAGGCTGAAGGTGTCTTCGATGCGTCGGTCGCCGGCCCGGCCGAGAAGCAGCAGGTCGCTGGTGAGGCGTCCCATCTGCTCGACGGTGTCGAGGCTCCGCCGGATGGCGGTGACGTACTCGGTGCTGGAGCGGGGTGTGAGCAGCGCCAGCTCCAGCTCGCCGGAAATCACGCTGAGCGGGGTGCGGAACTCGTGCGAGGCGTCATCGACGAACCTCTCCTGCGCCTCGTACGCCAGCCGCACCGGCGCGAGCGTGCGGCGGGCCATAACATAGCTGACGGCAGGCACGAGCACCACGAGGATCGCGAAGCTGACCTGGAGCCCTGTGCGCAGCCCGGAGAACGCGACCTCGGCCGCGTCGACGGCGATGGCGGTGTCGCCCTCGGGTGGGTCGTAGTCAAACACGGTGGTGACGAAGAGGTAGATGGCGACCGCGAACGCCCCGAAGACGGTCAGCTGCACGACGGAGAAGAACACGCTGAGCCGGAGGATGGCCCGGCGGAACATCACAGATGTGTCCGCACGAGATAGCCGGCGCCTCGACGGGTCTCGATGAACTCGGTCTCGGACGTGCCCTGCGCGGTGAGTTTCCGGCGGAGGTAGCGGATATAGGTCTGCACCACGTTGCTGCCTCGATCGCTGTTGGTGTCCCACGCGTGGTCGAGCAGATCAGAGGTGGAGACCACGGTTCCGGCGTTTCGCATCAGATACTCCAGCACCGCGAATTCCTTCGCGGTGAGCGGGAACTCCCGACCCGAGCGGTAAGCCCGCCGCAGCCCGGTATCGAGAGTGACGTCCCGCACAGCGAACACGGGCGCGATCGCTTTCGGTGCCCGCCGCAGCAGCGCCCGCACCCGGGCGAGGAGCTCGTCGAGGTGGAACGGCTTCACCAGGTAGTCGTCCGCTCCCGCATCCAGTCCTCGCACCCGGGACCGGGTCGAGTCCATCGCGGTGACCATGAGCACCGGCACATCGGTGTTGACGCTGCGGATCCGCCGGCACAGTTCCACGCCCCCGCCCACCATGCCCGGCAGCATGAGATCCAGGAGCACGAGGTCGTACACGTCGGTCTCGAATGCGAACAGCGCCTCCACGGCATCCGCCCTCAGATCGACCGGGTACCCCGATTCGGTCAGGGCGCGGCGGATGATGTCTGCGATCCGCCGATCGTCCTCGACAACCAGAATGCGCATCCCACTCCCTCCACGAGACCACCAGGCTCCGACCCTACGTAGCGCGGCCAGGCGACTCCTGCGATCCGAGGGCGTCGACCATGAGAAGACCTTCAGACACCCCGCTGAGCCGGGCCGAGCAGGAAGAATGGCCACCATGACCGCTGTCTCGGATCGACCCGTACGTGTGCTGGTCGTCGAGGACGACACCCAGCTAGGCCCCCTCCTGGTGCGGGGCCTAGCGGACGAGGGTTACGACGCGACCTGGCTCGAAGACGGCACCTCTGCTCTGACCGAGTCGCAGGGGACCGACTTCGCGGTGGCCGTGCTTGACGTGATGCTTCCCGGGATGTCGGGGTTCGAACTCTGCCGCCGGCTCAGAGACGCGCACCCGACCCTGATCATCCTGATGCTCACCGCCCGAGACGACGTCGACGACCGGGTCAAGGGCCTGGACTCCGGAGCCGACGACTACCTCGTCAAACCCTTCGCCTTCACCGAACTCGCGGCACGACTCCGCGCCCTCCGCCGACGCGAAAACCTCACCACCAGCCCCCGACTCGAGATCGCAGAGTTGCTCATCGACAGCCACGACCACACGATCACAGCCAGTGGCGATCCGGTACCGCTCAGCCCGAAGGAGTTCGCACTGCTTCGGCTACTGGCCCAGAACCTCGACACGACTCTCCCGCGGGAGCAGATCCTGCTTGAGATCTGGGGAACCGTGCAGCACACCGACCCGAACATCGTCGATCAATACATCAGCTACCTCCGCCGGAAACTCGACCCCGTTCACACCGGAGTCACGCTTCGCACCGTCCGCGGAGTCGGCTTCCGCCTGGAACGACCATGATGCAAGCGCTCGCGCGACTGTCGATCCGAGCGCGCATCACAATCGGCACCCTGCTGATCGCAGCCCTGTTCTTCACCGGCGTCGCCATCGTCGTGCGCCAGCAGGTCGACACCATCCTCCAGAACGCCACCTACGACGTGCTCACCAGCGACGCCACCCCCTTCGAGACCGCCATCCAGCAAGAACCCGACGACCCCGTCGACAACCCCGGCGAAGGACAGCTCATCGCCGTCATCGACCCCACCGGCGCCACCCGCACCTCCACGTTGCCCGCCACCATCGTCGCCCAGCTCGACTCGATCGACCGTGAGCAGTCAGGGCCCCAGTACCTCACCGTAGACAGCACCAACTTCGTGGTCGCCATCGAGAAGGTCACCTCCCCCATCGGAGAGTGGACCATCATCTCCGCACGCAATGAAAACGCATCGAAGCAGGTGCTCACCGACCTCACCGCAGGCCTCGTCATCGGCCTGGGCGCGCTGACCCTCCTTTTCGGGATCGTCTCCTGGGCTCTTACTGGGGCAGCCCTCCGCCCCGTCACCCAGCTCCGCCGAAGCGCCGACACCATCGTCGCCACCGACTCGGACACGCCGCTCCCCGTAGGGCCGGCGAACGACGAGATCGCCGACCTGGCCGCGACCCTGAATGCGCTGATCACGAAGCTGCGCGCATCCGCCGCCCGCGAACGCCAGATGGTCTCCGACGCCAGCCACGAGCTCCGCACACCGCTGGCCGTCCTCCAAGCCCAGCTCGAACTCCTCCGCACCGGAGACCGCACCCGACTCGACACCGACCTCCTCGAAGCCGAGCGCGCCGCCGTACGTCTCAACCAACTTGTCGACAGCCTTCTCGAACTCTCCCGCTTGGACAGCGGCCGAAATCCGACGCCGGCCACGGTGGGTGAACTCGTCGACGAAGCTGGAGAAGCCCTCGACCGCGCACGCCTCTCCGTAGCCGGCGACCCGGTCGAGATCGAGCTCACTGTGCCCGAGCCTGCCGCGCCCAACGGCCGGGTCTCGATGGCGCCACTTCTTTACGGCCGAGTACTCGACAACCTCCTGGCCAATGCGCTCGACGCACTGGACGGCGATGGCAGGATCACCGTCACCCTGACGGTCGAAGTAGACCACTTCGTCACCACCGTCGTCGACACCGGACCTGGGATGTCACCGGAGTTCCTACCCCAGGCATTCGACCGCTTCTCCCAGGAAGACCATTCGCGAACAACCGGGCACGGCAGCGGACTAGGCCTCGCGATCGTGGCCGCTGCAGCCGCAGCTGCCGGAGGAACAGCCCAGCTCGCCAACGCCGCAACTCAGGGGCTGATGATCTCCGTCGCGCTGCCTATCCTCAACACCCATGGAACACCAATTCGCGGTCATATACCTCCGCAATAAAACGGCAATAAAACTCCGCAACTTACAAGCGTGGTGCGACCGCCGGATGGTGCGTCTCAAAAAGCTACTTTTTTTCGAGATGTGGAGAAGAGCGCTCCACCCGGTACCTGGCGCGCGTTCGTCGCTGCCAAAGAGGCTCACCCGGCACAGCATGACCCCGTTACACAATGGAGACGCTTGGTCGCCCTCGGCCGCTGTCCTCGCCACCTGTGGACTGATAGAAATCTCATCGGGCTCAGCCCCAGCGCTACCACGAGCGAGCCGATCGGGACGACCGAAGCCGCGCCCGACGGCCTGGTCGTGCACCTCGAGCCCCTGACCCTCCGCGACTGCGTCGTCTCCGGAGAGATCCGAGTGGTCGCGACCGCGACGCTCGACGGCGACAGCGACTACACGCCGCCGATCTCGCGCTGGTACGACCTCGCCGAGTTCGTCGACGGAGGAGACATCCCGCTCGCTGTACCCGCCGGCAGCTACTTCGTCTTCGCCGAGTACATCGCCCGCGCCGAGGGCGAGCCCGACCTCGAGCACTCCTTCTACGTCCACTACGTCGACGGGAACCCCGCCTATTTCGTCGTGCCACCCATGCCTGCAGCCACCACCCCGACGGCCCACCCGGCCGCGACGACGCCCGGCGCGCGCCTCGCCCAGACCGGAGCGGATGCGTCCGCACCGCTCCTCGGCGCCGGCGTCCTGCTCGCTGCCGGTGCCGCACTCCTGATCGGACGCCGGCGAGCCGCACGGGCCTGACGAGAGGTCGGGGTGTCCGTGCGGCGATGACTGCGGCGGGCACCTCGACGCTCTCCAGCACTGCAACTTCACCCGCGGCCGAAGCGCGGTGTCGCCTGAGCAAATTCCAGCGAATGGGTACGACTAATCGGCGGCACTTGACGACAGGTAGCAATCACCGAAAGCCGCCACGGAGCAGGCAACTCCACAGCGGAAATCCGCGGTAGAACCGCGACATCTACCGCCGCGAGAACACCGATCGGATCGCCCTCCAAATGCGTCCCGGTGAACGATCCCCTTACGGGACGCCACTGGTCATCGGACCGCGCTTCCCGCAACGGCACGGACGGCGGACGGCGGTGCAGGTTGGGTGGTCAGAGGCCGAGTGCTGACAGGAACGCGAGCTTCTTCTCGTTGTAGGTGTCGGTCCAGGTGCCTGGCATCGCCATATAGCCGTGGCCCAGGATCGCCGAGCTCGCAGGCGGGACGTCGACGGCGTTCGTCACTCCGAGCTGGTCAAGGCGCTCGTGCAGGTTCTCGGCCTGATCCGGGAACGTGCCGGTGTTGCCGTCTGCGATGAAGGTGGCAGGGAAGTCTGCGGTGACGTGGTTGGTGATGGACGCTTCCTCGTTCAGGGCCGTAGAGGTGCCGACGTAGCTGCGCGCAGACAGCCCGAAGATGAGGTCCTTCACCGGTTGCGGGGTCTGCGTTTCGCCTGTCTTCTCCAGCTCGAGCGCAGGACTGTCGAGCACTACTGCTCGCAGAGCGTCGCCGATGACCGGTTGCACTCCGATCTGAGCGGCGTAGGTCGGGTTGGTCTGGATGTTGGCGAATTGGCCGGCGAGCTGTCCGCCGGCGCTCCCTCCTGCGATGACGACGTCGGACATGTCGAGGCCGTACTGCTGGGCGTTCTGCTGGAGGAAGGCGACTGCCTGCGAGATCTGCTTCACCTGCGTGGGGTACTCGACGGTCGGGGCGAGGCCGTAGTCGAGGCTGACGAAGTTGAATCCGCCGTCGAGGACGGGGTCTGTGGTGACGGCGAACCCGCCACCGGGTGCGTTCGGGTCGCCGTCGGATTTGGTCCCGCCGATCCATCCGCCGCCGTGGATGTAGATGTAGGTGGGGCGGGTGACGGATGCGTCGTCATCGGCGATGTAGACGTCGAGATAGCTGCTGGGGTACTCATCGCCGTATCGGACGTCGCTCGTGAGTCCGTCTCCGTTCGCGGTCACGCTGACAGCTCCTTCGGTTCCTCGGGGCTGGAACGACGGTGTCTGACCGGCGGCGGCTTGGATCGGGATGGCCACCGCGGCGGGGGCAGCGGCGACCAGGAGGACGACAGCGGAGGTCGCCGCGGCGAGGACGACGAGGACGCTGCTCACGACGCTCTGCAGGATGCTGAGGAGGGATCGAGCCGGCGGAGTCTCACGCTCCTGCGCGAGGGCGCGGCGGCGCGTTCTGCTCAGCTTCCCGAAACCGGCGAAGCAGGAGAAGGCGACCACCAGCGCGAACCCCAGGGCCAGCGCCCATGCGGGGTACCAGGCGGTCACGAGCCACACGATCTGCGCGCCGGCGCTGATGATCGCCGAGAGGATCGTCACCCACGCGGCCTTGCTGCCGTGCGGGCGGCGCCAGGCCACAACTGCGGCGAGCAGGCCCACGAGCAGGAAGGATCCCGCCGGTGGGTAGCGCACGAAGAACGGCTCGATCCAGGCGACGAGGAGCACGTAGAGGCCGACGACGAGCAGCGCCCAGCGGGTCCATCGGGGGCGTTCGATGCGGGTGGGAGTGGGGTCGATCACGAGTCCTCCAAAGTTGCGGTTTACTGCAACTATACGTTGCAGTGCAGAACTGCAGAGGCGGTAAGGTTGCCGGATGGCTGCAACTTCGCTTCGAGAGCGCTCGAAGGAGCGCCGGTACCGTGCTGTTCTCCTCGCCGGTATGCGGCTGTTCGCCGAGCAGGGCTACGACGCGACGACGGTGGCGCAGATCGCCGAGGAGGCGGAGGTGTCGACCCGCTCCGTGTCGGCGTACTTCCCGACGAAGCTGCACATCGCCACGGCGTCCTCGTCCGCGGCGGCTGATCGCCTGATCCTCGCGTTGCGCTCCCGAGACGAGGGCGCGTCGGTCGTCGATCGTGTCGTTCAGTGGCTCCGCGAGGAACCGGCCTTCGTTCCCGAGGAGGAGTGGCGGCTGAGAGCCGCGATGCTCGAGCGCAACCCCGTGCTGCAGGGGTCCGGGCCGGAGGACTCCCCTCCCCTGCTCGCGATCGCGGCGGACGCGATCGCGGAGGACCTCGACGTTCCGCTGGATCACCCGGGGGTGCAGATCACCCTGGGCATCCTGGCGGGGATCGTCGTGCGGGTGGAGCTGCTCTTCGGATCACACCGCGAGAACGAGGAGACTCTGGCACTCATTCACGATGCCCTCGCAGGCGCCGTCGACGCGGTCAGGCGAAGCAGCCGTTCTTCGGGCTGAGCGCAGGTCGCGCCGCCCTCGCGGCGGTCGTGTGCTCAGGCTCGTAGGAACGCCAGGAACGCGCCGAGGTGCGCGGCGACGTCGACGGTGGGGTCGTAGAGCCACTGCATCTGGAGCCCTCGCGCCATCGCCGTGAGTTGACGCGCAGTGAGGTCGAGGTCCAGGTCTGCGCGCAGACGACCCTTCTCCTGCTCGCGCTCGAGCTCCCGGCGAACGTCGGCATTGAAGAGATCGATCCGGCGATGGGTGAACTCGTGCCCCGGGTGGTCCTTGCGAATCGCTTCCGCCTGCATGGTGGCGTCGAGTTGAACCAGTCCCGGGAAATCCTCGTTCTGTCGCACGAGCTCCGGGAGTGCCGCCAGCAAGCCCTGCTCGGAGAGCGACTGCTCCAGCAGGGGCCGATCCCGCTCCGCCTGACGGTCGAAGACGGCCTGCAGCAGGTCCTCCTTCGAGGGGAAGTGGTAGCTGAGGGCGGCGTGGCTGACCCCGAGCTCCTCCGCGATCTTCCGCAACGACAGGCGTTGGAAGCCGTGCGTCGCGAAGATCTCGAACGCGCGATCGATGAAGTCGTCTCGTCGCTGCCGACCGTTCGCATAGCGCCCGCGCCGCTTCACCGACGCCGGCTGCTCCGTCGCCTCCACCGTCATCGGCTCTCCTTCGATCCGCGCGAACCGCGCCCCGCATCTCATCCTCGCACGAACTTTTGCCAGATCGAATACTTTCCACCACGAATACTTGCCAGAGTGGACGATATTGATCTACTGTCAGCCGCAGCCGGATTCGCCGGCACCCGCGACGAGGTCCGGCCTCGACGTCTTCGAAGGAGAAGGTCATGACAGAAGCGATTCCGGCGCCCCCTCGCACGGTGAACGCCTGGTGGGTGGGGACCGTGGCCGGCATGGCGTCCTTCGTCGATGGCGCAGCCCTGAACGGTGTCGGTTTCGCGCTGGTGATCCTCCAGCAGACGATCGGACTCACCCCCGGGCAGATCGGCGTGCTCACCAGCGCCCTCACCTTCGGGGTGGCGGTCGGAGCTCTGATCGGCGGTCGCCTCGGCGACCGCTTCGGGCGACGGCGGGTGTTCGTGGTCACGATGATCTTCATCGCCCTCGGCGCATCGGTCCCGATCGTGGCGACCGCGTTCCCTCTGCTGCTGCTGGGGCTGGGTGTCCTCGGCGTAGCGATCGGCGCCGATATCCCCGTCTCCCTCGCGACCATCGCCGAAGCGGCGACAGATCAGAACCGCGGCAAGATCCTCGTGATGTCCAACCTCCTCGCCGGAGTCGGCATCGGCGCCGTCGTCCTCGTCGCCACCCTCACCGGCGGGACCGGGATCTTCGCCGCGCAGGCCATCTTCGGCCTCATCGCCGTCGTCGCGGTCATCGTGCTCGCGCTGCGGCTCACCATCCCCGAGTCCACCAGCTGGCGCGCTGCCCGCCTGGAACAGACGCAGGGCGTGCACACCGTGCGCGCTGACCGGTCGAAGCTTCGGGATCTGATCACGCCCCCGCTGCGCTTCCCGTTCCTGATCCTCGTCGGCTTCTTCACGATGGTGAGCATCCCGATCACGCTCTTCGGCTCCTACGCGGCCTACATCGGAGCGAACTTCACCGGCACGCCCGTGTCCGAATTCTCCGTGTTCGTGCTGTTCCTCGTGCCGCTCGCGATCATCGTGCAGGTCATCTTCATGCGAGTGGTCGACACCCGCTTCCGCCTCACCTTCTTCATCCTCGGGGGAATCCTCTACGTCGCGGCGTACCTCATTCCCGTCATCCTCGGGATGAACCTGGCCACGCTCGTCACCACGGTGCTCGTCTCCGGCATGGGCACCGTCTTCTGCGGAGAGCCCATCTTCCGCGTCTGGGTGAACGAAGCGTTCCCGACCATGCTCCGCTCCACCGGCCAAGGCGTCATCTTCGCCATCGCCCGCATAGTGCCCGCACTGCTCCTGGCCCCCGTCCCGGTCCTTCTCGCGAACTCGATCAACGGCTTCCTGATCGCCCTCTCCGTCCTCGCCGCCGCCGGGATCGCCGTCGGCTGGTGGGGGGTGCGCAGCGGACGCCTCATCAACGAGTTCCACCACGAGACCGAGAGCATCGACATCACCGCCGCCACCGCGTCCTCGGCGTCCTGACCACCTCCACCCAGAAGGCCTCCACACCACCCATGAGCACTCCCGCCCCCCCCCATCCACGGACACGTCGAACCCGGATTCCAGCGCGTCGCCGACGCGTTCACGCAGAACTTCACCGAACGCGGCGACACCGGCGCCGCCTGCACCGTCTACCTCCACGGCGTCCCCGTCGTCGACCTCCACGCCGGCGCCTTCCGCCACGGACCCTGGACCGCCGACACCCGCAGCATCCTCTTCTCCGTCAGCAAAGGCGTCACCACCATCTGCCTGCTCATGGCCGTCGAAGCCGGCCATCTCACCCTCGATGAACCCGTCGCCACCTACTGGCCGGAGTTCGCCGACCGCGGCAAGAGCGCACTGACCGTCCGGCAGCTCCTCGCTCACCGCGCCGGACTCATCGCCCCCGACGAACCCCTCACCGTGGAGGACCTGCGCGCGTGGCACCCGGTCACCGAAGCCCTCGCCCGGCAGAACCCGCTCTGGGAGCCTGGGACCGCACACTCGTACCACGCGCTCACCTTCGGCTGGCTCGCCGGCGAAGTCCTCCGCCGCACCACCGGACTGCGCCCCGCGGACTGGCTCCACCAGCACATCGCCGGCCCCCTCGGCCTCGGACTCACCTTCGGGACCGACCCCGACACCGACCCGGACTTCGCGCTGCAGGAGCAGCCCCTCCCCGACACTGCCGCACCGCCGTGGAAAACCCCGGACCTGGACATGCTGGCGCGCGTCATGGGGATGAACGGAGCCATCGACGGCCTCAACCTCTTCGCCTCCGCGAACACCCCCGACCTCCTCGGCTTCGAGAACCCCGCCGCGAACATCGTCGGCACCGCCCACGACATCGCCCGCCTCTACGCCGCGACCATCGGCGAGGTCGACGGGATCCGCCTTCTCCAGCCCGCCACCACCCGCGACGCCCGCCTCCCCCAATCGGTCGGCGCACCGTTCTTCGGACCCGACTCGGGGCTCCGCTGGGGCACAGGATTCATGCTCGACTCCAGCCCCCGAGGCATGGCCGGCCCCGGCAGCTTCGGCCACGACGGAGCCGGAGGCCAGCTCGGCTTCGCGCACCCCGAATCCGGCGTCTCCCTCGGATACGCCACCGTCCGCCCCGGCGGCTACCCCGACGACCGCGCCGAAGCCCTCTGCCGCGCACTGCGCGACAGTCTCTGACACCCCACCTCTTCGAAGGAGAAGACCCATGCCGCTCGACCCATTCCTCGTCCCCCTGCTCGAGACCATGCCGCCCGTCCCCGCCGAGATCGAGGACATCGCCGCCTTCCGCTCGCAGGAGAACGCCGCCGCCGCCGCACTCGCCGAGCAGCTGCTCGAACCCGCCCCACCCGTCCGAAGCAAGCGCACCGCGAGACTCCCCGTCCAGGACGGGGAGATCACCCTCAACGTCTTCCACCCCGACAGCGACGGCCCCCACCCCATCCACCTCTACTTCCACGGCGGCGGATGGATCGGCGGCACCATCCACTCGATCGTCATCGACATCCTCTGCCAGGAACGCGCCGCCGGAGCAGACTGCATCGTTGTCGCCGTCGAGTACCGCAAAGCCCCCGAACACCCCTTCCCCACCGCCCTGAACGACAGCTACGCCGCGCTGCTCTGGGTCGCCGAGAACATCGAGAACCTCGGCGCCCGCGCCGACCTGATCACCGTCGGCGGAGGATCCGCCGGCGCCAACCTCGCCGCCGCCCTCTGCCTAAAAGCCCGAGACAACAACGGCCCCGCGATCGCCTTCCAACTGCTGGAAGTCCCCGCGCTCGACTTCACCTTCAGCAGCCCCTCCATCCGCCGAAACGCCACCGGCTACGGACTCACCGAGCAGACCCTGCACCTGTGCCGACGCCTGTACCTTCCGCCCGAGGCCGACGCGACCAACCCTTACGCCTCACCACTCCTCGCCGAGAACCTCAACGACCTGCCCCCGGCGCACATCATGTCCGCGGAATACGACCCCATCGCCGACGACGGCGCACGCTACGCCGAACGCCTCACCGCCGCCGGAGTACCCGCCACGTTCTCCCTCCAACGCGGGCACATCCACGGATCCAGCGCCTTCACGAAAGTCATGGCCTCCGCTCAAGCCTGGCGAGAAGAGGGACTGCAAGCCCTCCGAGCGGTCCACGCTCGACGCGCACTCAGGAGCTGAACCGCGACCGGTTGGCCATCCCCTTACGGGACAATCGGCTCGGCCCCCGGGTAGCCGTCAGGCGCACGCTCTTAACGGGGGATACGCCGATCCTCGGGTGATCGATGGGAGATGCGTCACACTGAGCGCGTCGAGTGTCGCGTCCCCCGCGCACGTCGACCGGACCGTGCCGACGCTGCGCGGCACGGACACCGGACCGCCCCACGTCTCGCGGCCGCCGCTCCTTCCGATCCCGATGCCGGACCGACCGCTGCGGAGCGCAGCACCCACGACTGAGCACGACGACGCCACCACCGACCAGGCCGGCCCCTCGCGCCGCCGTGTCGCGCAGGCCGCCGGCTGGTCTGTGCCTCTCGTCATCGCCGCCGTCGGCGCGCCCTCCGCGCACGCGAGCACGACCCCGCCGCCGCCGTTCGACAGACTGACCGGCACCTGGAGTACGCCGGAGTTGACCCAGTTCGGCCTCACTCAGGCGGTGTTCACCATCACCAACACCTCGCAGGAGACGCAGGTGTTCAGCGCGGTGCGTTTCGTCTACTCGACACGGGATGATCGGCGCTCGCTGATCGTCGGCGTCGACAACGGTGGAGGGGAAAGCCAAGCGTTCAATCTCAGCGGCTCTGGCAAGCCGAATGCTGTCGAGACCTACGGCTTCAGCCCGCTGGACGCGGGGCAGAGTCTCCGCTTCCTCTGCATCATGAATCGCAGCGGCGACTCCGCCACGATCGCCGTCACGGCGTCCGACTCCTCCGCGCAGACCTCCTTCGCGGCAGTGTTCATGCCGGACGGTCGCTGATCCGCAGGCGGAGCACACGTCCCGCAGCTCGCCGGCCGTGATGCTCACGATTCGTGCTCTCGGTCGATCGATCGGCGTCGACCTCAGCGCGGTATCCACGAAGGACCGCGAGGGCATGACCGCCCTATGGCAGCGCACGCGCCACGCGAGACCCGATCTTCCGAGCCACAGCTCCTTCACCATGGTGAGCACGCCGGATGCGTTCGAGCATCGGGCGGCGCAGGCGATCGCGGAGGTGACGCTGCGGGCGATCGAGGCCGCGCAGGGCTCTCTCCTGATGCTGCATGCCTGCGCCCTCGCGGACCGGACCGGCGCGGCGATCGTGCTCGTCGGCCCGTCCGGTCGCGGGAAGACGACGGCCGCCGCGACCCTGGGCCGCTCCTACGGATACCTCACCGACGAGACCACCGGGATCACCCCGGACGGGCGGATCCTCCCCTACGAGAAGCCTCTCCTCCTCCGCACCGCGGAGGGCATGCCCAAGCGGCCCTTCTCCCCCGACGCGCTCGGCCTCCTCCCCGCGCCCGCGCACCCGCGGCTGGCCGCGCTCGTGATCCTCGACCGCGACCCGTACCTGATCGGGGCGGCGCAGCTGGAACTCCTCGACCTGGCCGACGCGATCCCGCTCCTGGTCCCCGAGACGAGCGCCCTGCCGGCGCTCGAGAACGGCATCCCGATCCTCGCCCGCCTCGCCGCCGGCATCGGCGGCGTGTACCGCGTCCGCTACCGCGACGCCGAGCAGCTCGTCCCGATCACCGCCGGCCTCCTCGCAACTCCGCCCGCACAGGAGGACCGCTGGTCGGAGATCCCCGGGCGCAACGCGGTCACGGACGGGCAGCGGGTCGTCGTCCTCGCCGCCGACACCGTGCACGTGCTCGACGGGATCGCGGCGACCATCTGGCACCACCCGCGCCTGCACGGCGACGCTCTCACTATGGCCGTCACCGCTCAGCACGGGCACGCCGACGACGCGCCCAAGCGCGTCCGCGACGCGGCTGCACACCTGGTCGCGATCGGTCTGCACGCCGAGGCGTAGACGCGAGCGACCACCACCCCTGCGATACGAAGTGATCACAGAACGCCGCCACAGAAAGAGCAACTCCACACGTTCCGCCGAAGAAGACGACATGGTTCGTACTCAGCTCGGCTATGGCCGCCAGCGCATGGGAGACGACATGATCTCGGGCCACCTGCTCTGCGGCGACGCCGAAGAGCCGTTGAACCGCGCGCCGCTCTTCCTCGTCGAGGACACCGACCGTCGGTCCACGACCACCGAACGTCGGGCGCGCCTCACTCATACTTCTCTCGCAGGCGTTCGAGTGCGGCGCGAGCAGCTTTGCCCGGGCGAGCAGAGCGTGCGAGGACATCCGCGTAATCGGGGACCTCGACCCGAGCGATCAGATTGTCGACTGCCCCATCGATCTCTTTCTCGAGGCCATCAGCGGGACGCCGCGAAAGCAGATCGAAAAGCGTCTGCGCCGGCGTCGTGACGAGCCCACGCCCAAGACTCGTGCGCTCCAAGACGAGATCGAGCAGATCAAAACGCCGCGGGACGAAGAGGACGGTTCCTCCGTGATCCAGTTCCAAGGCCGAGTGCTTCCCCCGGTCGACCGCGACGGTTGCTACACCGATCGCTCGGGGAAGGACTCCCCAGTAGCGGGCCGCGCTTGTTCCCATCAGTGCGGCCGACCGGCCGCCCACCCGTGCCGCAGCGATAGCCAAGGCGGTGGACTCGAGCGACGGTCGCCAAGAACGCCCGTCTTCCCCATCGGGGGGAGCGGTATAGACACCATGAGACAGTCGCACCAGCGCGCCGCGGTCCGTCAACCTCTCAACGGTTCGCCACGTGTTCCGAACGAGCGGAGGGAGGTCTTTCAGGCGGGCTGTGCGCAACGGTGACGCAGCAATCGACCGTGCGATGTCGACGTCGGCGCCCATGAACCCTCCTATACCCCTGGAACTATACGCTCTGCGTATATTTCCGGGGAACCAGCGTCAGGTCTCGCGCGTGATCGTGACCTTCACCTTGAGGTTGCTCTTGCCGGGGCCGGCGTACACGCCGCGCAGGGGCGGCACGTCGTTGTAGTCGCGACCGCGACCGACGAGCACGTGACGGTCGCCGATCTCGATGTTGTTGGTGGGGTCGAAGCCCTGCCAGTCGCCGGCGAACCACTCCACCCACGCGTGCGACTCGCCCGTCACGGCCTCGCCCACCTCGGCGGACGGCTTCGGGTGCAGGTAGCCCGAGACGTACCGGGCCGGGATGCCGACTTCGCGCAGCGCCCCGATCGCGATGTGGGCGATGTCCTGGCAGACGCCCTTGCGGGCCTCCCACGCGTCGACCGCGGTGGAGTGCACTCCCGTGACGCCCTGCATGTAGTCGATCGCGTCACCCACGGCCTCGACGATGGCGTGCGCGGCCGGACCCGGGCGGTCGTGCTGCGCGGCGATGGCACGGGCGAGCTCGGCCACCTCGGCGTGCGGGGTCGTGCGGCGGGTCTGCGTCAGCTGCTCGACCGTGGTGATCGAGCGCGCCGACTCGGACGCCAACTGCTCCCACGTGATGTCGGCGTGCTCGATCGGGCGCGGCCGCACCTCGACGAGCGAGCGCGCCGTGATCGTGAGCGCCTGGTGCGGCGACAGCACGTCGAACGCCGCGACGCGCGTGCCGAAGTAGTCGACGTACTGGTTCACCGAGGTCGAGGGCTCGATGTCGAGCGACGAACTCAGCACGAACTGGCTGTCGGTGGAGTGCGGCAGCATGCGCGCCTCGTTGTACGACGCCGACACGTCGCCCGGGTAGGCGAAGCCGGTCTGGTGTTCGATGCGGAGGCGTTTCACGAGATCTCTCCGATCCAGCTGGGCTCGGCCTGCGTCGGGAAGAACCGCGAGCGGATGGCCTCCGACGCCTCGCGCGAGACCGTCTGCACGCGCTGCATGTGTTCGGGCAACTCCGCGAGGATGTCGCTGACCGGGCGGTACTCGAGGTCGTTGCGGATCTGTCCGAGGGCGCGCAGCACCGTGTTGGAGTGTCCGACGCGGTCGGCGCGGGGGTCGATCGCGCTCATGCAGTCCTCTGCCCGCTGGATCGAGTAGATGATCGACCGCGGGAACAGACGGTCGAGCAGCAGGAACTCGGCGGCGTTTCGCGCACTGGGCATGCCGCGGTAGGTGCGCAGGTACGCCTCGTACGCCCCGCAGGAGCGCAGGATCGTCGTCCACGACGGACCCGACACCTCGGTGAGCGAGCGGGTGGCCAGCAGGCGAGCCGTCATGTCGGTGCGCTCGATGCTGCGCCCGAGGGTGAAGAACTGCCACGCCTCGTCGCGGTTGGTCGAGGAGTCGACGATGCCGATCGCGAGGGCGGCGCGCTCGCGCACCCACTGGAAGAACTCGTGCACCTTGTCGGTCTGCAGGCGGCGGGGCATGCGGGAGTTCGTGGTGTTGAGGATCTCCCACAGCTCCGTCGACACGATCTCGCGAGCCCGGCGGGCGTTCTCGCGCGCCGCGGTGATCGAGTAGGCGATGCTCGACGGGTTCATGCGGTCGACGGCCAGACGCGCGAGCACGTCGTCGCGACGCACGGTGTCGAGCTCTTCGGGCCAGGCCGACCCCATCACGCTGAGCAGCGACCGGCAGGCGGTGTCCTCGTCGATCCACGGATCCTCGAGCAGCAGTTGCAGGTGCACGTCGAGGATGCGCGCGGTCCCGTCGCTGCGCTCGATGTAGCGCCCGATCCAGAACAGGCTCTCGGCGATCCGACTCAGCATTCCGGCACCTCTCGCGCTTGCTGCTGCTGCTCGGCCTGAGGGCCGTGCTGCACACCGGCATCCTGTTGCTGCTGCTCCTGCTGATCGCGGCCCGGGCGTTGGTCGCGGGGCGAGGTGGCGGGGGCGGGCTGGCCGTCGTAGATGATCGGGATCGACTCGGTGACCGCGGCCTGATCGGCCACGAGACCCGACACGCCCTGACCCTGGCCGTACTCGACGTGCGAGGGGGCCGCTCCGCCGACGATCCACGTGTCCTTCGACCCGCCGCCCTGGCTGGAGTTGACCACGAGCTGTCCCTCGGGAAGGGCGACGCGGGTCAGGCCGCCGGGCAGCACCCAGATGTCGTCGCCGTCGTTCACCGCGAAGGGACGCAGGTCGGCGTGCCGCGGGCGCATGCCGTCTTCGACCAGCGTGGGGATGGTCGACAGCATGACCACCGGCTGAGCGATCCACCCGCGCGGGTCGGCCAGCAGGCGCTTGCGCAACGTGTCGAGTTCGGCCGGCGAAGCGTCGGGGCCCACGACCAGGCCCTTTCCGCCGGAGCCGTCGACGGGCTTCACGACCAGTTCGGGCAGACGATCGAGCACCTCTTCGAGGGCGCCCGGGTCTTCGAGCCGCCACGTGTCGACGTTCTTGAGGATGGGCTCCTCGGCCAGGTAGTACCGGATGAGCTCGGGCACGTAGGTGTAGAGCAGCTTGTCGTCGGCGACGCCGTTGCCGACGGCGTTGGCGATCGTGACGTTGCCCAACCGCGCGGCGAGCATGATCCCGGGGGCGCCGAGCATGGAGTCGGCGCGGAACTGCAGCGGGTCGAGGAACTCGTCGTCGACGCGACGGTAGATCACGTCGACGCGCTGGGGGCCGCGGGTGGTGCGCATGAAGACCTTGCCGCCGATGCACAGCAGGTCGCGCCCCTCGACCAGCTCCACGCCCATGAGGCGCGCGAGCAGCGTGTGCTCGAAGTAGGCGGAGTTGTAGACGCCCGGGGTGAGCACGACGATGTTCGGGTCGTCGATTCCGGGCGGGGCCGACGCGCGCAGCGCCGACAGCAGCTTGTTCGGGTAGTCGCCGACCGGGCGCACCCGCATCGAGACGAACAGCTCGGGCAGGGTCTGCGCCATCACGCGGCGGTTCGAGATGACGTACGAGACCCCCGAGGGAACGCGCACGTTGTCTTCGAGCACCCGCATCTCGCCGTGCTCGTCGCGGATCAGATCGATGCCCGACACCTGGATGCGCACGCCGTTGGCACTGCGGATGCCGGCGGCCTGGCGGTAGAAGTACTGCGACGACGCGATGAGACCGGCGGGGAGGATGCCGTCGCGCACGCAGTGCTGGTTGCCGTACGCGTCGTCGAGGAAGGCCTCCAGCGCGCGGACGCGCTGTTTGACGCCGGCCTCGATGCGCGACCACTCGTCGTACGCGATGACCCGGGGCACGGCATCCAGGGGGAAGGGCCGTTCCTCACCCGCGAAGTCGAAGGTGACGCCCTGCGCCAGATACGAACTCGCGAGGGACTCGGTGCGACCGCGCAGCTCCTGCTGCGTCATCTTCGCGAGCGTCTGGTACAGCTCCCGGTACGCCTCGCGCGAGGGCACGGCGTCTCCGGGACCAGCCGGACCGCCGAACATCTCGTCGTACGCCGGAACGCCGGATGCGGTTTTGCGCGGCGCCAGCGTGGAGCCGTAACCGTCGAACAGGTCACCCATGCGATGACTCTACTCAGCGCCGTGTTGCCGACACGTTTCCTCCGCCGGTGACACGTGCGCGGACACGGGCGATGGATAGAGTGACGGCAACGTCCGCCGCCACGATAAGGGTGCCTCCATGCGCGTGCTCGTCACCAGTTCCCGCAACACGTTCGCTCTCGACCTGATCCGCAAGCTCGGCAGCGTCGGGCATACCGTCTTCGCCAGCGACACCTACGACGGGGCCGTGGGAAACCACTCGCGCTTCCTCGCCGGGCACCTCGCGACGCCCTCCCCGCGCTTCGAGACCGACGCGTTCATCGCCGCGGTCTCCGACTACGTCGAAAAGCACAGCATCGACCTGATCATCCCCACGTTCGAGGAGGTGTTCTACCTCGCCGCGCGCGTGGCCGACCTGCCCTCGAGCGTGCGCCTGTTCGCCGGGGACTTCGCCGACCTGGCCCGCCTGCACGACAAGGCCAGCTTCCAGCGCCTGGCTCAGGATGCCGGGGTGCCCATCCCCGAGACGGTCGTCGTCACCTCGCCCGACGAGCTGCGCGCCGCCATCGACAGCTTCCCCCGCTTCTTCGCCCGCGCGGCCTTCTCGCGCGGCGGCGTGGGCCTGCTGACCAACACGGGTCCGCTGGCAGGCAAGATCCCCGTCGAGGAGTGCGTGCCCACCCCCGAGCAGCCGTGGCTCGTTCAGCCCTTCGTCGACGGACCCATGGTCTGCACGTACAGCGTCGTCGTCGACGGCAAGGTGCTCGCCCACACCACGTACAAGGCGGCAGAGCAGTGGGCGCACTCCACGGCCATCGCGTTCATCGCCGTCGACAGCACCGACACCCTGCGCTACACGCAGCAGCTCGTCGACGCGCTCGACCCCGGCTTCTCGGGCCAGATCTCGTTCGACTTCGTCGACCACGGCAGCGAGGCCGCGCCCGACTACAAGATCATCGAGTGCAACCCGCGTCCCACCAACGGCGTGATCCTGCTCGAGGCCGCCGACGTGTCGAAGGCGATCGAGGGCCGGCTCGACGAGCCCGTCGTCGCCATCGCCGGCACCGAGCGGCAGATCACCCTCGCGGTTCTCGCCGACGCCTTCACCGAGCCGCTGTCGCACCTGTCGAAGACGCTGCACGACCTGCTGCACGTGCGCGACGTGGGCGCGGGCTGGTGGGACGGTGCCGCGATGCTGTGGAGCCCCGCGACCATCGTGCACGGCGCGAAGATCTCGCACGGCGACCGCAAAGAGATCCTCGCCGCCCTCGGCGACGACATCGTGTGGAACGGCGAGCCGATCGAGGGCATGTCCGACGCCGACGCCTCGGCCCTCGAGGCCGTGCACGCCGGCCGCGCCTGACGCGCGCGAGTCGCCGAGGTTCGTCGCTTCCGGCATCCGCCGGGCGACGAACCTCGGCGACTCACGCCACGGGTGCGGGTCAGGAACCGGGGCGCAGGACGACCTTGATGCAGCCGTCTTCCTTCTTCTGGAACGTCTCGTACAGGCCGGGGGCGTCTTCGAGCGGCGCGTGGTGCGTGACGAGGTCCATCACGCCGAGCGGGTCGGCGGAGTCCTCGACCAGGGGCAGCAGGTCGTCGATCCACCGCTTGACGTTGCACTGGCCCATGCGGAAGGTGATCTGCTTGTCGAACATCGTCTTCATGGGCAGCACGTCGGCCTCACCGGCGTACACGCCGCTGAGCGAAACGGTGCCGCCGCGACGCACGAGGTCGATCGAGGCGTAGACCGCGGCGAGACGATCGAGACCCGCCTTGTCCATGAGCGTGCGCGCCAGGGGGTCCGGCAGCAGGCCGATGGCGCTCTGCGCCAGCTTGATGCCGCCGTTGCCATGGGCCTCCATGCCCACGGCATCCACGACACCGTCCACTCCGCGCCCCTCGGTGAGGTCGACGAGCTCGTCGACCACCGTGTCGGTGAGGTCGTAGGTGAGCACGCCGTGGCGTTCGGCCATGGCCCGGCGGTCGGCCTCGGGCTCGATCGCGAGCACGCGGTAGCCGAGGTGCACGCCGATGCGGGCGGCGAACTGTCCGACGGGGCCGAGACCCATCACCGCGAGCGTGCCCCCCTCGGGGACGTCGGCGTACTTCACGCCCTGCCAGGCGGTGGGCACGATGTCGCTGAGGAAGAGGTAGCGGTCATCGGGCAGGTCGTCGCCGACGCGGATGTGGTTGTAGTCGGCGAGCGGCACGCGCAGGTACTCGGCCTGTCCGCCCGGCACCTGGCCGTAGAGCTTGGTGTAGCCGAAGAGGGCGGCGCCGCTGCCGTACTCGCGCACCTGCGTGGTCTCGCACTGCGACTGCAGGCCGCGGCGGCACATGAAGCAGTGCCCGCACGAGATGTTGAACGGCACGACGATGCGGTCGCCGACGGCGAGGTTCGTCACGGCCGACCCCACCTCGACCACGACGCCCATCGGCTCGTGTCCGAGAACATCGCCCTTGTCGATGAACGGTCCGAAGAGCTCGTACAGGTGCAGGTCGGAGCCGCAGATCGCCGTCGAGGTGATCTTCACGATCGCGTCGGTGGGTTCGAGGATCTGCGGGTCGGGGACCTCCTCGACGCTCACGCTGCGCTTGCCCTGCCAGGTCAGTGCCTTCATGGTCGTGCCTCTCGTTCCGGGGGGTTCCAGTGTGGGACGGGTCGTCGCGTGCGACCGAGGTGGTTGACGAACCCCCCGTCGGTGCGTCAGGCCCCCGGAGCCGCGAGTGGCGACGCGTCGACCCAGGCGTGCACCCGGCGCAGGAACGCGGCGTATCCGGCGGGGGTGCGGCCGGTGAAACGGCCCGAGGTCTCGACCTCGTGCGCGTCGCTCACGTGCACCGCCGCCCCCGCCGCGCGGGCCGCCTGCACGAACGCCACGTCTTCGTGCTCGATGAGATCCCGGATGCCACCCGCCCGGGCGTACATGCTCCCCCGCACGCCGAGGTTGGCTCCGTGGACGTTCCCGGCGGGCTCACCCCGCCGATGAGTCGCCCGCCAGTACGAGGCATGCCGGGCGCTGAGGTCGGCGAAGTCGGGGCGCACCGTTCCGAGCACGAGGTCGGCTCCGGCATCCATCCGCGCGAGCTGGTGCGTGATCCAGTCGGGCGGCACGACCGTGTCGGCGTCGGTCATCGCGATCCACGTGTCGTGCGGGTCGGTCGCGAGCGCGGCCAGGGCGTGCGTGACACCGCTCCGGCGGGCGGTGCCGACGTTGCGCGCGGCGATCTCGAGCGTGTCGACCGGCCAGCGTCGCACCTGGGGCGCCGTCGTGTCGGTGCACGCGTCGAGGACGACCACCACGGTCACGGCGAGGTCGGGCTCGAACGACCGCGCCTGCGCGACGGCGCGCACGACCGAGGCGAGGCAGCGCCCGATCAGCGCTTCTTCGTCGTGCGCGGGGATGACCACCGCCACCGCTCTCACGGCACGAGTCCCGCCTCGGCCGCCACCGACCGCGCCCCCGGTCGGCCGTAGACCTCGAGCACGAAGTCCCGCTCCTCGTGCCGCACCAGGCGAACGAGGTCGGGACGGGCCGCGAGCGCGTCGTGCACGTCGTCGCCGCTGCGCGGATACTCGGCGACCGGATGCCGCCAGTGACAGGCCGCGAGATGACCGTCGGCGCTCAGCGACGCGATGGATGCCGTGATCCCGCGGTCGAGGTCGGGACCGGCCCAGTAGTACGCGACCTCCGACAGCACGACGAGGTCGACGTCACCCTCGGGCCACTCGCCGGGGAGCGTCGCTCGGCGCAGCTCGACGTTCGTCCGCTCCGCGAGCCGCCGGCGCGCACGGTAGAGGGCGGCGGGGGCGAGGTCGACGGCGAGCACCCGATCGCAACGGTCGGCGAGGGCGAGGGTGAGCGCCCCGGTCGCGCAGCCCGCCTCGAAGGCGGCGCGATACCGCCGTCGGGGGAGGGAGGCGAGCAGCACGGCGCGCTTTCGCTCCTCGTACCAGCGCGAGTCGAAGCCCCACGGGTCGTCGTGCCGGTCGTACATGTCGTCGAAGTACTCCTGACCGACGGTGGTCGTGGGGTCGGCGGGGGCGTCTTCGGGGGCGAAGAACACCTCCGCGTCCCGCTCGAAGTGCGAACGCATGCGCGCGTGCACCATCGGCTCGTCGCCGGGCGCGGCCGACAGCGGGGCGATCTGACTCGCGTGCGCGTCGAGTGCGCGGGTCTTGGCATCCCGAGCAGCGGGGTCGAGGGCCAGACGCTCGGCGCGCGTCCAGGGCACGTCTGCGGCGCCTCCCCAGTGCCAGAGCCAGATGGGGAAAGCGCGCGAGCGCACGCCACGGGCCGCGCACACCTCGTCGACGATCTCGCCGACGACGCGGTGATCGCGGTGCCCGTCGCCGCGCCACGGCGACAGCACGAGCACGCGGTCGGCTCCGGCACGGTCGAGGGCGTCGCCGAGCGCCGCGGCGATGGCCGGCCGGTGGGCGTCGGTACCGCCGTCGGGCAGCCCGAGGAAGATCGGCGCCGCGGTCATCCCGACGATCGCGGCGGCCTCGTGCAGCTCGCGACGACGCAGCAGCGCGAGCGACGCGGGCGTGTGCGTGGGCGATGCGGGGTGCGACGCCTCACCGTCGGTCACCACCAGCAGATCGAGGGGAATGCCGCGGGCCGAGGCCGTGGCGAGCAGCCCCGCCGCCCCGAGCGTCTCATCGTCGGGGTGCGCCGCGACGACGATCACGCGGTCGACGTCGAGGTCGACGGCGGGCAGCTCGCGCCGCAGGGCGGCGGTCCAGGTGCTCTCGTCGGTCCCCGCGTCGCGGTGGTCGAAGCTCACCACGCGGCGCCCCCCGCCGCGACGTCGCCGCCGATTTTCGCCAGATCGCGCGCGGCGTGATGCTGACGCACGTAGACCTGCAAGTCGGCCACGCGGCGGGCGTGCGCCTCGTCGGCGACGAGCGGCGACGGCCCGAGGGCGTGGGCCGCCTCAGCGAGTGTCGTCTCCACCGCGTCGGCCACCACCGAGCGCGCGCGGGCGGCACGGAGCCCCGCGGATGCCGCGCCCCCGGCCGCGAACACCGTCGCCGTCTCGGTCAGGACGGCGCGGGCGGCCCAGAGGGCGACGTCGGCTCGGCCAAGGTGCGTGCGCGCGAGCTGATCCGCCCGCTCGCCGCGCGCCGCCGCGGCGAGCGCATCGCGGAGGGGCAGCGCCCCGCCCCACCAGCACGCCGCGACCCCCACGCCACCGTGCGCGAATCCCGGGCGCCGCAGATACCAGCCGGGCTCCCCCACCGGACGCGCGGTCGCGCCGTCGACGTCGATCGGGGCGCTCACGACCCGGTCCAGGCCGCGGGCGTGCCACGGTCCCGACCGCGCCCGCACGGCGGGGCCGCGCAGATCGAGCGCGAAGAGCTGCCGCCGCTCGTCGTCGACCCAGGCGGTGACGAGGGCCTGGTCGAGGTCGGCGGCGAGCGAGCACCAGGGTTTGGTGCCGTGCAGGGTCCAGGTGCCGGCATCCTGTCGCGCGTCGAGACGCATGCCCGGGCCCTCCGCGGCGAAGACGCCCCACGATCCCGACGGCTCGACGTCGAGGGCGGATCCGGCCGCGGCGGCCTCGTCGAGGATGGCGAGGGCGTCGAGGTGCGGCTCCAGCACGCGGGCCGCGGCCACGTCGCGCGCGGCCACCGAGGCGAGCAGTTCCCAGGTCGCCGCGACCGAAGCGGGCCGGGGGACGCCCGTGGCCCAGGCGAGCGTGGCGGCGATGTCGGTGCCGAGTCCGTCCACGGCATCCGCTTTCTCGAGAGCGGCGCGGACGCCGTCGAGGTCGACCGTGCCGGGCGGGAAGAGCAGGGAGAAGCGGGGATGGTCGCCGTCTGTCACCGCCCCACCCTCGGCGCGAGGAACGTTTTACGACAGAGCCTTGACACCGACCCGCGGGCGGACAGTGGATGCCGCTCGTCGGCGCCGCGGCTCAGCGGCGTCGAAGCACACGGCGGCGGACCACGGCGTCCAGCCGCGCGACTTGCACGAGAAGCGACGGGAACGACGCCGACAGACCGGTGCGCGGCAGCCGGTCGAGCGCCGGCTCGTCGCCGGGCAGGGCCGCCTGCTGACCGCGCACGAGCCGCCGGACGGCGTTCAGCAGCGCCATCGGGTGGGTGTCGAGGGCGCTGTGCCCGTTGTGCAGGCGCACGAGGGTGGCATCCGGAGCCGCGGCGACCACCCGCTCGGCGATCGCCGGCGGGGTGCGCAGGTCGCGGTCGCCCGAGAGCACGACGAGCGGCCAGTCGAAGGCGCGCACGGCCGCGCGCAGGTCGTACGGTTCCCCCGCGAACGCGGCGTAGCGCGGGGCGAGGGGCAGGTAGGTGCGCACCGGGTCCAGCGGGTGCCCGTCGAGGGCACCGCCGTATCCCAGCTCGCGGAAGGCGATCGTGCCCACGAGGTCGAACTCGTAGATGCGCGGAATGTCGGCGATCTCGGCATCGCGCGTGGCGTAGGCGGTGAGCGCCCGCCAGGCAAGACCGGGCTCATGGCGCACGAGCGGGTGGACGAAGTCGGTCCCGCCGAGTTCGTACGCGGCCCGCACGACGTCGAGCACGATGCGCTCCGAGACACCCGCCGCGATGAGACGTCGGACCCCGCGCGCCATGTCGTCGTCGGCATCCCAGAACAATCGCCGCACGCACGCGCGTTCGAGGTCGACGTCGTGGGCCGACTGCAGGGCGGAGTCGAGCAGCATCGATGCCACCCGTTCTGGATGCCGGGCCCCGAACGCCATCGCCAGATAGCTGCCGTACGAGGAGCCGACGATCACCGCACGGTCGACGCCCTCCGCGTCCAGCACGGCGGCGATGTCGTCGAGCACCGCGGTGACGCGCATCGCCGCGGGCGGGAGCGGATGACCGTCGAGGTCGCGGCGGGAGCGTCCGACGCCGCGATGCTCGATCATGATCAGGTCGAGCCCGCCGCGGGCTGCTCGCCGCCGCAGGCCGCGATAGGGCAGGACCGACGCCAGTCCCGGACCCCCGGGAATGACCACGGCGGGCGTCGCGCCGCGCGGTCCCGACCGCACGTACGCCAGGTCGAAGGCGGGCGCCGCGTCGGAGGCGGGACGCCGGAGGGACCGCAGGCTCTCGCGCATGCGTGAACGCTACCCGGCCGAGACGCACGCGGGCTTTCACGCGCACCGTTAGCTCGCGCGGAGGTTCCGCTCGGCGGGTATCGCGTTCCCCGCGGACGGTCTTCGTCCGCGTCCATGACGGCGTTCGAGGCGGTCGCTCATGATCGGCGGGAGTCCTCCCGACGCCTCACCGTCCGGGACGCGATCGTTCCCCCAGGATCAGTCCCCCAGCGGTGACGGCCAGCCAGGGATCGGCCACGAAGCCGGTCGACGCGAGGTCGCTGCCCGGCGCGGTGTCGCCCGGAGGAGAGCCGGGCGACGTGGTGGTCGACGACGTCGTACGCGCTGGCGCGGGGGTCACCTCGACCTCGATCGTCACGCCCGCGGTGAGTTCGGATGCCGAGCTCACCGAGACGGAGCCGACGACGCACGTCCCGGCCGCTGCCGCGACACACGCGACGACCAGGCCCACTCGCCCCATCACCGCTGTCCGCCGACCCTCTTCTCGAGCATCGTCGAGCATCCGCTGCAGCGCACGACGCCGTCTTCTGCGGCCCCAGAGCAACAGCGTGGCGGCGAGAACGAGGCAGAGCCCGACGACGAGTTGGCTGAACGGCATCGTCGTGATCCTCGTGTCGGCGGAGGCGGTGGCGACGGGACCCGAGCCGTCGATGCTGCGCGGGACGACATCCGTTCGCACATCGGTCACGAAGGTGGGCCAGACATCCGCCAGCATCGCGGTGATCATCCGGGATTCCCCCGGCGCGAGTTCCGGTAGTTCCGCCAGCGCGCCGTGGGTTCCGAGCACGCCGAGAAGCCCCGAAGCATGTACCGTCGGCTGCGCGGCCAGCCGCGTGTTGCCGGAGTTGACGACGGTGGCGGTCACGGCGAGCGACCCGGGAAGGAACGGATTCCACGACGGGGTGTATGTCGCCGACTGCTCCGTCACCGTCAACGCGGGTGCGAGTTCTCCGCGCACCCGTGTCATCACGCGGAAGCCCACCCGGGACTCCACACCGACGACGCCGTCGCCCGTGCGGATGCCGGCGGCGACTCCCGCGGGATGATCACCGGGGGTGGCGTTGGCGGGAACCGACACCTCGAAGGGGATGATGACGCTCTGCCCGGCCCCCACCTCCACTTCGTCGGGGATCGCGATCCACGTGCCGGCATCCATCGACTTCTCACCGTTCGCCAGCATGTTGAAACGTCCCGTGTCGGTGAAGTATCCGTCGGCGGCGGACAGGTCGAAGGTCACGTCGCTCAGGCCGCGGTTGGTGATGAGCATGTACTCGGTGACGCTCTGCCCGGCGTCGAGAGTCAACTCGGTCCAGGCCTTCCCCGTAGCGGCGTCGGCATCCGCGGGTTCCACCGACCAGGTGACGCTGGCGGCTGACGTCGGTGTCGGCGCCGCTTGGGCTTCGTCCGGCACGACGACGGCGAAAGCGAGCAGGAGCATCGCGCTGAGAACGGCATTCTGCGAACGGGGGAGGGCGAGGAAAGGCATGGCGGTCCAATCGTCCGGCTCGGCAGTCGGGTCCACCGAGCCGGACGGGCTGAGCTCACTCGAAGAGCGACAGGGTGATGGTGGAGGAGTACTGACCGGCCGCGACGGTCGCGGGCACGCGGAGGGTGAGATCCGCCGTCGCCGTGGACGTGGCTCCGCCCTCAGGAAGGGAGGCGGCGTCACTGAGGTACAGCAGTTCCTGGTCCTTCAGTCCCCGACCCGGGTCGCTGTCCGGCTGCGACGGGAGCGCTCCGTCGACGTCGCCGCCGACGGAGATCGTGTTCTCGTCACCCGCGACCAGACGCGGGCTCCACCCCAGGTACTTCGCCTCGATGACGGCGCCGTCGGCGTTGGTGAAGTCGCTGGCCGATCCCAGGACAGACCACTGCGCGCCCTCTGCCACGTCGTCTGCACTGCGGGTGTCGGTCACCGTCACCTGGGGCAGCGTTCCGGTGAACTGGCGCGCCTCTCCGGTCGATCCTTGCTCCGTGAGAGTCGCACGCCCCGGCGCAACCGTCAGCATCAGGCTGCCTGGGCCTTCCTGTGGCGTGACCTCCACGTCGATGCCGATCTGGCTGTCGTCGATCGGATCGGCGGCGACGGCGGCGACCGCCGCACCGCCGGTCGTCATCAGCGTGGCGGCCAGGACCGCGACGCCGAGGCGAGTGGTCTTTCTCATTTCTCTTCCTTCGGGTAGGGCGTCGAAGACGATGACGTCCTCGACAGAGGGATGGGGTGGGAGGGGTGGGAGCGGGCGTTCCCGCCCCCACCCGGTATGTCAGTTCCGCGCCGCGTAGGACGCCTCGACGCTCGAGGTGACTGTCTTCCCGTCGATCGTGGCCGTGGCCGTGACCGTGACCTTACCCGCGGGGATGGACGCCTTCGTCGAGTTGATCGACACGCTGACCTTCTTGCCCGGCTGTACCGCCGTGAAGGTCTTCTTGCCGTACGCGGTGACGACATCGATCCGCACCGGCACCTCCGAACGGTTGACCGCCTCGACCGTGACGTAGGCCTTGCCGCCGATCTTCCGAGTGGATGCCGTGGCATCCACCTTGAGCGCGGGGGCCGGTGCGGCAGGCTTCATCGCGGTGAACGTGAGCTTGTCGAGGTTCGGCGCCCATTGCGAACGCAGCCCCAGCGTGGGGAACCGCTCGGAGATGAAGGTGGTCCCGTTGAAGTCGGGCGCCTCCTTCGAGGCGAACGACACGGTGTTCTCCCCCGCCTTCAGCTGAACGGGGACGGTGAGGTCCCAGAACTGGTTGGCGTTGTAGCTCTGCGGGAAGAGCACCTGCTGCACGGGTCCCCCGTTGACCGAGATGTCCGCGCGGCGGGCGACCGGGTCGGGGTTGTAGTGCGACGAGGGTGCCTGCTCCTCATTCGAGTAGCGCACCGTCATGGCGTAGGTACCCGCCTCCTGCACCGTCACCTTGTGGGTGAGGGTGTTCGTGTTGTTCTGGGCACCGCCGATGCCGACGATGGCCTTTCCTCCGCTGGCGAGCGAGAGATCCTGGACCTTGGCCTGGCCGTTGACGACGCCGGCTTCGGCCTCGACGGTCTGCGAGGCGAGCTTGCCGACCGAGGCGCCGACCGAGACGCGATCGACGGCAAGGGTGCCCGTGCCACCGACGATCTCGACCTTGTTGATACCGCCCACCAGGAAGGCAGGAACGCTCACCGTGTCGGTGACGCTGCCGAGTTCGACGCCGTTCACCTTCACCGTGCCGGTGCCGCCGCCGAGCGTCTTCACCTCGAGCGACTTCTCCGAGTCGTCCTTGTTGTAGACCCAGAACGTGGCGGACTGGTTCGCTGCGACCTTGACGTAGCCCGACCCGGAGACTCCCCCGCGGTCGTAGGCGGCCTGCGCATCGTGCAGGACCGCGTTCTCGGCCTCGTAGATCGGCGTGTAGTTCGCGTTGGGCAGCGTCACATCGATCTTGTCGATGATGGCGGCGCCCTTCGTCCCCTTCGTCCCATCCAGGCTGCGTGCCGCCAGGGTGATGGTGTTCTTGCCGGCGTTCAGGGTGACCTTCGTGTCGGTGTGATCCCAGACGACCCACTTGTATCCGAGGTTGGCGTAGATCTCCTGCTCCGCCCCGCCGTTCACACGGAGGAACATGTTGACCGGGCCCTGCTCTTCGTTGCGCGCCTCTTTGTTGTAGGCGTTGGCGAGGACGCTGAGGTCGTAGCTGCCGGCCTGCGGAACATCGACCTCGAAGTTCAGTTCCAGGGTCGAGTTCGTCTCGATGCCACCGACGTTGCGTTCACCGGAGGTGTAGAACTTGCCGACATTGGACGGTGAGCCCTCCGGGCCGTTGTTGTAGAACGGCGAACCGGTGTGCGAGGCGGCCTCGGCCTCGTAGATGCCACGCCATGACGTTGCCGACTGCGATGAAGAGGTCGTGTCCGTTCCCGGCGTCACCACGATCTCGTAGGCCGAGTCCTTTCCGAGCGCGGGGAGGTCGCCCTCCCCGAAGGCCAGTTCGATGGAGCCTCCGCGCACGGGTGCCTCGAACTCCTTCACGGTCTGCGGCTCCGCCGAGTCGCCGATCTGTCCGGTCCATCGGATGTCGCGGATCAGCACGTGAGCGCTGCCGCCGAGGTATGACGGAACATTGTCGACGTAGACCTTCTGCGCACCGGTGGAACCGCCGATGATGGCCTTCACCTGCTGCTTCGCATCATCGATCGTTGCGACACCCTGCAGCGTGTAGCTGACGTCGGGCTGCGGCGGCGTGACACGGATGGTGTCGCCGGTCATGTTGCCGTAGGAGTTCAAGAGCCACCACTGCCCGTTCGCACGGTTGGCCTGGACGGCCGAGTCGCTCAGGTTGCCGTCGATGTTCCAGTAGGCGATGTCGCCGTCGACCTTGGTGTCCTCGATGGCCGACATCCACTGGATCATCTGCGCCGGGACGGACGTGTGGTAGTTGAACGCGTACTCGTTGAGGTTGATCGGCAGGTGCACGTCCGCGCCCAGATACTGCGCCTCCCATTGGCGGTACCGTGCCACCGAGCCGCGGATCGTGGCCGGGTTGCTCAGTTCGTGCCAGGTCATGACCTGGGGCACGGTGTTCTGCTCGCGCACGTGCTTCAGGAAGCCCTGGATCTCCGAGTGCAGCGCCTCGGTGTTCGGTCCGGCGATGCGGGCATCTGGCATCAGGCCCTTGATGAGGCGGTATGCGTCGTCCCACGCCGCGAAGAACTTGGTCGGATCGTTGCGCCAGTTGACACCCCAGAACGACTGCGGCCCGTTGCCGTACATGTTGCCCTCGGGCTCGTTGTACGGCACGAACACGATGTTGTCCTGGTACTCCTTCGGCAGGGTGAGGACCTGTTCGACCTGCTCGCGGATCTTGTCGCGGTACCACGCCTCTTTCTCGGTGCCGTTCGCCCCGGGCACCTCGTACGGGAAGCCGCGGTTGACGTCGGTCATGTAGATGTAAACTTCGCCATCCGACGAATCTGCGAGCGGCTTGACCACCTCGAGAGCGTCTGCACCGGGATGCTGCGGACCGTCCTGCGCCTTCGTGGAAACGGTGCGCAGCTGAATGCCGTCGATGAGGTTGTTCGAGGGCAGCCCCGGGCCGTAGAGGCCGTACAGGGTGCCGGAGGCTCCGCCCATGAACGCACCGGTGCGATCGGCGGCGTCGATGGCGAACTCGCCGGGAGCCACGACACGCACCTCGACCGTCACCGCGGTCTGGGTGCCATCGACCACTCCGCGCACGGTGAACGACCCCCGCTGGGCGTAGGCCGACGCGGGCACGGCCTCCCATGTCACCGCGGCGAGCCGCTCCTGGCCGTCGCTGAACTTCGCACGCACACCGGGGAGGGACGGGGCGGTCCCCACGTTCGTCTTGGTGCGGGTGGCGGTCTCGAGTACTTCCGTCAGGGCGGGGGCGGCGTTGCCCGCGAGCGACCGCACCTGCGCGGAGGTGAGGACGGTGTCGTAAACCTGGAAGTCGTCGATCGAGCCCTGGAAGAACGGGTGCGCACCCGTCCAGAACGGCTGACCGATGTATCCCGAGTTCGCCGACGAGGCTCCATAAAGCGCCTGGCCGACGTTGATCCCGACATCGGTGCGGCTCACTTCGAGTCCGTCGAGGTAGTAGATGAGGTTGTTCTGGTCGATGGTCGTGGTCACCAGATGCCAGCCGTCTGTGGGGAGGGCGGTCGCCGCGCGGGCGCCGATCTCCTGCCCCGCGGACGCGGGCTTGGCGCTGGAGCGGGCCGTGCCATCGTTGAACTTGGGCGTGTAGAACGTGGCGCTGGAGGCGTCCTTGCCGAGCGTGTACAGCCACTCGAACACCTGAGAGCCCTCCCACTTGACCCACGACGAGACCGTGGTGCCCTGGAGGTCTTTGAACAGGCCTGCCGGAACGGTCAGGTACGGGGCGACACGGGAGTCGCGAGCACCGCCGCTGAGCTGCAGCGCTTTGCCGCCACCCTCGCGGTCCACGAGCTTCGCCGAGCTCGGGTTCGTGAGGGTGGCGTTCCGGCCGTCTCCGGACTTGTCCTCGATGGTGGCGGTGACCGCGTCGACCCCGTCGAAGTCGTAATCCAGGATCAGGTGATCGGCGGCCGATGGAGCCGTCGACGCGGCGGCTGCACTGTCGGGAACAGCGGGCTGGCCGATGGCGAGAACGGCGACGGCCAGTCCGGCCGTCACTGCTGCGATGGGCTTGCAGGACGCAAGCCGCGGAGATGACCTCATGAGTGGTTCTCTTCCTCGTCGTTGAGAGATACCGGCTCGCGACATCGAACCGGTTCGACCACACGATAGGCCAGGAAGCGAAACCTGGCAAGACGCAATCCGCTACAGGGGAATGCGCTGAATCCGCCGGATTCGAAGCGCCCGCGATGTTCACGTCGCCATAGCCGCCAACCGGAACCACGCGGTCAGCGGTGTGGACGACGCGCCCTCCGGGGCACCGGATCGTTCCCGATCACCCGGGGCCGTTTCGACCGGACGCGGGCCGAAACGGCATCGTCGCCGGACGGTGAATGTGGGTTCGATCTACGCGGCGTCCCCGCCCGCGTGGGGCGCCGAAACGGGCGCAACGCCACGCACCTCGACCGGAGCGTGATGACGTGCAGCGCGCGCCTCCGCGGCGATCAGCACCTCGTACTGATCCATCGTGATCACCGCAGCCACCGGTCGTCCGCGCCGCGTCAGCAGTACCGGGTGCTCCTGCACGCTGTCGACGACGGTCGACAGGCGCCCGCGCGCGGCCTCGATGGCGAGACGGTGCACGCTCGTCCCCCGTCCGGGCGCGGGCACCCGCGTCATGACGGAAGGTTCCCCAGCGCCTCGCGAACGACCTGCCAACCGCCGTCCGCACCCTCGCGCACGAACAACGGGATCCGCTCCAACGGCACGGCGACCTCGATCTCTCCGCCGCCCTCCGTCCGGGTGCCGGTCCAGAGGTCGATCCACGCCGCACCCGCCGGTAGCATCACGCGACGTGTGCGCGCGCCCGGTTCCATGACCGGCGCGACGAGCAGATCCGAGCCGAGCAGATACTGATCCTTGATCTCCCAGCTACGGGTATCGGCGGGGAACTCGTGGAAGACCCCGCGCAACGCCGGCTGTCCGTCGACGTGCGCCTCGCGCATGACCTGCCGCAGATACGGCCGCAAGGCCTCGCGCACACGGAGGTAGCGTTCCAGGATCGGCGTCGCGGCATCCCCGAAGCTCCACACCTCGTTGGGGCCGCCCGAGGGCGATCGTCGCGAGCCGTCGACGGCGAACACCGGTGTCGTCGGCAGCCTGTCACCGTGCAGGCGCATGACCGGGCAGAAGGTGCCGAACTGGAACCATCGCACCAGCAGTTCACGAAACCCCTCGTCGTCGGGATCCCCGTGATGGAACCCGCCGATGTCGGTCGTGAACCACGGAATGCCGGCGACTCCCATGTGTATGCCCGCGGTCACCTGCGCTCGCAGTGCGTCGAAGGTCGAGGCGATGTCTCCCGACCACACCAGGGCGCCGTACCGCTGGCTCCCCGCCCAGGCCGTTCGCAGGAGGTTCACGACCTCCGTTTCACCGTCGCCCCACTGCCCCTCGGCGAAGGCGCGGGCGAAGTGCTGCGGGTACACGTTTCCGACCTGCGGCACCGACCCGGCGTGATAGCGATAGTTGTCGTAGTCGTACAGGCCGAACTCCGGTTCGGCCTCGTCGAGCCAGAAGGTGCGGATGCCGTATCGGCCGTAGTTCTCGCGGCATCGCTGCCACACGAACTCCCGCGCGCGGGGATTCGTGGCGTCGAGGAAGGCGCTCGGCCCCTCGAACGACATGTGGACGTCGAGACCCCGTTCGGCCCGGACGAGGAGGTTCTCCTTCTTCATCTGCGCGTAGTTCTCGGACTCCAGCGACACCTGCGGCCAGACCGAGACCATCAGTTCCACGCCGAGCTCGTCGAGTTCGCGGACCATCGCGGCCGGATCGGGCCAGAACTCTTCTTCGAAGCGGAAGTCGCCCATCTTCGGCCAGTGGAAGAAGTCGGCCACGATCACATCGAGGGGCAGTCCTCGACGCTTGTGCTCGCGCGCGACCTCCAGCAGTTCCTCCTGGGACGAGTACCGCAGTTTGCACTGCCAGAACCCCAGGCCGCGCTCGGGCATCAGGGGCGCGTGTCCGGTGGCATCGGCATAGGCCCGGGCGATGTCGCGCGGGGTCTCGCCCGCCGTCACCCAGTAGTCCAACTGCTGGGTCGCCTCGGCGAACCACTGCGTGGTGTTCGCCGCGAACGTCGCGCGGCCGATGGCGGGGTTGTGCCAGAAGAAGCCGTAGCCGCGACTCGACACCACGAACGGAACGCTCGACTGCGAATTGCGGTGGGCGAGCTCGAACGAGCAGCCCTTCAGGTCGAGCACGTCCTGCTGATACTGGCCCATGCCGAACAGGTGCTCGTCGGCCGCGCTCTCGAACGAGGCGGTGAGCCGCACATCGCCCCCGGGAATGGGCCGGTGCTCGCGCGCCACCAGTGCCAGCGATCCCCCGGCATCCCGTTCTTGGAAGAGCAGGCGCCCGTCGCTGTCGAAGAACGCGAGGTGACAGAAGTTGCGGTCGTACCCGGTCTGCAACTGGATGCCGGTGCGCGAGGTCGCGACCACGTGCAGGCGCCCGTTCGTCAGGGTGGCCGTGGCGCCGTCGACCTCGATCTCCGCGTCGCCCACGGGGGCCGGCAGCAGCGCCCAGTCGTGGTCGATCACGTCGTGCATGAGCCGCGCCCGGACCCGGACGCTGTCGCGGCCCCAGGCTTCGACGACCAGGGTCTCGCCGTCGCCGCGCCATGTCAGCCGCTCACCATCGACGTGGAAGTGTGTGAAGTCACCGCTCATGCCCGAACACCCTCATTGCTCGCCGCGCCCGCGGGCGACGTGAACGCCGCGCGACGCACGTGATCGTCGGCGAAGACGAGGTACACGCTGGCCGTCCAGGTGTAGGCCCGGTCTCGGAGCCCCTCCCCCGTGATCGCGTCGAAGTTCTCCGCAAAGCCCGATTCCTCGCACAGGGCTCGGAAGCGTTCATTCACGGCGTCGGCGAGGGCGACGTGCCCGCCGCGTCGCAGGCCCTCCTCGATGATCATCGTCGAGGGGGCCCAGATGGGTCCGCGCCAGTACCCATCGCTTTCGTACTCGGGCGTGCCGATGAGCTGCGTCGCGGGCCCCCACGGAGTCAGATGACGCTCGATCTGCGCTGCGAGCTGCGCACCGACGTTCTCGGGGAGACGGTCGGATGCCAGGATCGGCAGCAGGGTGAGCAGGCTCGTGCGCTTGCTCTCCCGGCGACTGAAGCTCCCCACGGCGAAGAAACCGTCAGCATCGCGCAACTCGCGCAGCATCGCTTCTTCGAGGCCGTCGCGCTCGACTCGCCACTCGCCACCCCCGTGACCCAGCTCATCGGCCAGGTCCGCGACCACGCCCAGCTGGATGACCAGGAAGGCCGCCAGGTCGGGGGCCTCGATGACCCGATCGTGATCGAAGGCGGTCGAATTGTCCCAGCCGCTGTCGTTGCCGTGCTCGTAGTAGGGCACGACGCGGCCCGGCGCCCGGCGGTGGTCCAACCAGAAACGCGACCAGCGGGCGAGGTGGTGGTAGACGGCCTCCAGCTCGTCGCGGCGCAACGGCCGGCCGAGTCGTTCGCGCAGACGCGAGAAGGCCCACCCGTGGATGGGCGGCTTGACGAAGTTGTAGAGCACCTCGGAGTGGGTCACCGAGTCGGGCATCGCCCCCGCGGCATCCTGATGATCGAACGGAGCCAAGAACTGATCCAGGGCGAGATCGGGCAACCCGGGGGCCAGGGCCAACGCGTTGAAGCAGTGGTCCCAGCTCCAGACCTTGTCCATCCAGTGCTTGGACATGAGGACGGACTCGCGCGTGAGGAACCCCGCGGGCGCGACCGTCGCCGACCACAGGGTGTATGCGGCGAGGGCGGCCGGCCCCGTCTGCTCGGTGCGCCAGCCCGCGACGGCATCGAGGTAGGCGGTGAACTCCGCCGCTACACGACGTCGGATGTCGTCGAAGGGTTCGACCGTTGCGTACGGAAGCGCCGCGGCCTCGATCTGCTCGATCGCGACCTCCCAGCCGCCGTCGCCGCCGACGGTGAGCGAGCGCGCGTCGTCGCCCAGCGCCTCGGCCCCCTCGGCCGTGGCGGTTCCCGCGAGCACCGTCACGCGGTACCGGCGGCCCGTCTCGTACGACGTGAACACGAAGGCACCGTCGACGGGAGACCGGAAGAAGTACGAACCCGTGAAGGGGGTGAGCACTTCCGCGGCATCCGCGATGGTGAACTCCCCCGCGTCTCCCGCCAGTCGCACCACCTCGCCCGACTCGAAGACCGCACGCGCCACCGGCACCCCGTCCACCAGCCACGAAAGGGTCGCCGCATCCGCCTGAACCTCGGACGGAAGGACCTCGCCGCGAAGGGAGGGCCCGAGCCGCAGAACGGCGTGCATTCCCGTCACATGGGACACGAGGTGGATGTGTTCGGAATGCGCGTGCAGCCCCACGACCGGCGAGAGGTTCAGCCATGAACCGCGATGGCTGAACGGGATCTCGCGCACGTCGAAAGAGGGCAGAGAAAAGTCGGTCACGAGAGCCTTTCCGGGCAGGGGGAGAGAGGTCAGTCCTTGACGGCACCGGCGGTGACGCCGGCGGCGACATATCGCTGAGCGAGGACGAGCAGGACAGCGGCGGGGATGGACGCCACCACGGCGGTGGCCATGATGGCGTTCCACTCCTGGTTGTTGTTGCCGATGTAGCGGTAGATGCCGATCGTGATGGGCTGCACCTTTCCGCCGCTGTTCAGGGTCGACGCGAAGATGAAGTCCGACCACGACCACAGGAACGCGAAGAGCGCGACCGTCACCATGGAGTTGCGGCTGACCGGCAGGACGATCGAGCGGAACGTCCGCCAGGTGCCCGCCCCGTCGATGCGCGCGGCCGCGAGCAACTCGTCGGGGATCCCCCGCATGAACGCGGTGAAGATCAGCACGCCGAAGGGCACCGCCAGAGTGGAGTCGGCCAGGATCAGACCGGGGATCGTGTTCAGGATGCCGAGGTTGAGGTAGATGGCGTAGAACCCCATCGCCATGATGATCCCCGGGATCATCTGCGCGATCAGGAGCGCGAAGCTCAGCGCGCTCCCGCCCCGCGGGTTCAGCTTCGCCAGGGCGAAGGCGGCGGGTGCCGACAGGGCCAGGGTGAGGATCACCGTGCCGAACCCAATGACGAAGCTGGTGCCGAGGAACGGCAGCTGGTCCGACAGCACCTTCTCGTATCCCTCGAACGTGGGGGTGAGGGGGAACAGATCGGGCGGCGACTTGCGCATGTCACTCTGCGGGGTGAGTGAGACGTTGACCATCCAGTAGACGGGGAACAGCATGACGGCCGTCAGCACCACCCCGACCAGTGTGATCCACCAGGGACGACGTTTCATCAGACTTCCAGACGGCGCTGAGCGCGGATGTAGATGAGCCCGAAGACGAGCGCAATGACGATGAGAAGGTTGCCGACCGCCGCTGCCGGGCTCAGATCGGGCAGCGCCGAGCCGAAGCCCAGCCGGTAGGACCAGATGGCGAACGTCGTCGATGTCGAGCCCGGACCGCCGCGGGTCATGATCCAGATGATGTCGAAGACCTTCAGGGTGTACACCAGGCCGAGCAGGATCGTGATCGCCGAGACCGGACGCAGAAGCGGGAAGGTGATGCGCCAGAACTTCTGCCACGCGTTCGCTCCGTCGATCGACGCCGCTTCATAGATGTCGGTCGAGATGTTCTGGAGGCCGCTGTACAGGATGACGAGGTTGAACGGGACACCGATCCAGATATTCGCGATGAGCACCGAGACCAGCGACCATTGCGGCGACGTGAGCCAGTTGACCTGACCGAGACCGATCGAGGTCAGGAAGAAGTTGACCACCCCCGACTCGGAGTTCAGCATCCACGACCACGCCGAGGCCGATACGAGCAGCGGCAGCAGCCAGGGCACGAGGAAGAGGGCGCGCAGCGTCGCCGACAGCGGGAACCGCTGGAAGAAGAACACCGCCAGCGCCATACCGATGGAGTACTGGAAGACGATCGACACGAGGGTGAAGGTCGCCGTGTTCATCAACGCCGGCCAGAAGGTCGCGTCCTGGAACACGGCGACGTAATTGTCGAACCATACGAACGGGGCGTTTCCGTCGATGAAGGATCGCACCGTGTAGTCACGCAAACTCAGATCGAGGTTGCGGTACAGCGGGTAGGCGTAGAAGACGGCCAGATACACAACGACCGGGGCGATGAACGCCCAGGCCGCCCATTGGCCCCGCCGCCGGGGACGGCGGGCGGGGCCCGGGAGGGCGGCGGGTGACGCCGCCCTCCCTCGACCACCGCGAGCCGCTGACTCAGGAGCAGACTGTGCCAGGGTCATGTCGGTACTCGATTCTTCGTGGCTGGATCAGCTGTTGGCGCTCTGCTGAGCGGCGGTGAGGGCGTCCTTCGCCGACTGCGTTCCGGTGAGGGCGTTCTGCACCGCGGTCCACAACTGCTCGGAGATCACCGGGTACTTCGTGCCGAGGTTGTCACCGGTACGCGCCTGAGCGGCATTGACGGCTTCGACCCACGGCTCGAGCGTGGGATCCTCGGCCAGCTGAGCCTCCTGCGCGGCGGGCGTGGCCGCGATGTAGTTCAGCGAGTTGTCGGTGGCGACGACGTTGTCAGTGGCGGTGAGGCAGGACACGATCTCCGCCGACTTCTCGTAGCGCGCGGTGTCGCTCTGCACGGGCAGCGTGAGGAACTCGCCACCGGTGGGAGCCGCTGCGGCCCCGCCGTTTTTCCCAGGGATCGGAATGACGTCGTACCCCGCCTCCGCGGCCGCGGCCTTCTGCCACGTGCCGTTCTCGGCGAAGGCGTACTCGCCGGTGAGGAACTCTTCCCAGCTCGTGGTCTGAGTGTTGTTGATCACCGAGTTGGGCGCGAGCCCCTTGTCGACCCAGCCGGTCCACAGCTCGACGGCCGAAACGGCGTCGGCCGAGTCGAGCTCGGTGAGCTCGGCCCCGGAGCCCCAGTACCACGGAAGGAATTGGAAGCTACCTTCCTCGGTGCCAATGCCCGAGAAAGTGATCCCCTTCTTGCCTGCCGCGACGACCTTCTCGAGCGCTGCGTTCAGACTCGCCCAGTCCTTGACCGACGAGATCTCTACCCCGGCGGCGCTCAGAACGGTGGGGTTGTAGTACAGCGCCAGAGTGTTGGCACCGATCGGCACGCCGTAGGTCTGACCATCGACGACCGAAGCACCGAGGATGTTCTCGGCGATGTCCCCCGCATCGAGTCCGTTGTCTGCAGTCGAGGTCAGCAGGCCGGCCTCGACCAGCGTGGAGACGGCGGGATTGTCGATGAGCAGGATGTCGGGCGAGTCGCCCTGCTGACCCGACAGCAGCGCACGGCTGGTCAGGTCGCTGGTGTCGAATCCGGTGCGCTCGACGGTGACCCCGGCGTCTGCCGCGCATGCGTCGATGACCTTCGCCCAGTCGGAGGTCTCGTCGTACTGGGGGTACGGGTCCCAGAAGGTGAAGGCTTCGGCGGATCCGTCGGTATTGCCGGCGTCGTTCGTGCCACCTCCGGCACAACCGGCGAGAACGCCGACGGCGACCGCGCCGATGGCGATAGCGCCCAGAGCTCGGTTACGGGTGATTTTCGTGCTCACTGCGATTCCTTTCTGAATGTGACTGCGTTGTCGTACATGCAGGTAGCGCGTTGAACCGGTTCGATAGATGACGACGAAGACGGCCGCGCGTAACGCCCTTTCAGGCGGTGCTCCCCCTGTCGGTGAGCTCCGGCGCGATGAACCGAACGACGGGCGGGCCGCCGTTCGGGTCAGCGATACGCCGAACCAAGTGCTGGACTGCTGCGCGGCCCAGCGTGTCTGGGGATGTCTCGACCGCCGTGTAAGGCAGGAGGAAAGTGCGTCCGAAGTCCCGCGAGTAGAGGCTCACGACCGAGAGATCGCGGGGCACGACGGTCCCTCGCTCACGCAAAACGGACGGAAGCGCCGCGATCGACGCATCGTTGTGCACGATGAGGGCGCTTGCCCGAGGCTGAGAGTCGAGGATCGTGTTGAGACTGCGCTCGATGGCGGGCTGCTGCGACTCGCCGTAGTGCGCCGACAGAACGATCCCGTGGCGACCCGCGCGCTCGAGGGCCGCGTCGCGAAAGCGCCACGCGTAGGCTCCTCCCCGCTCGAACACGTGTCGCGGTGGCGAGATGAGGACGACCTCTCGATGCCCGAGGCCGTGAAGGTGATCGACGAGAAGGCGTGCAGCCTCACCGAAATCGAGGTCGAAGACGTCCAGCGCCTCCGTGTCCTTCGGCAGGCCCACCAGCGCGCCCGGCTGTCGCGCCTCTCGCAGAGGAGGCAGCCGCGGGTCGTCGTGCAACACGTCGAGCAAGACGACGCCATCGACCATGTTCGAGGAAGTGATCCGACGAATCGTATCGGGGCCGTGATCGTCGGTCACCATGAGGATGTCGTAGCCCAGTTCGCGCGCCGCAGTGGTGATCGCGAGGATGTACTGCAACATCGCCGGAGGGAATTCGTCTTCGTGGAACTGGAGGAGCAAGCCGATCACCATGGTCTGCGCCGTGGCGAGGGCACGGGCACCGGCATTCACCGTGAAGCCGAGCTGGTCGATGGCCGCATCGATACGATCTCGTGTCTCGCGGGAGATCGGACGGTTGCCGGAGAGGGCATAGGAGACCGTGCTTCGGGATACTCCCGCTGCTTTTGCCACGTCGGCGATGTTTACCATCGATGCATCCCCCTCCCCGTCGAACTGGTTCGACATGACACTAGCGACGTGGAGCCGAAAGCGCAACACTCGCTCGCGCACCTCTGTCGTTCCCCCGGATGGCGGTTGGCTGTGAGTTCCGCCGGCGGCGGCGCCCCTTGGCCGAGCGCTCTCTAGGCTCCGAACGTGGCCCCTGTGTCTTCTCGTCTCCGCGATCTTCCGGCCGTCGTCGCGGGGATCGCCGCGACCGTGCTCGGGGCCGGCCTCGGTGAACTCGCCGCCGCCCTCGTGGCGCCCTCGGCGAGCCCCTTCGCGGTCATCGGGGGCGCGATGATCGACCTCGCCCCGGCGTGGGCGAAAGACCTGGCCATCGACCTCTTCGGCACCGGCGACAAGGCCGCGCTGCTCGTCGGCATCGCCGTCCTGCTGCTGGTGGTCGCCGGGGTGGCCGGGGCGATCGAGAACCGCCGGCCCCCGTGGGGCCGCGTGGTGCTCGCGGGCCTCGGCGTCCTCGGCGCCGTGGTGTCGACGACCCGCGCCGATGCGGGGCTGCTGTCACCGGTGCCGTCGCTCATCGCGGGGGCGGGAGCCGCGATCGCGGGGGCTCTGCTGATCGGCCGCCCGCGGCGTGGGCCCCGGCGCCCCGTCGCCGAGGGCGCGCCCGCCGACGAGGGCATCACCCGCCGCGGAGTGCTCGCCCTCTCGGGCGTCGCGGTCATGGCGGGCGCCCTCGCCGCCTTCGGGTCGGTGGCGCTCAGCGGCGGGGCCCGCGCGATCAGCGCCGTGCGCGCCGCCCTGCGTCTGCCGACCCCCGCCACCATCGCGACGGTTCCGGATGCCGCGGAGCTCAGCATCGACGGACTCTCCCCCGTGATCACGCCCTCGGCGGATTTCTATCGCATCGACACCGCCCTCGTCGTGCCGCAGGTCGACCCTGCGACCTGGACGCTGCGCGTGCACGGGCTCGTCGAGCAGGAGGTCGTGCTGCGCTGGGAGGACCTCGTCGCCCTGTCCCAGAAGGAGACGGTGGCGACCCTCGTCTGCGTGTCCAACGAGGTCGGCGGCTCGCTTATCGGCACCGCGCGGTGGCTCGGCGTTCCGATCCGCGACGTCCTCGCCCGTGCGAAGCCGACCGCCGAGGCCGATATGGTGCTCTCGCGCTCCGTCGACGGGTTCACGGCATCCAGTCCCCTGGAGGCGCTCACCGACAGGCGCGACGCCCTCCTCGCCATCGGAATGAACGGCGAACCGCTGCCAATCGAGCACGGCTTCCCGGTCCGTCTGGTCGTGCCGGGGCTCTACGGCTACGTCTCGGCGACGAAGTGGGTGAGCGAGCTCGAAGTCACGCGCTTCGACCGCGCCGAGGGGTACTGGACGCCGCGCGGATGGTCGGAGCGCGGGCCGGTGAAGCTGCAGTCGCGCATCGACGTCCCGCGCGCGGGGGCGCGCGTGGAAGCCGGCTCGACCGTGATCGCCGGGGTGGCCTGGCACAACCACGTCGGCGTCGCCGGTGTCGAGGTGCAGATCGACGACGGTCCGTGGCAGGCGGCGACGCTGGCGACCGCGATCTCCGCCGACACCTGGGTGCAGTGGAGCCTGCCGTGGGAGGCGACCAGCGGCCTGCACGCCGCACGCTGCCGCGCGATCTCAGCCGACGGCAGCACGCAGACGTCCGACTCCGCCCCGCCCGCCCCCGACGGCGCGACGGGCTGGGACGAGGCGACGATCTCGGTCGCGTGACCCTCACGCGCGAGGTGCCGGAAGTTGTCGCCTGAGCAGGCTCCGAAGCGACGATTCGTGGCACCTCGCGGGATGGCGAGGGCGGTCAGGCCGTGAGCACGTGCCGCACCTGCTCGACCGCCCAGTCGAGCTCGGTCGCGCGGATCGTCAGCGGCGGAGCGATGCGGATGGTCTGCCCGTGCGTGTCTTTGACGAGCACGCCGCGGGCGAGGAGCTTCTCGGCGATCTCGCGGCCGGTTCCGGCCGCCGGATCGATGTCGACGCCCGCCCAGAGCCCGGCGATGCGCACCGCCGTCACGCCGCGACCGACGAGCGTCTGCAGCGCGGTCTCGAGGTGCGCACCGAGCGCCGCGGCCCGGGTCTGGAATTCTCCGGAGGCCAGCATCTCGACGACCCGCAGGCCCACGGCGGCCGCCAGCGGGTTCCCTCCGAACGTCGAGCCGTGCTCCCCCGCCCGGATGACGCCGAGCACGTCCTCGTTCGCGACGACCGCCGACAGGGGCAGGATGCCGCCGCCGAGCGCCTTGCCGAGCAGGTAGACGTCGGGTACGACGCCCTCGCGGTCGCACGCGAAGGTCGTCCCCACCCGGCCGAGACCCGACTGGATCTCGTCGGCGATGAAGAGCACATCGTTCGCGGTGCAGATCTCGCGCACCCGTCGCAGGAACCCCTCGGGCGGGAGGACGACGCCGGCCTCGCCCTGGATGGGCTCGAGGAGCACCGCGGCCGTGTTCTCGTCGATCGCCGCCGCGATGGCCTCGGCGTCGCCGTACGGCACGTGCACGAAGCCCGGCGCGTAGGGGCCGAAGTCGTCGTGCGCCGTGGGGTCGTCGCTGAAGCCGACGATCGTGGTCGTGCGGCCGTGGAAGTTGCCGTTCGCGACGATGATCGTCGCGGCATCCGCAGCGATGCCCTTGGTGCGGTAGCCCCAGGCGCGCGCGACCTTGATGCCGGTCTCGACGGCCTCGGCCCCGGTGTTCATCGGCAGCACGAGGTCTTTGCCGCAGAGCTGCGCGAGCGCCGTGGCGAAGGGACCCAGACGGTCGTTGTGGTACGCGCGGCTGGTCAGGGTGAGGCGTTCGAGCTGCTCGCGCGCCGCCGCGAGGATCGCGGGGTGACTGTGGCCGAAGTTGAGAGCCGAGTAGGCCGAGAGCAGGTCGAGGTAGCGCTTGCCCTCGACGTCGGTGACCCACACGCCCTCGGCGCGCGAGACGACGACGGGGAGCGGGTGGTAGTTGTGCGCGAGGTGCGCGCCCTCTTCGGCGATCAGGTGCGCGCCGAGGTCGTCGACGGCGGTGCTCATCGGGATCCGCCTCGCAGCTCCAGCGTGCAGCACTTGATGCCGCCACCACCGAGCAGCAGCTCGGAGAGGTCGACCTTCACGGGCGTGTAGCCGCGCTCGCGCAGCTGGGCCTCGAAGCCCACGGCGCGGGGCGAGATGATGACGTTCTTGCCGTCGCTGGCCGAGTTGAGGCCGAACACCGAGCCGTCGGCATCCGAGACCCGGATCGCGTCGGGGTAGCGCTCGCGCAGGGTCGCCTGGCTCTTCTCGTCGAAGGCGTTCGGCAGGTAGGCGATGTTGGCCTTCTCGGCGCCCCCCGGTCCTTCCACGGGGTCGAGCACCGCGATCGCGGTGTCGAGGTGGTAGAACCGCGGGTCGGTGAGCGTCAGCGACACGACCTCGCGTGAGAACACCTCGCCCACCTCGCGGTGGCTGTCACCGGTCGAGCGGAAGCCCGTCCCGGCGAGGATGGTGTCGCCCACGAGCAGGAAGTCGCCCTCGCCCTCGTTGACCTCGACGGGCTCGGCGACCTCGAAGCCGGACGCTGCGAACCAGTCGATGAAGGCGGGCGCCTCGGCGGCGCGCTCGCGGAAGCGGAACTTGGGGCCGTAGGCGACGCCGTCGATGACGAAGCCGCCGTTGGCGGTGTAGACCATGTCGGGCAGTCCCTCGACGGGGTCGATCAGCTCGATCTCGTGCCCGAGCGACACGTAGGTGTCGTACAGCGCCTGCCACTGCGTCAGGGCCAGGTTGGTGTCGGTGGGCCGCGAGGGCTCCATCCACGGGTTGATGCTGTAGCTCACCGTGAAGTGCTCGGGCCGGCACATCAGATAGCGACGGCGCTGCTGCACGCGCTCGGTTCCGGCCGCGGAGGCGGCGGTCGAGTCGGTGGCGGCGGTGGGGGTAGCGGACATCTCTGCTCCTCGGAGAAAAGGTGCGGCGGACGCTGTCCTGGGGCCTGGTGGCCCTTCAACTCGACGACGCCGGGGCGCCGTGCGGGGAAAGGTCGATCCGAGCACGCCGCGGCCATTCTCGCACGCGGGCGCGGAAGGGCGCGAGCGGCGCTGCGCGGGGGCGTGGCCACACGCTCCGCGATGTGCAGAACCTCCGCGGCATCCGACGCCGGACGACGGAGGTTGCGCGCATCGCGGAGGATGCGCCCCCGCGAACAACCCGGATGCCGCCTACACGGCGCCGCGTACGCCCTCGGCCCGCAGCCGCGCGACGTCGGCCGCACCGTGCAGGCCCGCGTCGGACCCGAGGCCCGTCGCCACCAGGCTGCCGCACGCCAGCCCTCGCTCGGCGGCCTCGACGATGTCGGTGCCGTCGACCAGCCCCCAGATGAACCCCGCGCTGAACGCGTCGCCGCAGCCCGTCGTGTCGACCACGTCGACCGCGTATGCCGCGAGACGCATATCGCGCCGCTCGCGCGTGCTGATGCTGACCCCCGCGGCGCCGCGCGTGATCACGACGGTGGTGACACCGGCATCCAGGTAGAACGCGATCGCCTCGTCGAGCGTCGCCGCTCCCGCGAACGACAGCGCGTCCTCTTCGCTGGGGAAGAGGTAGTCGACCAACGGCAGACACGGCAGCACGGCGTCACGATCGGCGGGAGCGCCGGTGGGGATGAAGTCCATCGTCGTCACGACACCGGCCGCACGCGCACGGCGGAGCAGCTCGACGCTCGGCGCCCCATCGATGCCGGGCAGCAGGCACGTACCGCCCAGGTGCAGCACGGCGACATCGTCGAGGTCGACGGCGGCCAGGTCGTCGGCGCGTATCGCGGCGTTCGACCCGATGACGTGCAGCGCCGGTCGGCTGCCGTCGCGGCGGATCGGCAGCATCGTCGCCGAGGTGGGGTGCGCGGACCGCACCGCCAGGGCGTCGACGTCGACACCCTCGGCCGCCATCGTCGAACGCAGGAACACGCCCAGCGCGTCGTCGCCGACCGCCCCCACCGTGGCCACGGGCACGCCCAGGCGCGCGAGGTCGACGGCGGTCGCGGCGGCGGTGCCCGCCACGGTGAGGCGGATCTCGTCGAGCAGGGCGAGTCCCTGACCGGCAGGGATGGCGTCGACGTAGCGACCGAGCACGTCGGCGACGTGGAGGCCCACGGTCAGGACGCGACGGCCGCCGAGCGCACGGGTGGACTGCGACATGGGTCTCCTCGGTGTCGGGAACGGCCGAAGCCTACTGACGCGGTCACCGGTGACGACTTCATTTCACCGTGTGACGCCCGAGTCGAACGTTGTCTCGCCCCTCCCTACGCTTCGAGAGTCCGCTCCCCGGCGGCACCCCACACAGCATCAGCGGCGACGCGCACCCCGACGCGAGCGCCCTCCGGCCCACAGGAGCCCCACCGTGAGAAAGTCCTTCCTCGCCCTTCCGGCGCTCGTCGTCGCGGCGGGCATCGCCCTCAGCGGCTGTTCGACCGTCTCGTCCGACGGCGCGGCCCCCGACGGCGAGGGCGTCGACGCCAGCCAGCCGCTCGCGGGCAAGACCATCGGCATCGCGGTCGTCGGAACGCAGCACTTCTGGGACCGCGAGGCCTTCCAGGGCGCGGTCGACGAGGTCACCAAGCTCGGCGGCACGCCGCTGACCACCGACGGCAACCGCGACAACACCCTGCACGCGCAGAACCACGACATCTTCCTCGCGCAGAACGTCGACGCGGTCATCACGATCCTCGGTGACGCCTCGGTCGACCCGAAGCTGCAGCAGCTGCACGACGCCGGCATCCCCGTCTTCGGGGTGGACCACGCCTCGGAGTACGCCGTCAACAACGCGCAGTCCGACAACCAGGTCGGCGGCGAGGCCCTCGGCAAGATCACCGGCGACGCCCTCGGCGGTCAGGGCAACGTCGCCGTGTTCAACGCGTTCGGCCAGAGCCTGTCGTTCTGCGGCGAGCGCTACGACGCGTGGAAGAACGAGCTCTCGACGGACTACCCCGGCGTCAAGCTCATCGAGCCCGAGCTCGCCGAGCAGTTCGCCAACGCGCCCGACGACGCGCGTCAGCAGACGCTCGCGCTGCTCGAGAAGTACCCGGTCGGAACGATCCAGGGCATCCACGTGGCGTGCTGGGACCAGCCCGCCATCGGCGTGGTGCAGGCCATCGAGGACTCCGGCCGCACCGACGTGAAGGTCACGGCCTTCGACGCCGGCCCCGACACCCTCGAGATCATGAGCGAGCCGAACAGCCCGTTCGTCGGCAACATCGCACAGCTTCCGCGCAAGATCGCCACGATCTCGGCCGACAACGTCGGCAAGTACTTCCTGGGCGAGACGGTCGACAAGGTCAGCTACGTCGACACGATCCCCGTCGCCGGTCCCGACGAGGCGAAGAAGGTCTCGAAGGAGCTGGGCTACACCCAGTGATCGAAAGCTCCTCCCCCCTCGTGACGCCGGTGCTCCGCATGACCGGCGTCACGAAGGCGTTCGCGGGCGTCCCGGCTCTCCGGGGCGCCTCGATCGACGTGCGCCCGGGCGAGGTGCACGGCCTCGTCGGCGAGAACGGCGCGGGCAAGTCCACGCTCATCAAGATCCTCGCGGGGCTGTACGAGCGCGACGGCGGCACCGTCGTCATCGACGGCACCGAGACCGAGCGGCTCACCCCCTCCGATGCGCACGCCGCCGGCATCCGGTTCGTGCACCAGGAGCTGCAGCTCGTGCCCGACATGACGGTGGCCGAGAACGTGTGGCTCGGCAACGAGCGGAGCGCGGGCGGGGTGCTCCGCGGCCGCGCGATGCGGGCGCGGGTGACCGAGGTGCTGCACGACGTGCTCGGCATCGACCTCGCTCCCACCCGGCTCGTGCGCGACCTCGGCCCCGCCGAACGCAAGCTCGTGCAGGTGGCCCGCGCCCTCGTCGATGACAACGCGCGCATCATCGTCTTCGACGAGCCGACCGCCCCTCTCGCGAGCGCCGAGGCCGAGCAGCTGCTCGGCATCATCGGACGCCTGCGCGAACGCGGCATCTCGAGCCTGTACATCTCGCACTACCTCGGCGAGGTCACGCGCATCTGCGACCGCGTGACCGTGCTGCGCGGCGGCCTCGACGTGGGCCGCCTCGAGGCGGTCGGCCCCGACAGCGGCCGCGAGATGATCCGCCTCATGATCGGGCGCGAGATCGACGACCTCTACCCCGCCCGCCGTCCGCCGGTGACCGCGCCGGCCGTGCTGCGCGCCCGCGGCCTCGGCGTCGGCACCGTGGTGCACGGCGTAGACCTCGACGCGCGCCCGGGCGAGATCGTCGGGGTGACGGGGCTTCTCGGCTCCGGCGCCTCGGAGCTCGGCGAGGCGCTCGTGGGCCTTCACCGCCACACCGGCGAGCTGCGCCTCGGCGAGCGCCGCTTCCGCCCGTCGAGCCCGGCCGCCGCCCTCGAGGCCGGCGTCGTGCTCGTGCCCCGCGACCGCCGTCACGACGGTGTCGTGCTCGACTTCTCGGTGCAGCAGAACCTCACGCTCTCCACGCTCTCGACCGATGCCCGCGCGGGGCTCCTCGACGCCCCCGCCGCCCGCGCGCGCGCCGACGAGCTGTCGGAGCGCCTCGACATCCGCCCCCGCGACACGACCGCCCAGACGCGGCTGCTCAGCGGCGGCAACCAGCAGAAGGTCGTGCTGGGCCGCAGCCTCGCCGCCGGCGCGCGCGTCATCGTGCTCGACGAGCCCACCGTCGGCGTCGACATCGGCGCCAAGCAGGAGATCTACCGCCTGTTGGCCGAGCTCGCGGCATCCGGGACCGCGGTGGTGGTCGTCTCGACCGACCCCGCCGAGGTGCTCGGACTCGCCGACCGCATCGTGGTGCTCGAGCGCGGACGCGTCGCCTACGAGGTGTCGACCGACGGTCTCACCCTCGAACACCTCAGCGCCCTCGTCACCGGCAGCGGTGACGCACGATCGGAAGGGGATGCCGCGTGAGCGCCCTCGCCGTCGAGCGCCCCGCGCTCGCTCCCCGCATCCGCAGCCTGCTGGCCCGGCGCGGTCCCCTGCTCGTCGTCCTCGCGATGACCGTGTACCTCGCCGTGACGGCGAAGGGCTTCCTCGGCCTCGCCAACGTCACCGCGAGCCTCACCCAGGCGGCCCCGGTCGCGCTGGTCGCGATGGGGCTCGCGATCGTCGTCATCGGCGGCGGCGACGACGTCGTGGTGGGCGGCATCGACCTGTCGATCCCGGCCACCGCGGCGCTGGCCACCGCGATCGTCAGCGATCAGCTGACCTCGTACGGCACGCCGTTCGCGGTCGCCTTCGCCCTCGGCATCCTGGTCACGACCCTGTTCGGCGTGCTGAACGCGATCCTCGTCGGCTGGGTGGGACTGTCGTCGATCCTGGCGACGCTGGCCGTGTACGTCGCGGTCGTGGGCATCACGCGCGTGGTCAGCGGCAACCGCCGCATCGACGTCACCGACCCGCTCGTCGTCGCCGTGCGCGATACGCGGATAGCCGGCATCCCCCTCGCCGCCGTGCTCATGCTGATCGTGGCCGCGGTGCTCGTGTTCGTGTTGGCCCGCACGCCCTACGGCCTGCGCCTGCAGGCGGTCGGCGGCAACCGGGATGCCGCGACCTTCGCCGGCATCCCCGCTCAGCGCTACATCATGTCGACGTTCGTCATCGCGGGCGTCGTGGCGGGGCTCAGCTCGCTGCTGCTCGTCGCGCGCGGCTCGGGCAGCAGCCCGGGGATCGACGAGCGCCTCATGGTCGACATGGTGCTGGCGACCTTCCTCGGCGCCGCCTTCACCCGCCGCGGCACGGTCACCGTGTTCGGCTCGGTGCTGGGTGCCCTGTTCGTGGCGCTGCTGTCGAACGGCCTGATCCTCTCGCGGGTCGCCAACGCGTGGGTCGACGGGTTCAAGGGCGTGCTGATCCTGCTCGTCGTGGCCGCGGCCGCGGCGCGCAAGAACGAGGAGGCCCGCGCATGAGCACGACCGCCCCCCGCGCCCGGTGGTCGGGCGTCGCCGGCTCGGCCGCCGCAACCGTCACCCGCTACGGCTTCGTCGCCGCGTTCGCGGTGCTCATCGTGTTCTTCTCGTTCGCCAGCGACGTGTTCCTGCGCCCGAGCAACCTGCTCAACGTGCTCGACGGCGTCGCGATCCTGCTGCTGGTCGCCCTGGCCCTCACCGTCGTGGTGTCGTCGGGCGGAATCGACCTCTCGGCCGCGGTCGCCGTGGACTTCGGCGCGTGGTTCGCGATCGTGTCGATGATGTCGTTCGGGATGCCGTGGCCCGTGGCCGTGCTGCTCGGACTCCTCGGCGGCGCGCTCATCGGCGCACTCAACGCCTTCCTCATCGTGGGGCTCGGGGTCACCCCCTTCCTCGCCACCCTCGGCACCTTCTTCATCGGCCGCAGCGCCCAGCAGATCGGCACCAACGGCGGGGCGAGCGTCAGCTTCCGCGCCGCCCCCGAGGGCTTCACCTTCCTCGGCTCGGGCGACGTGCTGGGCATCGGCATCCCGGTCATCATCGCCGCCGTCGCGGCGGTGGGCGTCGGCGTCCTGCTGCACCGCACCCCCGCGGGCGTGCGCATCCAGGCGATGGGCCTGCAGGACCGCGCGGCGGTCGTCGCGGGGCTGCGCACCCGCCGCATCCGCGTGCTCGTGTACGTCGGCGCGGGCGTGCTGTGCGCGGCGGGCGGCATCCTGCTGAGCGCGTCGCTGCGCCTGTACACCCCGCTCGCCGGGTTCAGCTACCTGCTCGACGCCATCGCCGCGGTGTTCATCGGCGCCTCGATGCACCCGCGGTCAAGGCCCAACGTCCCCGGCACCGTCGTGGGAGTACTGTTCCTCGGCGTGCTCGCGAACGGCCTCGACCTGCTCGGCCTCGACTTCAACGTCAAGGCCGCCGTGCAGGGCGTGGTGCTGCTCGTCGCCCTCGTGCTGGCGTACACCGTCGCGCAGCGCGCGCGGGCGGCGGCGGAGCGCCGGCCCGCCCCGGCGGCCCCCTCCGGCACCGTGGGCTCGGCCCCGGCCGGCGAGCGCACCACGATGCCGCCGTCGACCACCGACACCACCTCCGGCGGCACGGCGTGACCCCCGCCGTCCTCGGCATCGACGCCGGCACCACCGCGGTCAAGGCCGTGCTGTACTCGCTCGAGGGCGAGACGCTCGCCGCCGGCCACCGGGCCGTGAGCGTCGTGCGCACCCCCGACGGCGGAGCCGAGAGCGATATCGACGCGGTCTGGGACGCCGTCGTCGGCGCCGTCCGCCAGGCCCTGTCGCTCGCGCGGAGCGCCCAGCCCGACGTCGTCGCGATCGGCGTCACGGGCCAGGGCGACGGCGCCTGGCTGGTCGACGGCGAGGGACGCCCGGTGCGCCCCGCGGCCCTGTGGCTCGACGGACGAGGAGCCGACCGCGTCGCGGCCTGGCAGCGCGACGGGCGCGACGCCGCCGTCGTCGCCGCGACCGGCTCGGCCAGCTTCCCCGGCACTCTGCCCGTGCTGCTCGACGGTTTCGCCGAGACCGAGCCCGACACGCTCGCCCGCGCGGCCCACCACCTCAACTGCAAAGACGCGGTGCGCCACCGCCTCACCAACGAGGTCGCCACCGATCCCTCCGAGGCCTCGCGCACCTACCTCGACCCGGCGACTCTGGCGTACTCCGACGAGATGATCGACGCGCTCGGTCACCGCCGGTTCGCGCACCTCCTCGCCCCGGTGCGCGCCCCGCACGAGGTCGCCGGACCGCTCACCGACGCGGCCGCCGCCGAGCTCGGCCTCACCGCCGGGGTCCCGGTGGCCGTGGGACTCGTCGACTCCGCCGCGTGCCCGGTGGGCCTGGGCGCCCTCGCCGATCAAGACGGCTGGGTCGTGCTCGGCACCACCGCCACCGTGGCCGTCAACCGGGCCGATCGGGCCGCCGCCGACAGCGGGATCGGCATCCTTCTTCCCACCGGCCGCGGCACGCAGGTGATCGAGGCCCTGTCGTCGATGGTGGGCACCCCCAACCTCGACTGGGTGCGGGACTCGCTCGGGCTGTCCGATCGCGGATGGAGCGAGCTGGAGCGCCTCGCCCGCACCGCGACCGACGGCAGCGGCGGCGTCGTCTACCTGCCCTACGGATCGCCGAGCGGCGAGCGCGCCCCCTTCGTCGACTCCGCGGCCTCGGCCTCGTGGGTGGGCATGAGCGTCACGACCACCCCGGCGCAGTTGCTGCGCAGCGTCTTCGAGGGGCTCGCGTTCACCGTGGCCGAGAGCCTCGACCTGCTGGATGCCGGTGACCGGGTGCCCGTGTGCGGCGGCGGCGCGCGCAGCGACCTGCTCTGCCAGTTGCTCGCCGACGTGTCGGGACGCACCATCGTGCGCACCACCGACCCCGAGATCGGCGCGCGCGGAGCCGCGACCGTCGCCCTCGTGGCGGCCGGGCTCGCCGACGACCTGGCGGCCGCGGTGCGGGTGTTCCCCGCCGACACGGTCGAGTTCACCCCCCACCTCTCGCTCGCCCTCGGGGCTGCGCGCGACGTGTTCGCGCGCGTGCGCGCGGCGCTGCGGCCGGAGTGGCCCGCGCTGCGCGTGCTGGGTCGGCTGTCGCCCCCGGCGGAGACGGCCGCGTCCGATCCCGCGCGCGAGGGCACGCGCCCCGCCACCGACCCCGCCGAGACCGAGCGCACCGACGCCGCGGCCCCCGCCGCCCACCTCGACGCGTCCCGCCCCGAATCCCCCACCCCCGAGAGGACACGCGCGTGACCCGCACCGTCATCACGGCCCCCTTCGACCCGCGCACCGCCGCCGAGATCGCGGGCGACGTGCTCGTGGCATCCGAAGCCGAGACCGGCCAGTCGCTCGGCGCCCGCGCCGCCGCCGACCCCGCCTTCGCCGCCGCCCTGGCCGACGCCGACGTGGTGATCGCCGAGCTCGACCGCATCGACGACGCGGCCCTCGCGGCCGCCCCCCGCCTCGCGCTCGTCGTCGCGTGCCGCGCGAACCCCGCCAACGTCGATCTGGCCGCGTGCGCCGCGCGCGGGGTCGAGGTGCGCACGACGCCGGGCCGCAACGCCGACGTCACCGCCGACTTCACCCTCGCCCTCCTGCTCGCGACGGTGCGCCACGTGCCCGCAGCCTCGGCATGGCTCCGCGAGGGCCACTGGAGCGCCGACGACGTGTTCGAGCCCTACGCGCGCTTCCGCGGCATCGGGCTGTCGGGCCGTCGGCTCGGCGTCGTCGGCGGCGGAGCGGTCGGCCGCCGCGTCGTCCGGCGCGCCCAGGGCTTCGGCCTGCGCATCGCCGTGTACGACCCGTTCCTCACCCCCGGCGCCCTCGGCGACGACGTACAGCACGTCGAGCTCGACGACCTGCTCGCCGAGAGCGACATCGTCACCCTGCACGTCCCGCTGACCCCCGAGACGACCGGGCTGCTGGGGGCGCGCGAGTTGGCGCTCCTGCGCTCCGACGCCTACCTGATCAACGCCGGGCGCGCCGCCCTCGTCGATCGTGACGCGCTGCTCGCGGTGCTCCGCGACCGACGCATCGCCGGCGCCGGGTTCGACGTGTTCCACGACGAGCCCCTCGCGCCCGACGACGAGCTGCTCAGCCTGCCGAACGTCACCCTCACCCCGCACATCGCCGGGGCCTCCGACGACGTCGTCGTCGAGCACTCCCGCCTGGCGGCCGCGGCCGTGGCATCGTTCTTCTCCCGGAAAGAGACCTGATGACCGTCACCCCCACCGCCGACGTCGTCGTGCTCGACATCGAGGGCACGACCTCGGCCGCCGGCTTCATCCTCGGCGACCTCTACGACTACGCCCGCCCGCGCCTCGACGAGGTGCTCGGCCGCGACGACGACACCGTCCGCGCCGCCCGCGCCGACGCGATCGTCGAGACGGGCCTGGATGCCGATGCCTCCGACGCCGAGATCGCCGAGGCGCTGCGCGGACTCATGGCGAAAGACGTCAAGTCGACGCCGCTGAAGACGCTCCAGGGCATCATCTGGGCCGAGGGCTTCGCCGCGGGCGAGATCCACTCGCAGTTCTTCGACGACGTGCCACAGCGATTGCGCGCCTGGCACGCGGACGGCATCCGTCTCGCCGTGTACTCCTCGGGCTCGATCGCCTCGCAGGTGCCCTGGTTCCGCCACGCCCCACAGGGCGACCTCACCCCCCTCGTCGAGGACTTCTTCGACACCGTGAAGGCCGGCCCGAAGAAGGAGCGCGCGTCGTTCGACGCCATCGCCGCAGCGCTCGACGTCTCGCCCGAGCGCGCCCTGTTCCTCACCGACCACCCCGACGAGGTGACCGCCGCCCTCGCCGCGGGCTGGCAGGTCGTCGCCCTCGACCGCGCGGGCGAGCCGTGGGCCGGCGCCGACTTCGCCGCGCCCGCCGTGGCCTCCTTCGACGAGATCGAGGTCACCCGATGAGTCTTCCCGCCGCCGACCGCGTGCAGGCCGCCGGGGCCGCCCTCGCCGCCGAAGCCTCGCGCTTCTCGGGCTACGGCTGGATGCGCGGGACCTCGGGCAACCTCTCGATCGTCGTCGACCGCGACCCGCTCGTGCTCGCCGTCACCGCCTCGGGCCTCGACAAGTCGCTGCTCACCGACGCCGACGTCGTGCTCATCGACGCCGCCGGTCACGCCATCGACGCCGACGACCCCCGACCCCCGTCGGCCGAGTCGGGCCTGCACGCGCACATCGCCGCCCGCACGGGCGCGAACGCCGTGTTCCACGTGCACGCGTTCGACGCCGTCGTCGCCGGGCATCGGTGGCCGAGCGGCGTCGAGATCCGCGACATGGAGATGCTCAAGGGCATCGGCCACCTCGCCGACGACGAGACGGTCACCGTCCCCGTCATCCGCAACCACCAGGACATGACCGTCGAGGCCGGCTGGTTCGACGAGGTCTACCGACCCGCCACGGCCTCGGTGCCCGAGGTCCCCGCCCTGATCGTCGCGAACCACGGCATGTACGCCTGGGGTGCCGATGTGGCTGCGGCCCGTCGCCACCTCGAGATCACCGAGTGGCTCTTGCGCTTCGCCGTCGCGACGCGCTGAGCTTCGGCATCCCTCTTCCCCACCCCCAACGAAAGGAGCGGCCATGACCCTGCTGACCGTCTGGAAAGCGACCGACCCGAGCACGCCCGTGCTCGAGACCACCGAAGAGAGCGAGATCCGCGAGGCCCTCGCCGAACTCGGCGCCCGTTTCTCGCGCTGGGAGGTCAAGGACGTCGCCACCGGCGCCTCGCAGGACGAGGTGCTCGCGCTGTACGCCGACGAGATCGGCGAGGTGAAGGAGCGCGAGGGCTACACCCTGGTCGACGTCGTCGCCCTCGACCCCGCGCAGGACGACTACGACGAGGTCAAGACGCCGTTCCGCGAGAAGTTCCTGTCGGAGCACGCGCACGACGACGACGAGGACCGCTACTTCGCCAAGGGTGCCGGTGTGTTCTACCTGCACGCGAACGAGAAGGTGCACGCGGTGTACTGCGAGGCGGGCGACCTCATCTCGGTGCCGGCGAACACCACGCACTGGTTCGACATGGGCACCTCGCCCCACTACGTGAGCGTGCGCTTCTTCCACGACGACGACGGCTGGGTCGGCCACTTCACCGGCAGCCCGATCGCCGAGTCGTTCGCGTCGTTCGACCAGCTGGCGGAACGTCGCGCGCAGCTCGCCTGAGCTTCCGCTCGGGCCAGCCGGCCCCGGCCGGTCGCACCTCGCAGAAACGCCCGATCCCCGCAGTCTTCCCCACGGATTCTGCGGGGAACGGGCGTTTCTGCGTGCCCGGGTCGCCGTGACGACCCGGGCACGGCGACCGAGGAGATCGCGCTGTCGCGACGAGCCCCTCGCGCTCGTCAGGCGATCATGCCCGCGCGAGCGAGAGCGCAGCCCACGCGATGGGCGGCAGGCTCACGTGCAGGATGCCGCCGTCCAGCCGAGCCGCGACGGTTCCCGGCTGCACGCGCTCGGGCTCGTCGAGCGTGTTGCGCGCGTACGGGTCGTCGTCGTGGAGCAGGTGTGTCTCGACGATCTCGACGTCGCCCAGCCCGCTGACGTCGATCGCGAGGTCGACGGCCTCTTCGCGACCGCGGTGCACCACGAAGATCGCGGTGGCACCGGTCTCGGCGTCGTGGGTGGCGACCGCGTCCACCGCCGGGACCGCGCCGAACTTCTCGGTCCGGATGAGCGGTGCCTCGACCTGCAGGCGTACCGCGTCGCCCTGCGCGAGCCGCGAGGTGATCGCGAAGGGGAAGAACGTCGTCTGGCGCCAGGACGGTCCGCCGGGCTCGGTCATGATCGGGGCGATCACATTGACGAGCTGGGCCAGAGACGCCGATGCCACGCGGTCGGCGTGCTTGAGCAGCGAGATCATGAGGCTGCCGAAGACCACGGCATCCAGAGCCGAGTACACGTCCTCGAGCAGGCGCGGGGCGACCGGCCAGTTGTCGACGCCGGTGATCTGGTCGACGTCGTGGAAGCGGGTCTGGTACCAGATGTTCCACTCGTCGAACGAGATCTCGATTCTCTTCGCGCTGCCGCGCACGGCGCCGACGTGGTCGGCGGTCGCGACGACGGCCTCGATGAAGCGGTCGGTGTCGACGGACGAGGCGAGGAACGAGTCGATGTCGCCGTCGTGCTCCTGGTAGTACGCGTGGCACGAGATCATGTCGACGTCGTCGTACGTGTGCTCCAGCACGACGCGCTCCCACTCGCCGAACGTCGGCATCGACGCTCCCGACGATCCGCACACCACGAGTTCGATCGAGGGGTCCAGCTGGCGCATGCCCTTCGCGGTCTGAGACGCGATCTTGCCGTAGTCCTCGGCCGAACGGTGGCCGAGCTGCCAGGGCCCGTCCATCTCGTTGCCGAGGCACCACACGCGCACGGCGAACGGCTCAGCCCGACCGTTGTCGATGCGCTGCTGAGACAGGGTCGTGCCCCCGGGGACGTTGCTGTACTCGAGCAGGTCGAGGGCCTCGAGCGTGCCCCGGGTGCCGAGGTTGACGGCCAGCATGAGGTCGCTGCCGGCCTTGTCGAGCCAGTCCGCGAACTCGTGCAGGCCGATCTCGTTCGTCTCGGTCGAGTGCCACGCGAGGTCGAGGCGGCGCGGGCGCTGTGCGCGCGGTCCGACGCTGTCCTCCCACCGGAAGCCCGAGACGAAGTTGCCGCCGGGGTAACGGATCGTCGAGACCCCGAGCTCGCGCACGAGCTCCAGCACATCGCGACGGAAGCCCTGCTCGTCGGCCTCGGGGTGGCCGGGTTCGTAGATGCCGTCGTAGACGTGGCGGCCGAGGTGCTCGACGAAACCGCCGAACAGACGGCGACGGACGGCCCCGATCGGGAAACGGGGGTCGAGAGTCAGGCGGGCGGTGGTCATCGTGCTCCTCGGGATGCGTACTCGGCGAATCGGTCGGCGACGGGGTTGCGGCGGCGCGCGAGCCCGGTCTCGGTCTCCACGAGGTCGTGGAGCCCCATGGTCAGAAGATGGGCGGACCGCGGCTCATCGCTGTGCCGGTAGGTCCACTCGTACATGTCGAACAGCGGCCACCACGTGTAGCCGACGACGTCGACCCCGTCGGCGCGAAGCCCCTGGACGGTGGCGACGGAATCGGCCAGCCACCGCAGGCGGGTGGCGACGTCGTCGGTCACGCACGTCTCGGCGAGCATCACCGGCGCGCCGTAGCGGGCGGCGTAGGTGCGCAGCATCTCGGTGAGCCCCTCGACCCCGTCGTCGCGCGTGGGACGGGGGTCGGCGAAGCCGCCGGAGTGATGGATGCCGCTCTCGAACAGTTCCGTCGAGTGCCGGGGGTAGTAGTTGACGCCCATCACATCGGGCTGCACGGCGTTCTCGGCGAACCACGCGAGCGTCTCGTCGGAGGTGCCGTGCGCGCGCAGCAGAGGGAGGAGCGGATGGTCCGCCCCGACCGCACCGGTCACGAGATCCTCGACGAGGAAAGCCTGGTGGCGGTATCGCTCGGCCGTCTCGCGGTGTTCGGGAGCATCGATGTCACCGGCGTACCGCATCGACGCGTCGACGTGCACGAAGGTGGCGCGATCGCCGAGCACCTCGGCCACCGCCCGCTGGGTCTCGACGAAGCCGCGGGCGATCGCGGTCGAGATCTCGACGAGTCCGGCGAGGCCCCGACGGTACGGGGGCCAGTAGGCGTACTCGCCGCTGAACAGGGAGTGCAGCATCGGCTCGTTGACGGGGGTGTAGTCGGTGGCGAGGTCGCGATAACGCTCCGCGGCGCGCGCGGCGTACTCGGCGACGAACGAGGCGTAGTCGGGGTGGGCGAACTCGCCCTCGATCCACGTCGGCGTGCCGTAGTGCAGCAGATCGACGATCGGCCGGATGCCGCGAGCGGCGAAGCCGTCGAGCACCCGGTCGGTCCACGACCAGTCCCACGTCCCGCGCTCGGGCGACACGACGTGCCACGGGATCCCCCAGCGCAAGAACTCGGCATTCACCGACACCGCCAGGTCGAGGTCGTCACTCCAGCGCTCGTAATGCTCGGTGAGGGCGTACTCGTCGATCGCGCGCTCGCCCGGGCGTTCTTGCGGCACGAAGGTGTTCTCGATGCCGGCACCGAAGTGCAGCCGGCCGTCGCGATACCAGGGGGTCGTCGACATGGGGGTCTCTCTCATTTCAGTCCCGACGTTCCGACGCTCTCGACGAACCGCCGCTGGATCAGCAGGAACAGGATGGCCAGCGGCAGCACCGCGATCAGCGAGCCCGCCATCATCACGCCCTGCGGGATGATCCCGCCCGGCCCGGTCAGCAGCGTCAAGCCGGAGGTCACCGTGCCCATCTCGGAGTCGGTCGTGAAGACGAGCGGCCAGAGCAGGTCGTTCCAGTTGTTGACGAACGTGAAGATGCCGAGCGTCAGCAGCGCCGGCACCGCGTTGGGCAGAACGATGCTGCGGAAGATGCGCAATTCGCTCGCCCCGTCGATACGCGCAGCGTTGTCGAGGTCGCGGGGCAGCGACAGGAAGAACTGCCGCAGGAAGAAGATGCCGAACGCGTCCGCGGCGCGCGGGGCGATAAGCCCGGCGTAGGAGTTGACCCATCCCAGGTCAGAGACGAGTTGGTAGATCGGGACCAGGGTCGCCTGGAACGGGATCATGAGGCTCGCGATGATCGCGATCAGCAGGATCTTGTTGCCCCGGAAGTCCAGGCGGGCCAGCGCGTAGGCGGCGAGGGAGTCGAACACCAGCGCGAATAGGGTGACCCCGCCCGCGAAGACGAAGCTGTTGGCGATGAGGCGGGCGAAGGGCAGCTCGGTGAAGATCCGCGCGAAGTTGTCGAGCGTCCACTGACCCGGCAGCAGGGTCGGCGGATACGCATTGACCTCGGCCACGGGCTTGAAGGCCGTGAACACGATGATGAGGATCGGCAGCATCAGAACGAGGGTCGAGGCGGCGACCACGACGAGCAGGGTCGCCGACACGAGGCGGCGGCGACGGGCCTGCGGCGAGTTCCGACGGACGGGGACCGCGGATGCCGGGGCGGCGGGAGCGGGAGCGAGGGCGGTCATGCGGCATCCTGCTCTCGTCGTGAGAAGAAGAGGAACTGGGTCAGGCTCAGCACGAGGGTGATGAGCAGCAGGACGTACGACAGGGCGGACGCGAAGCCGAGCTCGAGCTTGCGGAAGCCGGACTGGTAGATCTCCATGACGATCGTCTGCGTGGTGCCGTAGGGGCCACCGCCGGTCATGACGTAGATCTGGTCGAATGCCTGCAGGGCCGCGATGAGCGCGACGATCACGACGAAGCCCATGGTGTTGCCGAGCATCGGGAACGTGATGCTGCGGAAGCGCTGCCATGCGCTCGCGCCGTCTACGCGGGCCGCCTCGTACAGGCTCGTCGGGATGTCCTGGAGCCCGGCGAGGAAGATGACCATGTAGAAGCCGAAGCTCTTCCACACCGCGACGAGCACGACGGCCGGCATGGCGAGGTTGGGGTCCTGCAGGACGTTTCCGAGCTGGATGCCGAGACCCCGCAGCCAGTAGTTGAGCAGACCGACCTGCGGGTCGAGCAGGTACGACCACGCGAAGGCGGCGACCGCGAGAGACACGATGAACGGCGTGAACAGGGCGGTGCGGAACAGGCCGCGCAGCGGCAGCAGCGGGTTGTTCAGCAGCAGCGCGAAGCCGAGGGCGAGCGCGATCGCGATCGGGGTGAACAGCACGGCATACAGAGCCGTGTTCCCCATCGCGCGCACGATGTCGGGGTCGGTGAAGACCCGCGCGTAGTTCTCGAGGCCGACGAACTTCTCGCGGCCGAAGCCGCTGGCATCCGTGAATGACAGACGCAGGGCCGAGACCATCGGCCAGGCCACGAAGACCGTCAGGATGACGATGGCCGGGGCGAGGAAGGCGACCACCGTGAGGCGGTGGCGGGGGCTGTGCCGGAGGGGTCCGCGGCCGCCGAGCGGAGCCGGTGGGCGGTAGGCCCCGCGCCGACGGGGCGGCGCGCTCGGGGCGTGAGTGGTCATGGTCGTCCTGTTCGAGAAGCGGGGGCGAGGACACGGGAGGGGCGACGCGGGCGCCCCTCCCGTGCGTTGGTCACTCGATGGCCTGCTGGATCTTGGTCTGGGCCGTCGAGAGCAGCTCGGTGACGTCGCCACCCGCGATGGCCTTCTGGGTGAGCTCGTCGACGTCCGAGATGACGTCGGTGCTGTTGACCACGCCGGGCAGCAGCGCTCGACCCGTCGGGGCGATCTCGCTGAGGGCGGCGACGACCGGGTTGGACGCGACGTCGCTGAGCGGGATGTCGGTGCGCAGCGGAGGCCAGCCCGAGGCGAGCGACCACTGCGTCGCCACGTCCTTCTGGAAGAAGTAGGTGAAGAACGCTTCGGCACCCGCACGCTGCGCGTCGTCGGCCGACTCGGTGACGCCCATCGCGACACCGATCGCCGAGGCCGCCTGCTCGGCGGGACCGGCGGGGAGAGCGGCGATGCCGTAGTCGATGTTGTTGTCCTTGGCGATGGATGCCATCCACGGTCCACCGACGTGCATGGCGGCCTTGCCCGAGCTGAACAGCTGGTCGGCCGCGATGCCGTCGAGACCCGTGGGCGAGATCTTGTCCTTCGTGATCGCGTCGGTCCAGAACTGGATGGTCTCCGCATTCTCGGGCGAGTCGATGACGGCCTTGTCGCCGTCGACGATCTGACCACCGCCGCTGAGGAGCAGGCTCGGCCACAGGCCGTTGGCCACCGTGGCGTGATCGGGGATCGCGACGCCGTACTGCTCGGGCGTGCCGTCGGCGTTCTCGTCCACGGTGAGCTTCTTGGCATCCGCCACCCATTCGTCCCACGTCGTGGGGGCCTCGGTGATGCCGGCGGAGGCGAACAGGGTCTTGTTGTAGAACATGGCCAGCGGCACGAACCCGGTGGGGACGCCGTAGGGCGTCCCGCCGACCGTGATCATGTCGACGGCCTGGGGAACGAGGTCGGCGGTGATGCCGGCGGACGACGCGTAGAAGTCGCTCAGGTCGGCGAAGGCGCCGCGATCGGCGTAGACGGGCATGCGCTCCGCCGGCATGGCGACGATCTGGGGGCCCTCTTCGGAACTGAGCGCGGGCAGCAGGGTGTCGTCGATGACCGCCCAGGTCTTGGTCTCGGTGGTGATCTTGTACTTCTGCTGCGAGGCGTTGAAGTCGGCGACGATCTGGTCGAGGACCTTGCCGTCGGCTTCGGTGTAGCCGTGCCAGAACGTGATCTCTGCGGGGCCGTCGGCCGCGGGGCTCGACGAGCCGGAACAACCCGCGAGGAGCAGGGCCGCGGCCCCCACCGTCGCGAGGACGGGCAAGCTGCGCTTCATCATCTTCGATGCCTTTCGTGTGACTGCGTCGTCTTCTCGGCTCGGGCGCCGAGTCTGGTGCAAAGCAATTTACAACGATGGAGGTAAACGTTGTAAATGGATGATCACCCCACCGTCGTGGGATGTCAAGGGCGGGATCTCAGCCCGCCGTGGATTCGCGCTCGACGAGGCGGAAGTCCGCGAGCACCTCGCGCGGTTCGGCGACCGCGTCACCCGTGATGCGCTGGACCAGCAGGTCGACCGCCACGCGCGCGATCTCGGAGCGGCCAGGATCGATCGTCGTCAGCGCCGGCAGTGAATAGCGGGTCTCGTCGAGGTCGTCGAAGCCGACGAGGGCGACCTCCTCGGGGATGCGGATACCCCGTTCGAGCATCACGCGCATCGCCCCGAGCGCGATCGAGTCGTTGAAAGCGACGACGCCATCGAAATCGAGGCCCGTATCGAGCACCGCGCGCATCGCATCGGCACCGTCGACGCGATGCCAACGGTCGACGGGCACCACCAGGACGGGATCGACCTCGAGTCCCGCGTCGGCGAGAGCAGCCTCGTAGCCGCGCAGGCGGAGCCCCGCGGACCCGACGATCTCTCCCGGGTGCGAGCCGAGAGCCAGCACGCGCCGACGCCCCGCGGCAAGCAGGTGCGCCGTGGCCGCGCGAGCCGCCTCGGTGTTGCGCATCGTCACGTGGTCGTGGGCGGAGTGGAAGATCCGCTCCCCCAGCAGCACCATGGGCATGCCGACCTCGTCGAGCAGGGGCGCGTCGTCCTCCCCGAGGGAGAGCACCGAATACAGCACGCCGTCGAGACCCCGGCGACGCGCCCCACGCAGGGCCGCGAGCTCACTGTCGCGATCCGCGTCGAACTGCTCGATGAGCACCGAGAACCCGTGCGCGCGCGCCGCGCGCATGACATCGTCAGCGAGTTCGGCGAAGTACGGGTTGCGCAGATCCGGCACGATCAGGCCGATCATGTCGGTGCGCCCCGATCGCAGGGTGCGGGCGGCCTGGTTGGGTCGATACTGAAGCTCGTCGATCGCCGCTTCGACCCGCTCTCGAGTCGCGTCGCGCACGTGCGGATAGTTGTTGATCACGTTCGAGACCGTCTTGATCGACACCCCGGCCGCGCGGGCCACGTCGTGCAGCGTCGCCGTCATGGCATCCCCCTCGTTCTGGTCGAGACTCTACAACGTTGCACAGGAAGCCTTGACGGCGAAGCTCGCGGCCGTTTACGGTCGTGCCGTCTCTACAACGTTGTAGTAGCGCGGTCGAGACTCCATTCGCACCGAGCGGGTCGCTGCGCCGACGCGGGCGCGCACCGGCAGCCGCCTCCACCCAGAGGAGCACAGAACATGCCACACCCTTCTTCCCTCGCGCGACGACGATCGCGCCTTCTCGCCGCGGCACTGACCGCCGCGGTCCTGGCCGTCGGCGGGATCGCCGCCTCGGCCCCCGCCTCAGCGGTGACGACCGGCAACGGCTCGGTGGTCTATTCGCCCCCGGCGGGGTCGTCGTTCAACCCCGAGGGCGGCACTCCCGCCGGCACGACGTACGCGAAGATCGTCGTCCTGAAGAACAACGGGTCGAACAACGGCACGCAGCTCGTCACCTTCGACAAGCTCGTCCTCCAGAACGGGCGACAGGTCTATCCCATCTATCGCAGCGCTGACGACGGGTCGTCGTGGACGAAGATCGCCGACGTCGACCCCAGCAGCACCTTCCCCGGATACACGCGCACAGCGCAGCCGTTCCTCTACGAGCTCCCGCAGGCTTCGGGCTCGCTCCCCGCGGGCACGCTCCTGCTGACCGGAATGATCATGCCCGAGGACCGCTCGAGCAGCCGGCTCGTCGTCTACAAGAGCGCGGATCGAGGCGCCACCTGGTCGTTCCTCAGCACCATCGACTCCGGCGGCCCCGCGGTGTACGACCCCAGCCCCTCCTCCACGACGACCACCGTCTGGGAGCCCTCCTTCGCGGTCGACGGCGGGGGCGGTCTCGTGGCGTACTACTCCGACGAGCGGCAGAAGGCATCCGGCGTCCTCCAGGCCGTGTCGTACCGCCGCTCCACCGACGGCGGGCAGACGTGGGGCGCGCTGTCGAACGTTTCGGCACCGCCGAACCAGAGCGACCGCCCGGGAATGATCACGGTCGCCAAGCTCCCCGACGGGCGCTACATCGCCACCTTCGAGGTCGTGAATCGCCCGAGCCAGTCGCAGAACACCGCGCCGGTCTACTTCAAGACGTCCACCGACGGGCTGAACTGGGGCGACACGACCAGCATCGGCACCCCCATCCGTCTCGCCGACGGGCGCGGGATCGGCTCCTCGCCGTACGTGAAGTGGGTGCCGGGCGGGGGCCCGAAGGGCATGGTCATCGTGGCATCCAAGTGGTCGCTGACCTCGTCGGGGGCCATCGACGGCGGCCAGAACCTCTACGTCAACTACAACCTGGGCGCCGGCGCCTGGGAGCGCCTCCCGATGCCCGTGACGTACGACGCGAGCGACACGCAGGGCGGGAACTTCAGCGGCTTCGCGCAGGGTCTCGACGTCGGCACCGACGGGCGCACGCTCTACCAGGCGACCAACGTCGAGAACACCGCCACCGGACTCAACGACATCCGCGTCGGATCGATCCCGGTGGATGCCCAGCAGTACGAGGCGGAGAAGGCGACGATCACGGACGCCACGGTGGTCGCGCACGTGCAGGCGTCGAACGGTCTCAAGGTTGGCAACATCAACAACGCCGGGAGCTCGGTGCAGTTCACCGTCCGCGCCCCGGCCGCGGGTCAGTACACGCTGAACATCCGGTACGACAACGGCAGCGGCAGCACGTCCACCCACGGTGTCAGCGTCAACGGCGGGACCAGTTCGGCGATCTCCTACCCGGCGACCGTCGACTGGGGCCGCTACGCCTGGGCGCAGAAGACGGTCACCCTGACCTCGGGCGTCAACACCATCCGGTTCACCAAGGGCACGGGCTTCGCCGAGATCGACACGCTGCACGTGTGGCGCTCGAGCACACTCGACCCGCAATTCCAGGTCGTCAACCGCAACAGCGGGAAGCTCCTCGAGGTCGGATCGGCCTCCCTCGCCGACGGCGCTGCTGTGGGGCAGTGGGGCCCGACGGAGAACGCGACACAGAGGTGGACGCTTCGCCCCACCGGAGCGATGACGCAGCTGGTGAACCTCAACAGCGGCAAGCTGCTCGAGATCCCGGGAGCCGCGACCGCTGACGGCGTCGACGCCGCGCAGTGGGGTCCCACGGGCAACACGACGCAGAACTGGAACGCCGCGACGAGCGGCGGCTGGTGGACCTTCACCAACGCGAACAGCGGCAAGCTGCTCGAGATCGACGGCTGCTCGACCGCCGATGGCGCCGCCGCGCAGCAGTGGACCGCCAACGGTCTCACGTGCCAGCAGTGGCGGCTCGTGCGCGAGGGCATCCAGTAGGACCCGAGCCCGCCCGGCGTGCGACGGCGCGCGCCGGGCGGGCTCCCCGCGCCGCCGAGGCCGCACCGGATCGCCGAAGCCGCATGCCATGGCCCCGATCGGCTGCGTCCTCTACGAACGAGTGCAGTCTCGGCGCTCGGTTGCGCCGTCGGCGTCAGATGACCTCGGCGCTCCACGCGTCGCGCCGACCGAAGCGGAACGCGCCGATCGACACCGACTGCTCGCGCAGGAACGGCAGCAGCTCCAGGCGCCCGGCCGTGGTCACCTCGTCGGCGTAGACCGTCAGCGACACGTCGCCCGCGACCGTCTCGGCGGCGGCCGCCCGCAGCGTCGACACGGTCGCCGCCGGGCCGACGAGTCGCACACGGGCGAGCCGCGGGGCGGCGATCAGGTCGGTGGCCTCGGTCTCGGCGGCCTCCGGGGTGCCCCCCGCCAACCGCTGCAACCACTCCGCGTCGCTCTCGACCGAGACGGCGACGTTGCTCTCGCTGAGCAGGTGGCGCACCGCCGCGGGAAGGCCGACGGGCGAGCTGAGGGTGAACGTCGACCCCGAGCGCACCGCCGCGACGAGCACGCGCAGCACCGCCTGCCACGTGGCGTCGGCGGTGGCGCGGATGGCGACGTCGGCCGGGCGGTACCGCCAGAGGTTGCGCTCCACGCCGAGGCGCGAGACGTCCTTCACGCGGCCGAACTCGCGGTCCCACGCCACGGCGTCCGACAGCGCGCCGCGCCGCAGCCAATCGAAGGCCTCGTACGACAGCGTGGGTTGCGCCGCCTCGATGAGCCCGGTGATGCGACTGTCCAGCCCGCGCAGGTGCAGGGTCGACGATGCGGCCCCGCCCGACGACGGCCGCCACGACCCCAGCGTCACGAGGCGGTGCGGTCCGCCCGCCATCGCGCCGGTGCCGACCGCCGCGTCACCCCAGCCGCCGAGGGGCTCGCGCTGCACGACGGCGCCCGAGGTCGGACGGTTCACGCGCAGCACGGCCGCCTCGGCCGTATCGAGCCAGAGTTCGAGGTCGGCCGCGTCGCGGGTGTGGAGCCCGGCGATGAAGCCCGAGCCGATCGCGTTCTGCATCTCGATCGCGCGGGTGACGGTCGGCGCGTGCAGGATGCCGAGCACCGGGGCCGCGATCGCGGCACGGGTGAGGTGCGACCCGGCGGTGACACCGGTGCGCACGCCCGGCGTCCAGAAGCGTCCGGCCGTCTCGGGTCCGAGGTCGAGTTCGCGCGGCTGCACCAGCCACCGTTCGCCGTCGCCGAGCACAGTCAGCGCACGGCGCACCTCGCCCGTGGGCTCTTCGACGAGTGGGCCGACGTCGGACAACGGATCGACCGCCGGCCCGACGCGCAGCGACGAGACGGCATCCTTCAGCTGGTCGGTGAAGCGCGACGAACGGGCCACGGCGCCCACGAGGATCACCAGCGAGGCGGCGGTGGCCGCTTGGCCCGCGCGCGCGAAGGCGCTGCCGACGATGTCGGCGACGGCCTCGTCGAGATCGGCCGACGGCGCGACGATCACGGCATTGCGTCCGGCGGTGAACGCCTGCACCGGCAGGGCCGGACGCCACGCGGCGAAGCGCTCGGCGGTCGAGCGGGCACCGGCCAGCAGCACGCGGTCGACACCGGGATGCACGATCAGCGCGCGCCCCGAGGCGTCTTCGTTGAGGTCGACGAACGCCAGCAGGTCGCGCGGAACACCGGCCGCCCACAGGGCCTCGGCCACGACGGCGCCGCTGCGACGCGCCCGCGGCGACGGGGTGAGCAGCACCCCCGAACCGGCGGCCAGCGCGGCGAGCGTCTCGGCGGCGCAGAGCCCCACCGGCGCGTTCCACCGCGGGGCGACGACGGTGACCCGATCGGGGAGGAACACCGCTCCCGGCACCCGGTCGAGTTCCTTCACCGTCGAGGCGTAGTACCCGGCCGCGTCGACCGCCTGGCTCACCTCGACATCGGCCTCGGCGACGAGCGCCCCGCCCTCCGACGCCAGCACCTCGATGAGCTCGGCGCGGCGTTCCTCGAGCGCGCGCGCCGCCGACAGCAGCACGGCGGAGCGATCGACCGCCGCGAGCGCTCCCCAGGGCTCGGCGGCCGTGCGCACGCCCTCGATCACGGCGTCGAGGCCGGGTTCGTCGTCGATGCGTCCCGCCGCGGCGGTGGCGTCTCCGGCGGTCGACCCGTCGGCGCGACCGAGGGCGGCGAGCGCCCAGGCGCGGTCGTCGGGCACGGTGGGGTCGGTGTCGGCGACGTTGCGGAAACCGGGCGCTCCGCCCGCGAGCTCGGCGCTCTCGCGCGCCGAGAAGACCGCGGTGTCGACGAACGCCTGCCCGCCGAAGAGCATCTGCTGCACGTCGGGGCCGAGGGCGGAGGTGTCACCGGATGCCGCGGCCTCCCGCGCGATGCCGAGCACCGCCTGGGTGAGTCCGGGCTCGGCGGCGTCGTCGTCGGCCCGCTCGCGCAGGATCGCGGGGTCGGCTGCGAGGTCGCGGTGCGGGGCGCGCCCGGCGGGCGCAGGAGCGTCGGCGGCGGCGAGGGCGCGACGCGCACGGGCAGCCACCGCCGCGGTCTCGGGCGCGACCGCGTCGGGCCGCAACACCTCGTCGAGGGGGGCGGTGTCGGCTCCGTCCCCGGGGTCCCGCTCGGCGGACGCGTCCGGCGCGTCGGCATCGCCCGCGTCGTCGGGGTCTTCGGCGCGCTCCGCTCCCGCGGCCGGGCGCGGGGCGGCGGGCGCCGTCACTGGCAGCGCGGGAGCGCTCGCCACGACACGCGCGTACGCCGACGCCAGGCGGGCAGCGACCGCGTCGAGGTCATCGGGGTGCACGGCTGCGGCCGCGACGATGTGCGCGGCGTCGGGGAACCACGACGTCGAGGCGGGCAGCACCAGGGTCGGCGCGGCCCCCGCGCTCGCTGCGACGGCGAGCACCAGCGCCGCGCGTTCAGGATCCGCGGTCGCGAACTCGACCGTGAGACCCTCGCGGCCGCGCGCACTCACCGCGTCGCGGAGCGCCCGCACGGCGAGGGCATCGACGTCGTCGCGTCCGGCCGCCGCCGGGGCGCTCCACCCGTGTCGGGCCGCGGTCACGGCATCCGGGGTCTGCGAGGGCGCATCGCTCAGCCGAACCGTGAGGCGGGCACCGCCGTCGGCGACGCGCACGCGCGCCCACGCCGCCAGCTCGCGCACCGCGTCGAGGCTCTCGACGACGGCGACCGGCAGCGCGATCCCCGCCGTGAGATCCCGCAGGCGGGGCTCTTCGAGCACGCGGGTCAGTACGGCGACGGTGAGGTCGAGATCGTCTCGACCGTCGACGACGAGCGTCAGGTGGGTGCCGGTCGACGCGGCATCCAGGTACAGCGGCAGAAGCCGCTCGGCGGCGTGATCGACGTCGGCGTCGAACGCCCAGGGCGAGAGCCCCGCCACCGCGTCGGCCACCGCGAGCGAGAGGCGGTCTACGTCGTCGCGGGCGGCCAGGGCACGGATGCCGTCGAGTCGGCGCCGCGCCGAGGCCTCGCCGAGCACGGCGGGGCCGACGAGCCGCACGTCGACCGCGGCGTCGGGGGTACGGAGGGCGCCGATGCCGGCACCGAGGCGTTCGGGGCGGGCATCGAGCGCGAGGCCCGCGAGCAGATCGCGCAGCGCGCGGCGGGCGAGGGGAACGGCGGGCGTGGGCAGCACGGGCGCCACCGCCCCGCCCAGCTGGATCGCTCCCCGCACGAACCAGGGCAGGGTCGCGGGCACGTCTTCGGCGAGGCGGTGCAGCGCCGCGGCCGCGGCCGTCGTGCTCTCGGGGCGCAGCACGCCGTCGGCCACCGCGGCGGTGAACTCCGCGGCCTCGGCGTCGAGCGGCATCTCGCCACGGCGGGTCGGCGCGGCGGGGGCGGGGTGGCGCGGCACGAAGGTCGCCGCGCGCGCGGCTGCCCGGGCGGGAACGTCGGAGGAGAGCGCAAAACCGGTGGCGCGCGGGTCTTTCGTGCTCATGCGGCCAGCCTAGGGATCGCGCGCGTGGCATCCCGACGGCCCGCCGCGCAACCCGCGGATCGGCGCGGAGCGCGGGTCGCGGCGCGACGGTCGCGGCGCACGGTTCGTTACGCGGCCGGTCGCGACTCGGGTCGAGGCGCCGCCGGTTCGCTACTGTCGGGTCACCCCTTCACCGACGAAAGACCACGCATGGCTCAGACCTTCACCGACCTGCCGCTCGAGCTGCTGCGCGAGTACCGCCCGGCGCTCACCGCACCCGCCGACCTCGACGCGTTCTGGGGCGAGACGCTCGCCGCGGCCCGCGAGGCCGCCGGCCCCACGGTCCTGACCCCGGTCGACGGCCCCGTGCGCGCACTGAGCGTGCACGACCTGACGTTCACCGGCTTCGGCGGCGACGAGATCCGCGGCTGGGTCGTGCGTCCACACGGCGACGAGGTGCTGCCCGCCGTCATCGAGTACATCGGCTACGGCGGAGGCCGCGGCCTCCCCGGTGAGCGCACGAACTGGGCCGCCGCCGGGTACGTCCACGTCATCATGGACACCCGCGGCCAGGGATCGGCCTGGAGCGTGGGCGAGACCCCCGATCCCCACGGCTCGGCCGCCGCGTTCCCGGGCGTGATGACCCGCGGCATCCGCGATCCCCGCGACTACTACTACCGCCGCCTCTGCACCGACGCCGTGCGTCTCGTCGACGAGGTCGGGCGGATGCCGGGAGTCGACGCCTCACGCATCGCGGTGACCGGAGCGAGCCAGGGCGGCGGACTCTCGATCGCCGCCGCGGCCCTCGCCGGCGACGCCGTGGCCGCGGTGCTTCCCGACGTGCCGTTCCTGTGCGACTTCCCGAACGCGATCGTGCGCACGCCGTCGGCGCCCTTCACCGAGATCACGAGGTTCCTCGCGGTGCACCGAGACGACGCCGCCCGCGTGCTCGAGACGCTGTCGTACGTCGATGGCGCCATCCTCGCCCGGCGCATCACGGCGCCGGCGTTCTTCTCGGTCGCGTTGATGGACGACGTCGTGCTGCCCTCGGGCGTGTTCGCGGCGTTTCACGCCCTCGCGTCCGAGGACGCGGCGATCGAGGTGTACCCGTACAACGGGCACGAGGGCGGCGGACACCGGCACTGGATGCGGCAGGTCGCCTGGCTGGACGGGCGCTTCGCGCGCTGAGCCGGGCCGGTCGCGCGGGGAACCAGCCCCGACGTCACTCCCAGACGCTGGGCGCCGGACGCTTCGTCGACGGCAGCGATGAACCGTCGGCCCACTCGTGCACCCACTCCTCGATGTCGGGCAGCCCCTCGGGCCGGCCGACCGCGGCGAAGAGCTCGTCGTGCGGCACCGTTCCGCCGGTGCGTCGCAGGATGCGGGCGCGGATGATCGCGCGCGCGTAGATCTCGCCCTTCACGAGCGCGCGGTGCTCGAGGTAGACCGCGCGGTCGTCGTGGCCGATCAGACGCGTCTCGAGGTCGAAGCGCTGCCAGAGCTCGAGCGAGCGGCGGAACGTGATCGTCTCGGCCGCCACCACGGCGTACCAGCCCTGCGCGGTCATCGCCGAGACGAGGCCCGCGCGGGTCAGCAGGTCCCACCGTCCGAGGTCGAACAGCGACAGGTACCGACCGTTGTTCAGGTGCCGCAGCAGGTCGATGTCGGTGGGCAGCACGCGGATGCGCAGCCGCGTCACCGTGTTCGGATCGAGGGGTCCCTCACGCCGCAGGCGACGGCGGGCACGGACGAGCACGAGAAGGGTGCGCCAGAGGACGTTCACGAGGGGCGAGCGTAGCGATTCGACGACGAACCGGCGATTGCTTTGTCGATTCACCACAGCACGCGCGGCGTGCCCCTCCGGCATCCACGGCGCGTCCTCGCCCGATTTCCCGCGCGCCGAGCCCGCGCGTAGAGTCGCGCCATGACTGCGGAATCCCGAACCGACATCGTCGTCCGTCCGGTGCGAGACGTGGATGCCGAGGCCCTGGGCCGCGTGCACGCCACCTGCTGGCACGAGACCTACGATCACCTGATCAGCACCGCCGCCCTCGAAGCGGTCTCCCCCCGCCGCATGGCCGAGCTCTGGACCCACTGGGCTTCGCAGGGCGACGACTACCGCATGCACGCCGCCCTCGTCGACGGCGAGATCGTCGGCTTCGTCGGCTCGGGTCCCGCCCGCGACGACGACGCCCCGCGCGAGCGCGAGCTGTACTTCATCTACCTGCTCGACGCCTTCCACGGCACCGGGATCGGCCAGCAGCTCTTCGACGCCGCCATCGACGACGGCGAAGGCGTGTACCTGTGGGTCGCCGACGACAACCCGCGCGCGCACCGGTTCTACACCCGCAACGGGTTCTCGCTCGACGGCGCTTCGCAGGTGCAGCCGTTCCTCGGTGAGGAGCTCACCGAGGTGCGCTTCGTCCGCTGACGTGTTGCAGATCTGGGCCCCAGACGGCATCCGTGAGATCACCCCGGGCGACGACCTCGTCGGGGTGATCCTCGATGCCGTGACCTCCACGCCCGGCGACGAGACGGCCCTGCGCGACGGCGACATCGTCGTGGTCACGAGCAAGATCGTGTCGAAGGCCGAGGGCCGCATCATCCACGCGTCGGATCGCGAAGACGCGATCACGCGCGAGACCGTGCGTCTCGTGGCCTCGCGCACCTCGCCGGCGGGACACGTGACGCGCATCGTCGAGAACCCGCTGGGCATCGTGTCGGCCGCGGCCGGCGTCGATGCGAGCAACACCCCCGAGGGCACGGTGCTGCTGCTGCCGGTCGACCCCGACGCCTCGGCGCGGGCGCTGGCCACCGGGCTGCGCACCGCCACCGGTGCCCACGTCGGTGTGATCATCACCGACACGCTCGGCCGCGCGTGGCGCGAGGGTCAGACCGACCACGCGATCGGGGCGGGTGGCATCCATGTCTTCGAGGATCTCCGCGGAACCACCGATGCCGAGGGCCGCCCGCTCGTGGTGACTCTGCCGTGCGTCGCCGACGAGCTCGCGGCCGCCACCGACCTGGTCAAGGGCAAGGCCGCCCGCCGCCCCGTGGCCATCGTGCGGGGTCGCGCCGACCTGGTCGGCGACCTCGACCTGCCCGGTGCCCGCTCGATCGTGCGCGACCCGGCGCGTGACATGTTCCGCCAGGGCGCCGACGAGGCCTACGCCGAGGGCTTCGCCGCGGGTCGAGCGACGGCGGTCTGACCGCCCGCCCGCGCGGCCGCCGCGCGGCGCCGGCACGGGCGGCGGGGACGGGCGAGGGGCGGGCGTCGCGAGACCGCAGTTGATCGTCGAAGACGCACCCGTTCGTTGACGAACACATACGTCCTGGGCGATCGAGTGCGGTCTCGGCACCCCGCCCCGGATCAGCGCTGCTTGACGTCGCCGAACAGGCGGGCGATCGGCACGAGCACGCGCGGACGGGCGGCGACCCATCCGGCGGCCATCACCAGCAGGGATGCCGCGAAGATCAGCAGACCGGTCGGATCGCTGGTGTACTCGCCCGGGTCGACGGACCCGCGGGCGGCGTACATGTGATTCAGGTTGCGCAGGGCGCCGGTGGCCAGCACGAGGCCGACGTGCACCACGATGAACGCCACGAAGAACAGCATCACCGGGAAGTGGATCTTGCGCGCCCACTCCACCGGGTACAGCCGGTTGAGACGCTCGGCGTCCTTCGGCCATACGCCCGACAGTCGCACACCGCTGATGATGGCCAGGGGCGCGGCGACGAACGTGATCGCGAAGTACGACAGCTGCTGCAGGCTGTTGTAGTTGACCCAGCCGTTCTCGGTCGGCCAGTCGAGCGACACGTACTGCAGGGCCGCCGACAGCGCGTGGGGGAAGACCTCCCACGAGGTGGGGACGATGCGCATCCACTGCCCCGTGGTGAACAGCAGCACCACGAAGATCACGCCGTTGGCGATCCACAGGATGTCGATCGCCTGATGGAACCACAGGCCCAGGCTGATGCGGCGCCGCTTGTTCTTGCGCGGTGACCAGAACGCCGCGGGGCGCTTCTCGCGCCGCACCTGCCAGCCGGTGCGGATGATGAACAGCAGGAAGAAGCTGTTGAGGAAGTGCGACCAGTTCAGCCACACCGGCAGACCGACGGGCGCCCCCTCGGGCAGCGGGTACTCGCCCGGGAACGCCGCGAGGAACTCCCGCCCCGGCTCGAGCGCCAGGACGAAGCGGGCGAGCAGCACCACGATGGCCGCGAGCGCGAGCGCGAACACGCCCAGCACGGCAGCCGATCCGAGCCACTGCACCGCCGTGTACGGACCGAGCCGCTTCGGCTCCGCGCCTTTCGACCGGTGTGCGGATGCCGCGGCCCCCGGCCAGACGGTTCGGGGCACGGTCAGCGGCGGTCGAGGCGCGGCGGGGGTGGTGGAATCCGGGGACGGCATCGCCGCGTCGCCGGGAGCGGACGCGGGCGCCTGGTCGGCGGACGGGGTCGGCGTCGAGGGGGAATCGGAGCGCGGGTGCTCGGCGGGCACCGCCGCGGCGGGCGGGGTCGGCGTCGAGGCGGAGCCGGAGCGCGGGTGCTCCGCGGGCACCGCCGCGACGGATGACGGCTCCGATGGCGCGGACGACGGGCGCACGGTTGCCGGCGGCCAGGGCTCGCCGCCCGGCGCGCGCGGCAGGCCTCGGCGCACGTCCGACGCGGCTTCACCCGACGCTGCTTCACCCGACGCTGCTTCACCCGACGCCTTCGCGACGGTGTCGTCGCCGGCACCGGTCGACCCGGACGGAGGGACCGTCTCGGCCGCCGCGGCGCCCACGCGCGGACGCGCTTCGGCGACGGTGGGCTCCGCCGCGGTCTCGGTCGTGATGTCGGTCGGCGCCGGCGCGAGAGCGGCCGGCCACGGCTCGCCGCCCGGCTCCCGCGGCAGACCCCGCCGCACCTCGGGCGTGCTCGCACGCGCGGCATCCGGAAACACGGAGCCGCCGGTGGCGGGGGGCGCGGTCGGGAGCGCGGCGTCGGACTGTGACTCCGGCTGGTGCGACGCGGCCTGCTCCGGCTCAGCCGATCCGGTGCCGAGCGGTGCCGCCGACTCGTCGGCGGAGTCCTGCCCGGGCGCGCCGGACGCCGCGGGCGGCCAGGGCTCCCCGCCGGGGATGCGCGGCAGCCCGCGACGCGGGGTGGGTGGTGTGGACGCCATCTACTTCGTGGGGCTACTTCTCGCGGGCTACTTCTTGCGCGCGGCGAGCGCGCTGAGGAGTTGCGGGACGACGGTGAACAGATCTCCGACGATACCGAAGTCGGCGATGGCGAAGATGGGCGCGTCGGGATCTTTGTCGATCGCGACGATCGTGCGCGCGGTCTGCATGCCCGCGCGGTGCTGGATCGCCCCCGAGATTCCGAGGGCGACGTACAGCCGCGGCGACACCGACACCCCCGTCTGCCCGACCTGCGCCGCCGCCGGCACGTATCCCGCGTCGACGGCCGCGCGCGAGGCGCCGACGGCCGCTCCGAGCGCGTCGGCGAGCTGCTCGACGAGAGCGAAGTCCTCGCGCGAGCCCACCCCGCGTCCGCCCGCGACGACGGCCGCGGCTCCGCGCAGTTCGGGACGCGACGAGGGGGCGGTGGTCTCGGCGAAGCCCTCGATCCGGGCCGCCGGGGCACCGGAGGCCGTCACCTCGAGCCGGTCGACGACGAGGGGCTGCGCGTCGAGGCGCCCGTCGACGGCGCCGGGGCGCAGCGTCGCGACGAGGGGGCCGAAGGTCGGGGCTCCCTCGACGGTGAAACCGCCGCCGAAGGCCGAGTGCCGCGCGACGACGCCGAGGTCGTCGCGGCCCAGGCCCACGATGTCGGTGGCGAGCGGGAGCCGCATGCGCGCCGCCAGTCGCGCGACGGCATCGCGCGCTTCGACGGCGTTCGAGGCCAGCACGAGGGCGACGTCTTCGCGCGCCACCGCCGCCGCCAGCGCGTCGACGACCGGCACGGTGAGGGCGTCGGCGTCGGTGGCGGCGGTGAGCACGCGCACAGCCCCGAGCCCGGCCGCCTCGGCGGCAGCGCCCTCGAGCACCGCCTCGGGGGCGGCGATCACGGCGACGGGATCCCCCACCGCGGCCGCCGCCGCCAGCAGTCCCGGCGCCGACGCGGCGAGCGCGCCCCCGGGAAGCACCTCCAGCAGAACCAGCGCCGCACCCATCACGCCACGCCCTCGGCCACGAGGAACGCCGCGAGCTTCTCGCCCGCATCGCCCTCGTCGACGATTTTCGTGCCCGCCGCACGCGGCGGACGTTCGGCGACCGACAGCATGATGTACCGCGGCACGGCGGGGTTCTCGGCCTCGACGCCGAGCGCTTCGGCATCGAGGGTCTCGTAGGGCTTCTTCTTGGCTGCCATGATGCCCTTGAACGTGGTGAAACGCCCCTCGGGGAGCGCCTCGGTGATCGAGACGACCGCCGGCAACGCCGCCGACACCCGCATCGTCCCCGCGTCGCTCACGCGATCACCGGCCACCGCGGCCTCCGACACGTCGAGGCTCGACAGGGCGGTCAGCTGCGGCACCCCGAGTATCTCGGCGATCATCGCGGGAACGACCGCTCCGCCGCCGTCGGTCGACAGGTTGCCCGCGATGACGAGGTCGAACCCGGTGCGTCGGATCGCGGCGGCCAGCACCTCGGCGGTCAGCAGCAGGTCGGCGCCGCGCAGGGTGTCGTCGACCACGTGCACGGCCGACGTCGCCCCCATCGCGAGGGCCTTGCGCACGGTCGCGGTCGCCGAGGCGGGCGCCATCGTCAGCACCACCACCTCGGTCCCCTCGTGCGCGTCGGCGTAGGCGAGGGCGGTCTCGACGGCGCGTTCACCGATCTCGTCGAGCACCGGCGCCGACGCTCCCCGGTCGGTCAGACCGGTTTCGAGGTCGAGACGACGCTCTCCCCAGGTGTCGGGTACTTCCTTGATCGCGACCACGATCTTCATCGACGCGGCTCCTTCGGTCGGGGGACGGATGCCGCGGCCTCGCCGCGGTCGGAAAGTGGCGGCGGGGAATGCACGGCCCTCGCGCCCGCCGAGGGGGCGAGAACCCGCCGCGCGGCGCACCGCCGCCCGGCGCGGGCCGCGCGCGAGGGGTACCGTGAAGCGCGAGGAGGACCGATGACGCGACGACTGCCCGCCGACCCGATCGCCGAGGCCAAGCGCCAGTGGCTGGCGCACGGGTGGGACGACGCCGCCGACGGCATGACGGTCGTGACCTCGGTGATCCGTGCGCACCAGTTGTTGATGGCATCCATCGACCGGGCGCTGAAGCCCTTCGACCTGTCGTTCTCGCGGTTCGAGCTGCTGCGGCTGCTCGCCTTCACCCGCGAGGGACGGATGCCGATGGCCAGCGCCATCGCGCGTCTGCAGGTGCATCCGACGAGCGTGACGAACACGGTCGAGCGACTCGCGCGCGACGGATACGTGACCCGCGAACCGCACCCGACCGACGGCCGGGCCGCGCTGCTGTCCCTCACCGAGGCCGGTCGGCGGCGCGTCGACGAGGCGACCGACGCGCTGAACGCGGTGTTCGCCGACCTGGGGCTCGAGGACGACGACGCGACGGCGCTGGTGCGGATCATCGCGCGCTTCCGCAAGGGTGCCGGCGACTTCGCCGACCCCGCGCCCGTGCCCGACCCGCTCTGAATCTCGCCGAGGCCCCGTGCCGCGGTCGTCCCGCGCGGCAGCAGCACGCGGTGGACGCCCGCCGCGAGATCCCGCCGCGCCACGCCGTTCATCGGTGGGTGTACGACGGAGCCCGCTTCTCGCGGAACGCCGCCATCCCCTCTTTCTGGTCGGCGGTGTCGAAGAGGGCGGCGAACGCCCGTCCCTCGAAGCGCAGCCCCTCGGCGAGGGTCGACTCCATCGCCACGTCGAGGGCGGCCTTCGCCGCGTACAGGGCGGGCAGCGGCTTCTCGGCGATCGCCGTCGCGACCGCCTCGGCCTCCGTGAGCAGGTCGGCGGCCGGCACCACGCGCGACACCAGTCCCGCGCGTTCGGCCTCGGCGGCGTCGATCATGCGGCCCGTCAGCACGAGTTCGGCGGCCTTGTAGTAGCCGAGCGCCCGCACGAGCCGCTGCGTTCCGCCCATGCCCGGAATGACCCCCAACTGCACCTCGGGCTGACCGAACCTCGCGCGATCGGAGGCCAGGATCACGTCGCACATGAGCGCGAGCTCGCACCCGCCGCCCAGGGCGTACCCCGACACCGCGGCGATGACCGGGGTGCGGACGGCGGCGAACCGACTCCACGCCCCGAAGTGGTCGGTGAGCGTCATGTCGAGTCCCGACATCTGCTCCATCTCTTTGATGTCGGCGCCCGCGGCGAAGGCCTTCTCGCTGCCGGTGACGACGATCGCGCCGATACCCGTGTCGGCGTCGAAGGTTTCGGCGGCGGCGACCACGTCGCGCATCGTCTGGGTGTTCAGGGCGTTGAGCGCCTCGGGGCGGTCGAGCGTGATCCACCCCACGCGACCTCGCCGCTCGACTCGGATCGTCTCGTACCCGGCATCCTGCTCCGTCATGTCACTCCCGTCGTGTCGGCGCGGACGACCCCGCACCGGCATGCTCGCACGCTCCCCCGACATCGGGCGAGCCTCTGGCGTCAGGCGGCCAGCACGCTCCGGCCGACGATCAGACGCATGATCTCGTTGGTGCCCTCGAGGATCTGGTGCACGCGCAGGTCGCGCACGACCTTCTCGATCCCGTACTCCTGCAGATAGCCGTAGCCGCCGTGCAGTTGCAGGGCCTCGTTCGCGACACGGAAGCCCACGTCGGTCGCGAAGCGCTTCGCCATCGCGCAGCGGGTCGCGGCATCGGGGGTCTTCGCGTCGAGGGCCCGCGCCGCGTCGCGCACGAGCAGCCGCGCGGCCTCGAGCTCGGTGGCCATGTCGGCGACGGCGAACACCACCGACTGCTTCTCGGCGAGCGCCTCGCCGAACGTGAAGCGCTCGTGCACGTACGCGACGGAGCGGTCGAGGGCCCAGCGGGCGCCACCGATCGAGCAGGTCGCGATGTTGAGTCGCCCGCCGTTCAGCGCGGTCATGGCGATCGAGAACCCCCGGCCCTCGCCCCCGAGCAGGTTCTCGGCCGGCACGCGCACCTCGTCGAGGATCACGGGACGGGTGGGCTGGGCGTTCCAGCCCATCTTCTTCTCGTTCGCGCCGAACGACAGTCCCTCGGCGTCGGCGGGCACGAGGAACGCGCTGATCCCGCGCGCCCCCGGCTCGCCCGTGCGAGCCATGACGACGTAGACCGAGGCCTCGCCGGCACCCGAGATGAACTGCTTCACGCCCGTGAGCACGTACGTGTCGCCGTGACGGATGGCCGAGGTGGTGATCGCCGCGGCGTCGGAGCCGGCACCCGGCTCGGTGAGGCAGTACGCACCCAGGTCGTCCATGGCGACGAGGCCGGGGAGCCACCGCGCTCGCTGCGCCTCGTCGCCGTAGGCGTCGATCATCCACGCGACCATGTTGTGGATCGTGATGTAGGCCGTCACCGTCGGGTCGCCGTACGCGAGCTCCTCGAAGATCGCCACGGCGTCGGCCCGCGACAGCCCGGCGCCGCCCACGTCTTCGCTGACGTAGACGCCGCCGAGACCCAGCTCTCCCGCGCGCCGCAGCACGTCGCGGGGGAAGTGCTTCTCGGCATCCCATTCGAGGGTGTGCGGAGCGAACTCCGTCGCGGCGAAGTCGCGGACGGCGTCGAGGATGGCGGTGCGCTCTTCTGCCGACAGCGCGCCCGCGGGTGCGGCGGCGAGCGCGGGAGCAGGGGTGGTGTCCATGCGGCTCTCCTTCGTGGAGCGACGGCGTCGTCGCCTTCCTCAGATTACCTGGACGTCCTTGTAATTGATAGGGGTGTGGACTTACGCCGCGATGCCGCCGAACAGCGAGCCGACGACGTACGTCGCCCCGAGCGCGAGCGCCCCGCCGACCACCATGCGCACCACCGCGCGCCCCCGACGGGCCCCGCCGATCCAGGCGGCGACGTACCCGGTGACGGCCAGCGCGAGCAGCACCGCAGCGAAGGTCGCGATGACGCGCACCTCGACCGGCAGGAGCAGGATCGTCAGCAACGGCACCGTGAAGGCCACCGCCGAGGCGAACGCCGCCGTCCACGGGCTCACCACGTCGTCGGCGTCGATGTTCAGCTCGACCGAGAGGTGCGCCTTCAGGGCGTCGGATGCCGTGAGCTCGGTCGCCACCCGCGTCGCCGTCTCGGTCGACAGTCCCCGCGCCTCGTACAGTCCCACGAGCTCGGCGAACTCGGCATCCGGGGCCTCCGCCAGTTCGCGGCGCTCCTTCTCGATGAGCGCGTGCTCGCTGTCGCGCTGACTCGAGACCGAGACGTACTCGCCGAGCGCCATCGACACCGCCCCACCGACCAGCGCCGCCATACCCGCCACGAGCACGGGGGCGACCTCGCTCGTCGCCCCGGCCACGCCCACGACGACGGCGGCGGTCGACACGATGCCGTCGTCGGCCCCGAGCACCCCGGCGCGCAGGCCGTTGAGTCGCTGCGCGAGGCCCTGACGGTGCGGTTCGTCGGGATGGGCACCGGACGGCGTGGTCATGCGCTCAGGCTAGACCGGCTCGGCCGCGACGGGAGCGCCGCGTCGCCGTTCGCCCCGCGTTCACCCGCGGGACACCGCCCCCGGGCAGACTCGCCCCGTTCGCCGCCCCCGCGGCGTGCCCGTGCCGCCCCATCGCACGCCACCCCTGCCCCGAGGACACAGCCATGCCTTCGCCCTTCCTTCGCCGTACCGTCGCGCTGACCGCGACCGCGGCGGCCGTGTGCGCGCTCGCCCTGTCGAGCGTCACCGCGGCGTCCGCCGCCATCGTCGCCGATCCGGTGCGCGACTCCCCCGCCGACAGCGCGGTGAGCCTGCGCCCGATCGGCACCTACGAGACCGGGGTGTTCGACCAGTCGGCCGCCGAGATCGTGCACGCGTACAAGAACCGCCTGTTCGTCGTCAACGCCCAGGCCGGGGCCGTCGACGTGCTCGACAGCAGCACCCCGACCGCCCCCGCCAAGCTGTACTCGATCACCGGGACCGGCGTCGCCAACTCGCTCGCCGTGCGCGCCGACGGACTCGGCGTGATCGCCCTCGAGAACGTCGACAAGACGGCCCCCGGTCGCCTGGTGTTCTTCGACGCCGACGCCGCCGAGCCCACCGTGCTCGGCGAGGTCACCGTCGGAGCCCTCCCCGACATGGTCACGCTCTCGGCCGACGGCACGGTCGCCGTCGTCGCCAACGAGGGCGAGCCCGCCGACGACTTCACGGTCGACCCCGAGGGGTCTGTCGGTATCGTCACCCTGCCCGCCGAGAAGGCGGCCCCGAGCCAGGATGCCGTGCGCACGGCCGGCTTCGGAGCCTTCGAGCAGGGCGGGTCGATGACCCTCGACCCCGCCGTCCGCGTCTTCGGCCCCGACGTCGCCGCCCCCGATCAGGGCGACACCCCGCTCGACACCAACCGCGTGAGCCGCAACCTCGAGCCCGAGTACGTCGCCCTCGCCGGCGGCACCGCCTACGTCGCCCTGCAGGAGGCCAACGCCGTCGCGACCGTCGACCTGGCGTCGGCCTCGGTCACTGGCATCCGCCCCCTCGGGTTCAAGGACTACGGCGTCGATACCCTCGACGCGAGCGACCGCGACCCCGAGGACGCGCCGACCTACACGCAGAAGACCTCCCCCGGCCTGTTCGGCATGTACATGCCCGACGGCATCCAGGCCTACGAGGCGAACGGTGAGACTTTCCTCGTCACCGCCAACGAGGGCGACGGCCGCGAGTGGGGCGCGTACAACGACACCGCCCGGGTGAAGGACCTCGGCGACGACGGCCTCGCCCCCGTCTGCGCCGACAGCCCGCTCGCCGGCTCGCTCGACGACGCCGACCTGGGCCGCCTCAACGTCGCCACCGACATGGGGCTGAACGCCGACGGCACCTGCTACTCCGAGCTGTACACGTTCGGCGGCCGCGGCTTCTCGGTGTGGACCACCGAGGGCACCCAGGTGTTCGACTCGGGCTCCGACTTCGAGCGGATCACGCACGACGCGAACCCGGAGTTCTTCAACTCGAACCACTCCGAGTCGAACCTCGAGGGCCGCAGCGACGACAAGGGCCCCGAGCCCGAGAACCTCGCCATCGGGCAGGTCGACGGACGCACCTACGCCTTCATCGGTCTCGAGCGCGTGGGCGGCGTGATGACCTACGACATCACCGACCCCGCCGCCGCGAGCTACGCCGGATACGTCAACAACCGCGACTTCTCGGTGTCGGTCGAAGACCAGCTGACCGGAGACGAGATCGCCGACCGCGCGCTGCTCTCGAACGCCGGCGACCTCGGCCCCGAGGGCATCGACTTCATCCCCGCCGACGCCTCGCCCACCGGTCGTCCCCTCGTCGCCGTCGGCAACGAGGTGTCGGGGACGACGACGCTGTTCGCCGTCGAGAACCCGAACGTGAAGAACATCGACATCCTCACGATCAACGACTTCCACGGTCGTCTAGAAGCAGGGTCCCAGGGCGAGGCCGGCGCCGCGGTCATCGCCGGAGCGGTGAAGGCCGCCGAGGCCGCCAACCCGAACACCGTGTTCGTCTCGGCCGGTGACAACATCGGAGCCTCGACGTTCACCTCGCTCATCCAGGACGACTCCCCCACGATCGACACCCTCGTCGCCTCCGGCCTCGACGTCTCGGCCGTCGGCAACCACGAGTTCGACCGCGGCTTCGCCGACCTGACCGACCGGGTGCTGCCCGAGTACGGCGGCGGCGAGTTCGGGCTCGGCGCGAACGTCTACAAGAAGGGCACGAAAGAGCCCGTGCTCGACGAGTACGCGATCAAGGTCGTCGACGGGGTGCGCGTGGCCTTCATCGGCACCGTCACCCCCGACACCGCCACCATGGTCGACCCGGCCGGCGTCGCCGACCTGGAATTGGGCGACCAGCTCGAGGCCGCCGACCGCGTCGCCGACGAGATCACGGCCGCGGGCTCCGCCGACGTCATCGTGCTGCTCACCCACTCGGGCGCCGCGGTGTCGGACGACTGCGCCGCCATCGCGGCCGACCAGGCCGGCTTCGGCAACCTGGCCGTGAACGCCTCGCCCGAGATCGACGCGATCGTCTCAGCGCACACGCACCAGACGTACGCCTGCGACCTTCCCGTGGCCGGAACCGACCGCACGCGTCCCGTGATCCAGGCGTCGGAGTACGGCAAGGCGATGGGTCAGCTCTCGCTGAGCTGGGACACGCGCACCGGCTCGCTGGCATCCGTCACCGGCACGACCTTCCCCCTCGAGGGCGCGTTCGCCCCGGATGCCGCGATCGAGGCGCGCGTGGCCGAGTACGTCGCGCAGGCCGACGTCATCGGCGCGAAGCCCGTCGGCGAGATCAGCGGCGACATCCTGCGCGGCGGCACCCCGTCGGGCAGCGACCGAGGCGTGGAGTCGTCGATGGGCAACTCCGTCGCCGACGTGTACCTCTGGGCGACGTCGCAGAACCCCGCCTTCGCCGGCACGAAGGCGCAGATCGCCCTGATGAACCCGGGCGGCCTCCGCGCCGACCTGCTCAAGGGCGACGACGGCGTGGTCACCTACAAGGAAGCGGCACTGGTCCAGCCCTTCGCCAACACTCTCGTGACGGTGACGCTGACGGGTGCGCAGATCCGCGACATCCTCAACGAGCAGTGGAAGGCGGAGGGCGACCGCCCCAAGTTGCACCTGGGCGTGTCCGACGGCTTCACCTACGAGTACACGCAGGATGCCGCGAACCCCCGCGTGGGCTCGGTCGTCTCGATGGCGTACGAAGGCACGGCGATCGCCGGCGGTGACACGTTCACCGTGGTGACGAACTCGTTCCTCGCGAACGGCGGCGACGGCTTCCCGACCTTCGCGGCCGGCACCGACCGCACCGACACCGGTCAGATCGACCTCGACGCGACGCTCGCGTACTTCGCCGCGACGCCGCTGGTCGATCCCGCGCCGCTCGGTCGCGCGATGGTCGCCTCGGGCGAGAACCCGGGCGGCGGTGACCCCGGCCAGCCCGGTGCCGAGCCGACTCCCGCACCGGGTCAGCCGGCACCCGGTCAGCCCGCGCCGGGCCAGCCGTCGGGCGACCGCCCCGGCAGCGACCTCGCGAACACCGGCGCACAGGCACCGTGGGGACTCGCCCTCGCCGGCGGATTCCTCGTGGTGGCCGGCGGCCTGGCCTTCGCCCTGCGGCGGCGCACCGTCTGACGCACGGACGTCGGAACGGCCCTCACCCTCACGGGTGGGGGCCGTTTTGGTCAGGGCTTGTCGACGCGGGGATCCCCCGACCCGGCGCTCGATAGGCCGACGAGCATCAGGCAGAACGCAGGGCGACGCGAACGCCGGGGGACGCCGCGGTGACGTGCCAAACGTGCCCCGAACCCGACACGGTGCTCGCGCCGTCGGCATCCACGATGAGCGCCGTGTGCTCGTCGATCGCCACGCCCTCCGTCACGAGTTCCGCATCGACCGCGGCCACGAGACGCGACAGGGTTCCCCACTGCGCCGCGTGCACATCGACGGCGAACGGCACCAGGCCGAGACCGTCGCGGATCCCGAGCTCGTCGAGCTCCTCACCCGCATCTTCAGATGCCACCTCGATGCCGCCCAGCCGGTAGCCGCCCACGAGCGCCGGTCCCGCCGCGATCGCCGCGCCCGCCGAGAACCCGGCGTAGGGCATGCCGTCGCGCACGCCGCCCGCCACGGCATCCCGGATCGGCGCGAGAGCGTCGAGGTACGCGGGCGTGAGGCCCCCGCCCACGAACACCGCATCGGCTCTCACCACCTCGGCGTCGAAGGTCCCACCCTCGACGATCGCCGCGACGCGCAGCTCGGCGGCCGCCGCCCCCGCCGCCTCGAGCACCGCCGCGAAGCGAGCGACCGAAGAGTCGTCGTCGGCCTCGAGCACGAGCAGCACGGCGATCACGGGAGGGCGGTCATCGGCCCGCGCCCGGGCCTCGACGACGAAGGGACGCAACAGCGCGCCGCAGCGTGCGACGTCGCGCCCGCCGCCGAGAAGGTGAACGCTCATGCGCCCCAGTATCGCGGCCCCGAGGCGCCGCCGGAGCGCGCACAACCGCGGACGACACAGCGAACACGCCGGCCAGCCCACCCCCACGACGGCGCGCCGCCAGCAGGCCCCGCCGTTGTGCACGCCGTGACGTCAGTACCGCCGCAGCAGCGCCGCCAGCGCTTGGCCGCCGCCGATGCACATCGTCACGACCGCGTACTCGAGGTCGCGGCGCTGCAGGTCGAGGGCCGCCCGCACGGTCAAGATGGCGCCCGTCGCGCCCACCGGGTGGCCCAGGGCGATCGCGCCGCCGTAGGGGTTGACCTTCTCGGGGTCGAGTCCGGCGTCGCGGATCACGGCGACCGCTTGAGCGGCGAAGGCCTCGTTCAGCTCGACCACGTCGACGTCGGCGGGGGTGAGCCCGGTCTGCTCCCACAGCCGCTGCAGCGCGAGCACGGGGGCGTAGCCCATGATCTCGGGGTCGACGCCCGCGGTCGTCACGGCCTCCAGGGTGACGAGGCCCGTCAGGCCGCGCTCGCGCACGTCGTCCTCGCGCATGAGCACGGTCGCAGCGGCGCCGTCGTTGATGCCCGACGAGTTGCCCGCCGTCACCGACCCGTCCTTCTCGAATGCCGGGCGGAGCCCCGCGAGCGCCTCCCTCGTGGTGCCGGGTCGCGGATGCTCGTCGACCAAGACCTCGACCGGCCGCTTACCGCCGGTGGTCACGGGCACGATCTCCTCGGCGAAGGCCGCGCGCGCGGCATCCGTCGCCGCCCTGCGCTGGCTCTCGACCGCGAAGGCGTCCTGCTCCTCGCGCGAGACGGAGTACCGGGATGCCACGACCTCGGCCGTCGTTCCCATGTGCCGGCCGCTGAAGGGGTCGGTGAGGATCGCGAGCGTGCCGTCGAGCAGTGTGCGGTCGCCGAGGCGGGCGTTGCCGCGGGCCCCGTACTCGAGGAAGGGGGTGCGCGACATGCTCTCGTCGCCGCCGGCCACCGCGACGTCGATGCCACCCCAGCGCAGTTCCTGCGCCGCCGACCAGATCGCCTGCAGGCCCGAACCGCAGAGGCGGTTCACCGTGAACGCGGGCACGCGGGTCGGCAGCCCCGCCGCGAGGGCGACGCGGCGAGCGTTGTAGGCGTCGGGGCCGTTCTGGGCGATGCAGCCCATCACGACCTCGTCGACGGCGTCCCTGTCGACGCCCGCTCGCCGGAGGGCCTCGGTCACGGCCACGGCGCCGAGCTCGAAGGCATCGACGCCCGACAGCGCCCCGCCGAAGGAGCCGATCGGCGTGCGCGCCCCCGCGACGATGACGATCCGGGGTGCGCTCATCAGCCCGCCGCCTCTTCGGGGCGCTCCTGGGCGTCGATCACGGCCGCGTCGGGGACGTACCCCGCGATGTGACGCTCATCGGGGCCGACGTACTCCGACAGGGGGCGGATGAGGGCGTTCGACGCCTGCTGCTCGCGGATGTGCGCCGTCCAGCCGGTGATGCGCGCGGCCACGAACAGGGGCGTGAAGGTGAGCGTGTCGAAGCCCAACAGCGCATACGCCGGACCCGAGGGGTAGTCGAGGTTGGGGTAGATGCCCTTCCGCTCCACGAACTGGCTCTCGAGCGCGTCGTACAGCGCGGCGACGTCGGGGCGGTCGTAGTGGGCGACGAGGGTGTCCAGCGCGGCCTTCATCGTGGGCACGCGCGAGTCGCCGCGCTTGTACACGCGGTGACCGAAGCCCATGATCTTGCGCTTCTCGGCCAGGGCGGTGTCGAGCCAGGGGCCGACGTTCTCGGCCGAACCGATCTCGTCGAACACGTGCAGCACGGCCTCGTTGGCGCCGCCGTGCAGCGGCCCCTTGAGCGCGCCGATCGCCCCGACGACGGCGGAGTAGAGGTCGCTGAGCGTCGACGCGATCACGCGCGCGGTGAACGTCGAGGCGTTGAAGGAGTGCTCGGCGTACAGGATCATCGAGCGATTGAAGGCGTCGACGACGACGGGGTCGGACTCCTCGCCGAACGTCATCCACAGGAAGTTGGCCGAGTAGTCCAGGTCGTCGCGGGGCTCGATGAGCTCCTCGCCCCGCCGGCGGCGCTGACCGTACGCGACCACGGCGGGCAGCTGCGCCCACAGGCGGATGCTGCGTTCGAGGTTCTCTTCGGGGGTGCCCACGGCATCCATCACGTTCGCGATGCCCGCGGTCTCGCGCGCGCCGATCACGCTCACGGCCGTCCGCACCTCATCCATCGGGTGCGCCGAGGTGGGCAGCAGGTCGATCGCGGCGCGGACCTCGTCGGGCAGCGCCCGGTGCTGACGCTCGGTCCGGCGCAGGGCGTCGAGCTGCGCGGCATCCGGAAGCTCACCGTTCCACAGCAGGTACGCCACCGCCTCGAACGGCTGCGTCGCGGCGAGCTCCTGCACGGGGTACCCGCGGTACAGCAGGCTGTTGGTGTCGGGGTTGACCTTGCTGATGGCGGTCTCGTCGACCGTGACGCCGGCGAGGCCCTTCTTGATGTCGGTCATCGTCTCTCCCTCGAGTCGTGCTCGGTTCTACTCTGTCTCACCCCGGCCGCCTACCGGCAACCCACCCGTGTCCCACTTGGTGCAGAAAACAGGCGCATAACCTGCACGGAGTGGGACACGCTGGTCTGCCGCCGCCTCAGCGCTCGACGGTGAAGTCGAACACGTCGGCGTCGAAACGCGTGTAGCCCTCGTAGTCGATGAGGTCGTACAGGTCGGCGCGGTGCTGCATCTCACCGAGATGCTCGCGCAGGTGCCCCTCGGATGCCAGGGCATCCAGGCCCCGACCGGCGGCGCCCATCGCGAGGCGCAGCAGCGACACCGGCCAGATGACCAGGTTCACCCCGGCGTCCTGCAGCTGGGCGGTGGAGAACAGCTCGCTCTTGCCGAACTCGGTCATGTTGGCCAGGATCGGCACGTCCAGCGCGGTGCGCATCGCCTCGAACTCGCCGAGATCGCGCATCGCCTCGGGGAAGATCGCGTCGGCGCCGGCGTCGACCAGGGCCTTCGCGCGGTTGATCGCGGCATCCAGCCCCTCGACGGCCCGCACGTCGGTGCGCGCCATGATGAGGAAGTCCGGGTCGCGCCGGGCATCGACGGCCGCGCGGATGCGCTTGATCGCGGTGTCGGCATCCACGACGCTCTTCCCGTCGAGGTGCCCGCAGCGCTTCGGATTCACCTGGTCCTCGATGTGCGTGCCGGCCAGCCCCGCGTCTTCGAGCGTCTGGATCGTGCGGGCGACGTTCATCGGCTCGCCGAACCCGGTGTCGGCGTCGATGATCGCCGGCAGCTCCGTCATGCGCGCGATCTGCTGCCCGCGTCCGGCGACCTCGGTGAGGGTCGTCAGGCCGATGTCGGGCAGGCCCAGGTCGGCCGAGATGACGGCCCCCGAGATGTACACGCCGTCGAAGCCCTTGCGCTCGATGAGCCGAGCCGACAGCGGGTTGAAGGCTCCCGGCATCCGCACGAGCTCTCCGGATGCCAGCTTGTCGCGCAGCGCGCGGCGCTTCTGCTGGGGGGTGGTCTGGGAGTACAGCATCAGCGGCTCCGCTTCGTGGAGTGGATCTCGCGCACCGGCGGCTCCGGCTTCTCGGGAGCGCACCCGCCCCCGCGCATCAGAACAGCCCCTTCGGGGCGGGGGCCAGGGCCAGCACGCCGGGCTTCGCCACGATCGTGAGCTGCATGACCTCGGCCGGAGTCAGTTCGGGCAGACGCTGCACGAGCTCGAGGAAGCGCTCGATCTCCTCCGGCTGCAGCACCGGTTCGGCGAGCGTGCGGAACTTGCGGATGTAGTCCTCACGCGCGAACGGACGGGCGCCGAGCGGGTGGGCGTCGGCGACGGCGATCTCGTCCTGCACCGTCGAACCGTCGGTCAGCGTGATGACCACGCGGCCGCCGAACGCCTTCTCGTTCGGATCCTCCGAGTGGTAGCGGCGCGTCCATTCGGCATCCTCGGCCGTGGTGACCTTGTGCCAGAGGGCCACCGTGTCGTCCCGGCCCGCGCGCTCCGGCGCATAGGAGTCGACGTGGTGCCACGCGCCGTCCTGCAGGGCGACGGCGAAGATGTACGGGATCGAGTGGTCGAGCGTCTCGCGCGACGCGGTCGGGTCGTACTTCTGCGGGTCGTTCGCCCCCGAGCCGATCACGTAGTGCGTGTGGTGGCTGGTGTGCAGCACGATGGATGCCACGTTCGCGGGGTCGCGGAGGTCGGGCCGCTCCGTGCCCAGGCGGCGGGCCAGGTCGATCCAGGCCTGCGCCTGGTACTCGGCCGAGTGCTCCTTCGTGTACGAGTCGAGGATGCCGCGCTTGCTCTCGCCCTCGCCGGGCAGCGGTACGTCGTACGAGGCCTGGGGGCCGTCGAGCATCCACGCGATGACGCCGTCTTCGCCCTCGTAGATGGGCGAGGGACTGGTCTCGCCGCGCATCGCCCGGTCGACGGCCTCGATCGCCATCTTCCCCGCGAAGGCGGGGGCGTGCGCCTTCCACGTCGAGATCTCGCCCTTGCGCGACTGGCGCGTGGCGGTGGTGGTGTGCAGGGCCTGACCGATGGCCTGGTAGATCGTCTCCTGATCCAGGTCGAGCAGGGTGCCGATACCGGCGGCGGCGGCAGGGCCGAGGTGGGCGACGTGGTCGATCTTGTGCTTGTGCAGCGAGATCGCGCGCACGAGGTCGATCTGGATCTCGTACGCCGTGGCCAGGGCGCGCACCACGGCGGCGCCGTCGCGTCCGGTGTGCTGCGCGACGGCGAGCACGGGCGGGATGTTGTCGCCCGGGTGCGAGTAGTCGGCGGCGAGGAAGGTGTCGTGGTAGTCGAGCTCGCGCACGGCCACCCCGTTGGCCCACGCGGCCCACTCGGGGCTGGAGCGGCGTTCGAGCGCGCAGCCGAACACCGTGGCGCCGGATCCGCCGATCGACACGGCGTGATCGAGTGCCTGCTGGCGCGCGGCGCTGACCGGCTGCCGCGTGATCGACGCGGCGGCGACGGCGGCGTTGTCGATGAGGCGGTTCACGATCATGTCGATCACGTCGTCGTCGACCGCGACGGCGTCGGTGGCGACCCGGGCGAGCGCCCAGGCGAGCTGTCCCTCGCGAGCGAGGTTCTCGTCGCTGCGGTGTACGCGCACATGGTGGGTGATCGTCATGAGGGGTCCTCCGTGAGGGCTTCGAGGATGGTGGTGAGGGCGTTGTGCAGGTGCACGTGGGTGGCGTGGGCGGCGAGTTCGGGATCGCCGGCGCCGATCGCTCGCGCGATCAGTTCATGCTCCCCGGCGGAGGCCGAGAGACGGAGGGGGTTGTCGCGGGCCATGCGCCGCACGCGCACGAGGTGGGTGCGGACGCTGCGGAGGGCCGCGGAGAGGTAGGGGTTGGCGACGGCGTCGTCGATCCGGGCGTCGAAGCGCGCGATGAGGGAGTAGTACGCGTCGGCATCGGCGGTGTCGACGGCGGCGAACTCGCCGGCGAGCGCCGTGAAGAGGCGACCGTCGCCCCGAGCCGTGGCGATGCGCGCCGCCTGGGTCTCGAGGGCGCGGCGGAGTTCGAACAGCGCACGGATGTCGTCGGCGTCGATCCCGGCCACGACGGTGACGCGCGGCGAGGCCTGGGCGACGAGACCATCGGATGCCAGTCGACGCAACGCCTCGCGCAGGGGGGTGCGACTGACACCGAGGCGGGTGGACTGCTCCACCTCGCCGAGGACGGTTCCGGGGGCGAGAGCGCCCGTCTGGATCTCATCGAGGAGGGTCGCGTAGGCCCGTTCTCCCGCTCGCATGCTGCACCCCCTCGTCGTGTATACATTACGCGCCATTTGGGCGGATGGCCACCCGACGGAGGTCCCCTAGGTATACACACGGCATCGCGAGCCGTCGGCACCGCGGCCGTCCTCTCGCTCACCGCCGCACCGCTCGGCATCCGCTCGACTCACCGTCCCCGCGTCGCGGATCCGCACTGGCGCCCCCGCCCGCCGCGCTGCCACACTGGGCGCATGCTCGTCACAACCATGAACGATGTCCCCGGCCGCCAGATCGTCGAGGTGTACGGCGAGGTGACCGGCCTCACCGTGCGCGCCCGCAACATCGGCGTGCAGTTCGGCGCCGGCCTCAAGTCGATCTTCGGCGGCGAGCTCGAGGGCCTCACGAAGCAGCTGCAGCAGAGCCGCGACGAGGCCAAGCAGCGCCTCGTCGAGCAGGCGCAGGCCCTGGGCGCCGACGCGGTCATCGCGATGCGATTCGACACGAGCGAGGTCGCGCAGAACTTCCAGGAGGTCGTCGCCTACGGCACGGCCGTGAAGCTGGCCTGATCCCGCCGCACCCGTCGCGCTCCTTACGCGCGAGGTGCCGGATTTCGTCGCCGAGGTGGTCGCGCGAGCGACGATCTTCGGCGACTCACGCGCTTCGTTGCCACGACTCCAGGGTCGTCGGAATGGATGCCAGGGTCGCCAGCGACGCGTCACGGTCGGCTCGCGCGAGGGTGAGCCCGGCCACCACGAGCGAGGCGCAGACCGCGGCGAGGGCGTCCACGGCATCCGGGGCCAGATCCGGGCGACGATCGGCGACCGCCGCGCGGATGGCGGTGCGCATCTCGGCCGCGTAGTCCGAAACGAGGGTGCGCACCTCGGCGTCGTCGGTGGCGAGCGGTGACGACCCGGCGTTGAGCAGCAGGCAGCCGAGTCGAGCGCGCGGGGTGTCGGCCTCGATCGCCGCGCACATCTCGTCGACGTACGCCTCGAGGGCACCGGGGCCTCCCCCGCCCAGGGGGCGCAGACGCGTGCGCACGACGTCGTCGAGGTAGCCCGCGAGCACGGCATCGAACAGACCGCGTTTGCTGCCGAAGGCGTGGTAGATGCTCGAGCGGGTGAGGCCGGTCGCCTCCTCGAGCTCGGCGATGCCCGCCTCGGCGTAGCCGCGCCGCCAGAACACGTCGCGCGCGGCGTCGATCACGACGGAGCGCTCGAAGCTCGGCATCCTGGCCATGGGTGTCCTTCTCTCGCGCCGCTGACGAACTCCCGGGTTGCGGTCTCAGACCCGAGGTCTATATTAGACCGGTCGTTACAAAATAACCACAGGAGGAATCATGCGCGCAGTCATCCACCACGAGTTCGGCGAGCCGGCCGACGTCGTCGGCGTCGAAGAGGTCGAGAACCCGACCCCCGGCCCCGGCCAGGTGCGCCTGCGCGTGCTCCTGTCGCCCATCCACAACCACGACCTGTGGACCATCCGCGGCACCTACGGCTTCAAGCCCGAGCTGCCCGCGCGCGCCGGCACCGAAGCCGTCGGCGTGATCGAAGAGCTCGGCGAGGGCGTCGAGGGCCTGACCGTCGGCCAGCGCGTCGCCACCGGCGGCACCTTCGGCGTATGGGCCGAGCAGGTCGTCGCGCAGGCCGCCGGGCTCATCCCCGTCGCCGAGGGGCTGTCCGACGAGGTCGCCTCGCAGCTCGTGTCGATGCCCTTCAGCGCCATCAGCCTGCTGCACTCGCTCAACCTGAAGCCCGGCGACTGGATCGTGCAGAACACCGCCAACGGCGCCGTCGGCCGCATGGTCGCGCAGATCGCCCGGGCGCGCAGCGTCAACGTCGTCGGTCTGGTGCGTCGCCAGAGCGCCGTCGACGAGCTCGCCGCGCAGGGCATCGACAACGTCGTGTCGACCGACACCGACGACTGGCGCGACAAGGCCCTCGCCCTCGTCGGCGACGGCAGGGTCGTGGCGGGCGTCGACTCCGTCGGCGGATCCGCCGCGGGTCAGGTGCTGTCACTGCTCAGCGAGAACGGCACCCTCGTGATCTTCGGCTCGATGGGCGCGGGCACGCTCGAGCTCGGCGCCGGCGACCTCATCTTCCGCCAGGCCACCGTGAAGGGCTTCTGGGGCAGCGTCGTCAGCAAGACGATGGATGCCGAGACCCGCGGCGCCCTGTTCGGCGAGCTGTCGCGCTACCTCGCCGACGGCACGCTGACGCTCCCCGTCGCCGCCACCTTCGGCTTCGACGACATCGTCGAAGCCGTCACCGCGAGCGACGCCCCGCGCGTGGGCAAGGTGCTGCTGCGCCCGTGACCCGGTAGCGCCGCGGTGCCCGCCCTCGCGGGGGCACCGCGGCGCGCCCGCCCCGCGCCCCGCGCCCGCGTTGCCCGCGCCCGCGATGCCCGAACCCGACGTCGAGTGTCCAGAACACGCCGCACCGCGCGCGCGGGACGCGGCGTGTCTTGGACACTCAACGGTCCTTGCCCGCCCGGGCGGCGGCGGGGCACCTCGCGCCCACGCCCGAGCCCGGCGTTGAGTGTCCAGTACACGCCGCACCACGCACCGGGGACACGGCGTGTACTGGACACTCAACGGTTCTTACCCGCGCGCGCAACGGCGGGACGCCTCACGCTCCGCGCCTGTGCCCGAACCCGCGCCCACGCCCACGCCCGCGTTGCCCCCAACACCACGTTGAGTGTCCAGAACACGCCGCACCGCGCACCGGGGACACGGCGTGTCTCGGACACTGAACGGTCCTTGCCCGGGCGGCGGCGAGACACCTCACCCGCACGGGCGACGGCGAGACGCCTCACGCGCCGCGCGACGCCTCCACCGCCGCGGCCAGCGCGTCGATCGCGGGACGTTGGCCCTTCACGAGGGCGTCGCGGGCGGCATCCAGGCCCATCCATTCGACGCGGTCGACCTCGGGGAACGCGGCCGTTCTTCCCGAGCGCGGTGGCCAGACCATCTCGAAGGTGCCGAACGTGAAGCCGGATGCCGTGAACCCGGCGCCGTCTCCCGCGAAGACGACGACCTTCTTCCCCGACGAGTACGCGAACGTGCCGAGCTCGGCCCACGGCGTCGCGGGCGGTTCGACGCCGAGCTCCTCGCGGAACTCGCGGTGGGCGGCATCCAGAGCGCCCTCGGTCTCGGGGTCGAACTCCCCCTTGGGGATCGACCACGCGCCCGCGTCCTTCTTCGCCCAGAAGGGCCCGCCCATGTGCGCGACGAGTACCTCGGGCGCGGGGGTCAGCCGGTACAGCAGCAGCCCCGCGCTCCAGGCGACCATCAGGCCGTCGCCACCGGCACGCGGGCCGCCTCGTCGGCGATCACGTCGGCCCGTTTGCGGAACGTGCGCGCGGTGACGCGGTCGAGGGCGATCTGCCCGCGCATCTTCTCGGCCTTCTCGTACAGCGACGGACCGCCGAAGCCGGTGAGCACCTTCACGAGCACGGGGAGCAGCTCGATCATGAAGAACAGCGCCGCGATCAGGTAGTGCGCCCAGCGCAGGGCGGGCTCGCGGTCCGACAGGCGCTCGAGGGCCGTGATCTGGCTGAGCAGTCCGACGGCGCCGGCGTTGCCGTCGGCGATCGACGACGCGCGCGCGTTGTACGCGGCCAGCGCCGACTCGTACTGGGTGCGGGCGGCGGGCAGCTGGTCTTCGGCCTGCTGCTTGTTCTGGTCGGCCGACGATGCCGCGGCCTCGGCGCCCGAGGTGTTGGCGGCGGCGAGGGTGGACTGCGCCTGCTGCAGCTGCGTCGACAGCGCGTCGTACGACGACTGCGCCTGGGCGAGCTGGGCTTGGGCGGCCTCGGAGCTCGCGCCGGTGCCGGCGAGACCGGTGCAACCGGGCACGGTGCCCGCGCCCTGGCCGGTGAGCTCGCACTGGTACACCGCGCGCGCCTGGTCGATTACGCTCTGCTGAGCGGCGAGCTGCTGGGTGAGCTGGTCGACCGTCTGCTGCGCCGCGGCCGACTCGGCCGACGTCGACGAGGTTCCGCTGACGATGCCGGTGGCCGCCTGGTTCTCGAGGGCCGACACCTGGGCGCTCGCGGCGTCGAGGGCCTGCTTCTCGGGACCGCTGGTCACGGCATCCTGATCGGTCAACGCCTGGGTGACGTTCGTGGAGTTCACCTCGCGGGCGATGTCGTTCTGGAACACCTGCAGCACGAGCGGCTCGGCGACGACGATGCCGATGAGCGCCGCCATGATGATGCGGGGGAACGCGAGGCCGAGCAGGCGGAAGACGTTCTTCGTCGAGCGCATCGTCGAGGTGAGGAAACGGTCGAGGTTGTAGATGATGAGGCCCCAGATCAGGGCCAGCGGGATCGCGAGGAAGATGCTGACGCGCACCCCGGTGAGCAGGGCGAACATCATCGACAGCGACGAGACGAGCGCCGTTCCCGCGAGCACCAGGAACATCTGCACGAAGCGCGGCACCTCTTCGGGAACCTCGTCGAGCACGTCGTTGTCGGCCCCGCCCAGCACCGCCATCCGCCGCACGAGCGACAGGCGCGGACGCCGCGGGTCGTGTCGGCGCAGGCGCGGCGGGCGGGGATCGGATGCCACCGGGGCGGCGACGGCGTCGGGCTCGTCGTGCGCTGCGGGCTCGTCGTGCGCGGAGGTCACCGCGTCAGCCTGGCGATCGAGCACGACCGTCTCGTCGGCGCCGGCGTCTGCGGCCGGGAGCGGGGTGGTCTCGCTCTCGGCGCCCGCGCGATCCGCCCCACGCGGCTCGGCGGGGCGGCGCTCGATCGGGAGCGTCGGGTCGTCGTCGGCGGGCGGGGCTCCCCACGGCTCGGACGTGTGGTCGTGCGGCGCGGGACGGGCCGCCGCGGTCTGCGCGGCGAGGATGTCGTCGAGGTACTGCGCGCGTTCCTCGTCCGTCGTGAACTCGATGCGACCGCCGGAGCCGAAGCGGCCGGGTCGTGGATCGGAAAAGGACATTCGATGAGGGTAAGACGCGTTCCTGTCGATCAGATGAGCGAGGGCGGGGGCGCGGCGACCCCGAAACGAGTCGGGCGGGCCGGACGCGAACGTCCGACCCGCCCGAACGGTCGTCAGACCAGGCGTTGCTTCGGCGAGACCTCGTACGTGTTCTCGGGGTCGGAGAACACCTCGTCGCCGAGCGCCGCGTCGATGGCGGCGAGCGTGTCGGCGTCGAGGGTGACGCCCGACGCCTTGACCGTGTCGGCGAGCTGCTCGGGACGGGAGGCTCCCACCAGGGCCGCGGCGATGTTGGGGTTCTGCAGCACCCACGCGATCGCGAGCTGCGGCATGGCGAGCCCGGCCTCGTCGGCGATGGGCTTGAGGCGCTGCACGGCCTCGAGCGTGTCGTCGTTCAAGAAGCGCTTGATGAAGGTGGCGCCGCTCTTCTCGTCGGTCGCGCGCGAGCCCTCGGGCGCCGGCTGGCCCGGCAGGTACTTGCCGCTCAGCACGCCCTGCGCCATGGGCGACCAGACGATCTGCGAGATGCCGAGCTCTTCGCTGGCGGGAACCACCTTGCCCTCGATCACGCGCCACAGCATGGAGTACTGCGGCTGGTTCGAGATGAGCTGGATGCCGAGCTGCTTCGCCAGCGCGTGTCCCTCGCGCAGCTGCTCGGCGGTCCACTCGGACACACCGATGTAGAGGGCCTTACCCTGCCGCACCACGTCGGCGAAGGCCTGGAAGGTCTCTTCGAGCGGGGTCTCGTAGTCGAACCGGTGGGCCTGGTACAGGTCGACGTAGTCGGTGCCGAGGCGCTTCAGCGACCCGTTGATGGAGTCCATGATGTGCTTGCGGCTGAGCCCGGTGTCGTTCGGACCCGCGGGACCGGTGGGGAAGTACACCTTCGTGAAGATCTCGAGCGACTCGCGCCGCTGACCCTCGAGGGCCTTTCCGAGAACCGTCTCGGCCGCTCCGTTGGCGTAGCCGTCGGCGGTGTCGAACGTCGTGATACCCGCGTCGAGCGCGGCGTGCACCGTCTTGATGGCCGCATCGTCTGCGACCTGCGACCCGTGCGTCACCCAGTTGCCGAGGGTGATCTCCGAGATCTTGAATCCACTGTTTCCGAGATAGCGATAACCGACCATCACTCCACGCTAGCCGCGGCCTCCGACACCGGGGCCCGAATCCCCTGGTGGCGAAATCGGCCGCGCGCACCGCGTCACAGGATGCCGAGCTCCATCGCCCGCGTGACCGCGCGGGTGCGGTCGGCGACGTCGAGCTTGGCGAACGCCTTCAGCAGGTGCGTCTTGACCGTGGCCTCGCCGAGGTGGAGGCGCACCCCGATCTCGCGGTTGCTGAGTCCCTGCGCGACGTGACCGAGCACCTCGACCTCGCGGGCGGTGAGCGCAGGTCTCTCGGCGGGTCGCCCGGTCTGCGCGACGAGCACGCGCGCCACGCTCGGCGCGAGGGCCACCTCGCCGGCGGCCACGGCGCGGATCCCCGCCAGCAGCTCCTGCTCGGGCGCGGCCTTCAGCAGATAGCCGCTCGCCCCGGCGGCGATGGCCCGCACGATGACGTCGTCGCTCTCGTAGGTCGTCAGCACGATGATCCGCGCCGTCGGCACGCTCTCGCGCAGCATCGCCGTCGCCTCATCGCCGTCGCGGCGTGGCATCCGCATGTCCATCAGCACCACGTCGGGGCGTTCGCGCTCCACGACGGTCACCGCCTCGATCCCGTCGGCGGCCACGCCCACCACGCACATGTCGTCGGCGGCATCCAGGATGCCGGTGAGCCCGGCCCGCACGATCGGATGATCGTCGACGACCACCACGCGGATCACACGGCCGGTCACGCGCGCACCGCCGAGCGCGGAACGCGGGCCGTGAGCACCGTGGCCCCGGGGCTGCCGTCGATCAGCAGGTCACCGTCGAGGTGCCCGAGCCGCGCGCGGAGCCCCTCGAGCCCGAACCCCTGCGCCCGGGCGGCGGGGTCGAAGCCGGCGCCGTCGTCGGCGATGCGCAGTTCCACGCCGTCGTCGAGCTCGGTCAGCGTCACCTCGACACGTCGTGCGCCCGAGTGCCGGCGGGCGTTCGACAGGCCCTCCTGGGCGCACCTCAGCAGCGCGACCTCGCTCTCACGGTCGAGGCCCGTGACGGCGTCGGCGCGCAGGTCGATGCGCAGCCCCGATTCGCGGCCGAGACGGTCGACGAGCACCGTCAGGGCGGCGACCAGCCCCTCGCCGTGCGACACGGGCGCCCCGCCCGCGACGAGGGTGCGCGTCTCGGTGAGGGCCTCGCGCGCGGCCTCTTCGACCAGGCCGAGGGTGGAGTCGGCCAAGACCCCCGCCGCGAGCTCCCGGCGCGAGCGCTGAACCAGCAGCACCGTCCCCGCCAGCGTCTGCGCGATGGTGTCGTGGAGTTCGGCGGCCAGACGTCCACGCTCCTCGACGACGCCCGTATCGCGGTGCAGGGCGGCGAGTTCGTCCTGCGCGGCGGTGAGTCGATCGAGCAGGCCCTGGGTCTCGGCTGCGTGCCGGTAGACGGCGGTGAACCACAGACCGAGGCCGATGTTGCCGGCGAACGACGTCGCCTGGATGATCGCGGCGCGCTCCCACGCGCCGCCGTCGCCGCCCCAGGCCAGCGCGACGAGCACGAGCACGCTCGACAGGGCGGTCCAGGCGATCGCCGTGCGCCGGCGCGACGAGATCACCCAGAGCAGGGGGTACGCCGCGAACTGCAGCATCGCGATCCACGGCACGCACGCGATGGCCAGGGGAAGGAGCAGCAGCGTCGACACCACCAGCCCCGTGGCGACCCGCGGCGCTCCCTGCTCGCTCAGCACGCGAGGGAGGGCGACGAGCACGAGCGCGGCGTGCACGACGACGGCTCCCAGCGCCACGAGCGCCGGCCCCCACGGGGCCGCCCCGATGCTCCCGGCCACGAGGGCGATCGCGATGCCCGCGGCACCCGCGATGCCGTAGACCAGGGTCCATCCGCGCACGGCCGAGGCCACGGCATCCGCCCGCTCCCGCTCCCCGTGCGGGCCATCGGTCCCGGTCACCACGGCGCCGCCGGAGGCGACGGTTCCCGCGCCCCTCACGCGTCTTTCCGGATCCATCGGAACGTCGCCCGCACCACCGCGAGCCCCGCGACGAGCCAGAGTCCCGTCACGAGCAGGATCAGCGGGTGCTCCCACGACCCCGACGGCTCGGCCGCGGCGAAGCCCTCGGGCAGGAAGACCGAGCGGAAGCCCTGCGCCAGCCACTTCAGCGGGAACACGCTCGCCACGTTCTGCAGCCACTCCGGCAGGGCGGCGAAGTTGATGTAGACCCCCGAGATGAACTGCAGCAGCAGCACGATCGGGGTGACGACGCCCGTGGCGCTGCGACCGGTGCGCGGGAGGGCCGAGAGCCCGATGCCGAGGATCGCGCAGGTGGTGACGCCCAGCAGGAACACCCACGCGAAGGTCAGCCAGCGCTCCGGTTCGGTGGGCAGCGGCACGCCGAAGAAGACCGCCGCGACGACGATCAGCAGCACCGACTGCAGAAAGCCGGTCACCAGCACCTGCCCGAGCTTGCCGATGAAGTACGACACGGGGCTGAGCGGAGTGCCACCGAGGCGCTTGAGGGTGCCGTCGCTGCGTTCCATCGCGATGTCGATCGACATGTTCTGCAAACCCGACAGCAGCACGCCCGCGGCGAGCATGGCGGGCAGGTAGAACTGCGCGGCCTTCACCTCGGCGCCCGGGGGACCGAAGGTCTGCGCGTCGAACGCGACGGCGAAGATGAGCAGGATCATCACGGGGAACAGGAAGGTGAAGAACACCGAATCGCCCTGGCGGAAGTACGCGCGCACCTCGAACCCCACGCGTGCGGCACCGAGCCGCAGGACCCGGCTCACGCGGCACCCCCCGCAGCCGCGGTGCGGCGCTCATCGGCACCGAGGAACGACAGGTACACGTCTTCGAGGCTCGGCCGCACGACCTCGAGCCGCTCGGGTTCGCTGGCTCGGGCGTAGAGGGCCGCGACGAACGCGCCCGGGTCGTCGGTGCGCTGCTCGCGCGTCACCCCGCCCTCGCGCCACCGCACGAACGGCACGCGGGCGTCGGGTCCGCCGAGTTCGTCGATGCGGCCCACGGATGCCACCTGCCCGGCCACGATGATCGCTGCGCGCTCCGAGAGCTCGGCGGCCTCGTCGAGGTAGTGGGTCGTGAGCAGGATGGTGGTGCCCTCGGCCTGGAGCAGGCGGATGAGGTCCCAGAACTGCCGCCGCACCTCGGGATCGAAGCCGGTGGTGGGCTCGTCGAGGAACAGCAGCTCGGGGCGGCCGATGATCCCCAGCGCCACGTCGACGCGGCGACGCTGCCCGCCCGAGAGCTTGCGCACGCTGACTGTGGCCTTCTCGGTGAGACCGACCGCGGCGATGACCTCGTCGACGCCCCTCGGGCGCGGGTAGAACGAGGCGAAGTGGGCGAGGAGCTCGCGCACGGTCGCGGTCGGCGCCTCGCCCGTGTTCTGCAGGACGATGCCGAGTCGCGCCTTCCAGTCGAGGCCCCCGCGGTGCGGGTCGACGCCGAGCACGCTCACCTCACCGCTCGTGCGGTCGCGGTAGCCCTCGAGGATCTCGATGACGGTGCTCTTGCCGGCGCCGTTGGGGCCGAGCACCGCGAACGTCTCGGCGCGTCGGATGTCGAAAGAGACCCCGCGCAGCGCTTCGACGCCTCCGCGGTAGGTCTTGCGCAGGTTCTGCACCCGCACGACGTGTTCGCTCATGCCCTCAGTCTGACCGCGCGCGGCCCCGGCCGGGAACGACGGACCGGTGGACTCGGCATCCACCGATCGGTGGACGCGCGGCCGCCATCCCCACGCGGAAACGCCGATCCTGCGCGTGAACGCTCAGACAGCGCGTTTATGCGCAGGAAGAGCGTTTATGCCCGGGGCGGCGAGAGCGCTCGACGGGCACCACCGAACGCGCGGGCGGGCGTCAGCCGCCGAACGGACCGGCGGGCGTCAGCCGACGGGCGTCGCCGCGGCCGCCACCGCGTCGTCTTCGGTCGCCACGAGCTGACCGCAGGCGCCGTCGATCTCTTTGCCGCGGGTGTCGCGGAGGGTCGTCGGAATGCCCGCGTCGTTCAGCCGGCGCACGAACTCGTTCTGCACGGGCACCTCGGATGCCGTCCAGATCGACCCCGGAGTCGGGTTCAGCGGGATGGGGTTCACGTGAACCCAGCCGCGACCGCGGGCGTTGAGCTTCTCGGCCAGCAGGTCGGCGCGCCAGGCGTGGTCGTTCATGTCCTTGATCAGGGCGTACTCGATCGAGACACGGCGGCCGGTCTTGTCGAAGTAGTTGCGCGCGGCATCCAGGGCCTCGTCGACCTTCCACTTGGAGTTCACCGGGATGAGCTCGTCGCGCAGGTGGTCGTCGGGAGCGTGCAGCGACAGGGCGAACGTCACCGGGATGTCTTCGTCGGCGAGCTTCTTGATCGCGGGCACGAGTCCGACGGTCGAGACGGTGATGCCGCGGGCGCTCATGCCCAGGCCGTGGTCCTTGTCGACCATCACGCGCACGGCCTGCATGACCCGCGCGTAGTTGGCGAGCGGCTCGCCCATGCCCATGAAGACGATGTTGCTGACGCGGTCGAGCGAGTGATCGTCGTGCTTCTTGCCGCCCAGGCCGCCGGCGGCGATGAGGGCGTTGGCGCGGACGATCTGCTCGATGATCTCGGCCGCCGACATATTGCGGGTCAGACCCGCCTGGCCGGTGGCGCAGAAGGGGCAGTTCATGCCGCACCCGGCCTGGCTCGATACGCAGAGGGTGATGCGGCCGGGGTAGCGCATGAGCACCGACTCGACGAGCGCGCCGTCGTGCAGCTTCCAGAGGAACTTGATCGTGTCGCCGCGGTCGGTCTCGAGCCGGCGCACCTCGGTGAGCAGCGGCGGCAGCATTCCCGCGACGAGCTCTTCGCGACCGGATGCCGGCAGGTCGGTCATGTCGGCGGGGTCCGACGTGTAGTGCGTGAAGTAGTGCTTCTCGAGCTGCTTCGCGCGGAAGCCGGGCAGGCCCAGCTCCTTGGCCTTCTCGACCCGCTCCGCGGGGGTGAGGTCGGCGAGGTGCACGGGGGGCTTGCCGCGCTTCGGGCTGGCGAACTGCAGCAGCGGACGACCGGTCTCGTCTTTCGCCTGCTTCCATCCCTCGGTCGCGGGGCGCACCTGGCGGACGCCTGTGTCGGCCGGGGCCCCTGCGGGGCGCACTTGCCGGGGCGTCGTCGTGCGCACGGGGGGCTGATCGGTCATGGTTTCCAGGGTACCGGGCGCGTCTGCGTCGCGGCTGGGCGCGCCATCGGGCGTGCACAACTCCTGCACACTCACCCGGACGCCGCCGGTCTTTGAACCAAAGATGCTGCGGGAGCGCCCTGACATGCTCGCCCCGTGCGAATCACACCATCTCCTCCTGTCCACTTCCCTTCACGCCAGACGCCCGAGCGCACGAACTGGAAGTTCAGCCTGCTATACCCCGCCGTGACCGTGACAGCTGGGCTGTACGTGCTCGTCCTCACCGCGGTGACGACGTCTGCATCCATCGACCCGACTGTCTGGCTCCGCGTCATCGCGGAGTGGGGCGCGAGCAGCAGCGGGCACGTCCCCTGGTCCGCATCTCTGCTCGTCACGACCGTTGGCGCTCTCGCCGCGCTGTCCAACTCCCCGCTGGCGAAGGACGAGATTCTCGGATTGGCCCTCACTCTTTGCGCGCAGGCGATCGCTGTAGGCACGGCTCTGTGGATGGTCACCGCACTGGTGGGGGCCACTGTGCCGGACATCGTCAGCGAGCCAATCGAGCGCAGCCAACTCTGGGGGGTGGTATTCGTAGCCGGTCCCGTCATCATCGGCGCGGCCGTCTTCGCGGGGAGATTCACGAGGGTGGGTCCCGACGTCCGTATCGCCGTCGCCGAGAGAGCGATCCCGGTACTCGATCGCGAACTCGGCGAAACGCGCTGGCGAGTCCACGAACTGTGGAGTCTCACCCGCGCACGATGTCACGCGTGGATGCCGCCCGTCGCCGCGTGGGTGGCCGCTACCAGCGTCCTCCTCGCAATCCTGTCCGCAGAGGGAACGACGGCGCCCGGATCGACCGCCTTCGCCGTCATCGTCTTCTCAATGGTGTGGGGTTCCTGCGCCCTTGCTCTCGGACTGCTACGAATAACGTTCAATCAACCCACCGGACGAATCTGGCAGCGGAGGGAACGGTCGGGACGCCGCCTCACCCCCCTTGGCCGCTGGCTCATCGGCGCCACTGCTGCGTTGGGTGGCCTTTCGATCTGCTCGTCGGTTGCTCTGACCGCCGTTCTGTTCATCGACTCCGATCCGGCGACGGCGGAGGCTCGGCTTCGACTCGCGGCCGTTCTGCTGGGCGGAACGGTCGCTGTGTCCATCGCAGTGCTCAAGAGTCGACGCGGGAAGAACTCATGGGCGACGATCGGCTACCGTCTGCGCGCTCGGAGACGCGAGTCATTTGTCACGCAGCTTCGCGAAGCTCAGGCCGAACGCGACTCTCGTCGTGCGGAGCGTTCTGCGTTTCGTAGGCTTCGAGCTCTGCTGCGTGGGCGATGATACAGGCCATGAGAGCGCTTTAAGGCGATAAAGATCGTCACAATCGCCTCTCCTGGCGAGTAATCTCGTCACAGGAGGTGGCGCACGTGACGGGCTACAAGATCGATCGCGAGATCGTACAGTTCGGCGAGCACGTCCACGGCTGGCGAATGGTCCTCGGTCTCACTGCTCAGCAGGTCGCCGAACGCGCGGACATCACCCGCGACACCCTGCGCAAGATCGAGACGGGTGACCCCGGCGTGAGCTTCCGCAACGTCGCTCAGGTCCTGCGCGCCCTCGGCGTTCTGAGCCAGACGGTGCAGGCGATCGACCCGCTGTCCAGCGACATCGGGCGCTTGCGCGCCGGCAATCTCTCCAGGAGGCGGGTGCGATGACTTCGCTGGATGTGTTCGTCGACGATGGCGGAACCGACCGCCTGGTGGGGCAGGCCTACTTCACCCGCAGCCGCGGGGAGGTGTCCACGACGTTCGTCTATGACACCGAGTACCTTGCCGGCGGCGGAGGGAGCATCGATCCCTCCCTTCCGCTGGTATCGGGGAGTCAACACCAACGAGGCCTCGTACGCGCCTTCGCCGACAGTGCGCCGGATCGGTGGGGACGCAACCTCATCGAGAAGGCGGAACGCCTGCGGGCTCGGCAAGAGCAGCGGACCCCGCGCCGTCTCGACGACGTGGACTTTCTCTTGGGAGTCAGTGATGACGCCCGTCAGGGAGCGCTCCGGTTCCGCACGCATGGGAGCGCAGTCTTTCTCGGCGAGGCGGCCCATGTTCCACCGTTGGTCTCTCTGCCCGAGTTGCTTCGCGCAGCCGATGACCTGTCGAGTGGCGATGACTCCGCGCAGGCGGTGAAGCAGCTCCTCGACACCGGGACCACCGGTCTCGGAGGAGCACGGCCCAAGGCCTCCGTCCGACTGGATAACGGCGAGCTGGCCATTGCCAAGTTCCCCCACGCAAGCGACGAGTGGGACGTCATGGCGTGGGAAGGAACGGCGCTGGATCTTCTCGAATCCGCCGGTATCCGCACCCCGGATCGTCGTCTGATGAAGATCGGAAACCGGTCCGTGCTCGTCCTGCGCCGCTTCGATCGCGCACCCGGTACGCGCATCGGCTACATCAGCGCACTCACCGCGGTCGGCGCGAACGACGGCGAGCACCGCGACTACGCCGAGATTGCCGAGGCCACCCGCGACCTGTCCGACTCACCGCGCGCGGAACTTCGAGAGTTGTTCAGCCGCGTCGTCGCCAACGTCGCACTCGGCAACACCGACGATCACCTGCGAAATCACGGGTTCCTCGCGGAGCGAAGCACATGGACCCTCAGCCCAGCATTCGACGTCAACCCGCAACCGGATGCCCTGAGGCCCCGCGCCACGACGGTGATGGGCGCAGACACTCCGCCGGATGAGGCCGAGAGTCTTCTGGCTTTCGCCGACGAATGCGACCTCGACATCTCGGTCGCCCGCGAGCGGATGGCCTCCGTCGCCACCGCGCTCGCCGGATGGGCACGCGGAGCGCGTGCGAACGGCATCCCCTCCCGTGAAATCCAGATCATGGGTCAATCCATCCGCCCTCGTCTGGAGTCCGTCACAAGGGTGGCCTCGACCGCATCCGTCTGAGAGCGGCCCTATGATGCATCCCATGCCCGGTGCCGGTGATGCCCCCATCCCGCCCGGCGGCGTGCAGAAACTTCTGAACAACAACGTCGTCGTGGCGATCGACGCCGACGGCCGCGAGCGCGTGCTCATGGGACGCGGTATCGGCTTCCAGCTCAAGCACGAGGGGCACGTCGACCCCGCCAAGGTCGAGAAGACGTTCGTGCTCGACCAGGCCACCGACACCGCGCACGCGCAGAAGCTCCTCACCGACGCGCCCTATGCCCTGGTGCAGGCGGTGCTGCGCGCGGTCGACGAGGCCGAGCGCGAACTGGGCCGCGACCTCGGGCGTCGGCTGCCGCTCGCCGTCATCGACCACGTCAACTACGTCATCGAGCGCCTCGACCAGGGCATCCGCATCCCCGTCACCTCGATGCCCGAGCTGCGGATCCTCCACCCCGACGAATCGCGTGTCGCCGAGCGCATGGCGGCCTCGATCGCGGCATCCCTCGATCGCGACCTCCCGCCCGAAGAGGGCGTGTTCCTCACGATGCACCTGCTCAACGCGACGCGCGACGAGCCCAACGGCACCGCGGCCCTGCTGTTCCGCCGCGTGCAGCACGTCGTGCGCACGGTCGAGACGGGCCTCGGCGTCACCCTCGACACCGCCGGCCCCGACTACGCGCGGTTCATCCTGCACGTGCGGTTCCTGCTGCAGCGCCTCGTGGACCGCTCGATGCTCACGAGCGGCGACTCGTCGTTCTTCGAGTTCGCGAAGCACCGCTACCCCCGCGCCTTCGGCATCGCCGAGGCCGTGAAGGCCTACGTACTCGCGGCGACGAGCTCGACCCTCACCGACGAGGAAGTGCTCTACCTGACCGTGCACGTCGAGCGATTGGCGACGAGCATGGGGCGCGCCGACACCTCTGGCGCACCCGACGCACCGGTGCTATAGTCGCGGACGCAGGTTCACACCTGCCGACGATTTCCGGATTGTTACCGCGCGAGCGGGCAAGACCTGAATCCACATCGCTGACGAGCGATGAACGGATTCGGGTCTTTTTTATTGCCCGAAAACAATCCGGGTCGTCGCCACAGAACATTCGACGGGCCGCATGGATGCGGCGAAAGGCAGGCGGATTCCGATGGCGGATTACGCGAAGACAGCGGCGGCGGTTCTCACCGGCGTCGGCGGAGAAGGCAACGTCACCTCGCTCGTGCACTGCGCGACGAGGCTCCGATTCGTGCTGAAAGACGAGAGCAAGGCGAACGCCGCAGCCCTCCGCGCCACCCCCGGCGTGATCACCACCGCCCAGGCGGGCGGGCAGTACCAGGTCGTCATCGGCAACGACGTGCCCGAGGTGTTCGCGGCGATCCAGTCGCAGACGAAGCTCGGCGCGGGCTCCGACGACACCGGCGAGAAGGGCCCGAAGGGCAACCTCTTCAACCGGTTCATCTCGATGATCTCGGCCATCTTCACGCCGATCCTCTGGGCGCTGGCCGGCACCGGTCTGCTCAAGGCGTTCCTCGCCGCGGCCGTCACCTTCGGGTGGATCGATGCCACGACCACGACCTACACGATCCTCAACGCCCTCTCCGACGCGCTGATCAACTTCCTCCCCCTCGCCCTGGCGATCACCGCGGCCCGCTACTTCAAGGCCGCCGAGTTCACCTCGCTCGCCATCGCGGGAGCGCTCGTCTACCCCTCGATCACGGCCCTCACCGGCGTTCCCGACGTGACGTTCTTCGGCATCCCGGTGACGATGGTCAGCTACGTCTCGAGCGTCATCCCGATCATCATCATCGTGTGGCTGCAGAGCCACGCCGAGCGTTTCCTCTACGCGAAGCTCCCCGGTGCCATCCGTCGTTTCGTCACCCCGATGCTCGTCGTGCTCGTGGCCGTGCCGCTGATCTTCGTCGTCATCGGTCCGCTGTCGGCGCTGGTCGGCGGCGGACTCGCCTCGGCCATCGGCTGGGTGTTCCAGACCGTGCCGTGGGCCGGTGGCGCCATCATGGGCGGCCTCTGGCAGGTCTTCGTGATCTTCGGCCTGCACTGGGGCCTCGTGCCGCTCTTCCAGCTCGAGTACCAGACCACGGGCATGATCCTGCTCATCGGACCCGTCTTCGCCGCCGTGCTCGCCCAGGCCGCCGCGGTCGCCGGTGTGCTCGTTCGCACCCGCAACAAGAGCCTCCGCTCGCTCGCCGCCCCGGCGACGCTGTCGGGCTTCCTCGCCGGCATCACCGAGCCCGCGATCTACGGCATCAACCTGCCGCTCAAGCGCCCCTTCGCCTTCGGCATCGTCGGCGGCGCCGTCGGTGGCGCGCTCATCGCGATGGGCGGGGTGTTCTCGAAGGCGTTCGTCGTCCCCTCGGGTCTCGCGCTTCCGGCCCTTCTCGGCAACGGCAACATGGTCATGCTCGCGATCGGCCTCGCCGCCGCGATCGTCATCCCGTTCCTGCTGGTCGTGCTGATCGGCTTCACGGATCCCGTCGACACCGCCGCCCCCGCGACCCCGGCCGCGGCGACCGACACCGAGGTCTCGAACCCCGTCGACGGCACGGTCGTCGCCCTCAGCGAGGTTCCGGATGCCGCCTTCGCCGACGGCTCGCTCGGCAAGGGCGTCGCGATCCGGCCCACCTCGGGCGCGGTCTACGCGCCGTTCGACGCCACCGTGGTCGCCGCCTTCCCCACCGGTCACGCGATCGGCCTGCGCGGCGTCGACGGCGTGGAACTGCTCATCCACGTCGGCCTCGACACCGTCAAGCTCGGCGGCCAGCACTTCACCCTCAAGGTGCAGTCCGGCGCCGAGGTGAAGACCGGTGACCTGCTGCTCGAATTCGACGGCGCCGCCATCGAGAAGGCCGGGTACGACCTGATCACCCCGGTCATCGTGACCAACGGCGACCTGTATCCCGACGTCGCCGACGTGGCATCCGGACCCCTCTCGCACGGCGAGACGCTGTTCCGCGCCATCTCGGTCGACTCCCTCTCCACCGCCCGCTGACCCCCTGGAGGCACAGACCATGACGACCACTTCCTTCCCCGACGGCTTCCTCTGGGGCGGCGCGACCGCCGCGAACCAGATCGAGGGCGCGTACGACGCAGACGGCAAGGGGTACTCGGTGCAGGACGTGATGCCCCGCGGCATCTCGGGTCCCCGCAGCGACCAGCCCACGCCCGACAACCTCAAGCTCGTCGGCATCGACCACTACCACCGCTACGCGGAGGACATCGCGCTGTTCGCCGAGATGGGCTTCGGCGTCTACCGGTTCTCGATCGCGTGGAGCCGCATCTTCCCGAAGGGCGACGAGACCGAGCCCAACGAAGAGGGCCTGGCGTTCTACGACCGCGTGCTCGACGAGCTCGAGAAGCACGGCATCGAGCCGCTCGTGACGATCTCGCACTACGAGACGCCGCTGCACCTGGCCGAGGCCTACGGCGGCTGGACGAACCGCGAGCTCATCGGGTTCTACGAGCGCTACGCCCGCACGCTCCTCGAGCGCTTCGGCTCGCGCGTGAAGTACTGGCTGACGTTCAACGAGATCAACTCGCTGCTGCACGCCCCGTTCATGAGCGGCGGCATCCCGATCCCCGAGGGCGGCGTTCCCGAGCAGCAGCTCTACCAGGCGATGCACCACGAGCTCGTGGCATCGGCCCGGGCCACGCGCATCGCCCGCGAGGTCGCCCCCGAGGCGAAGGTCGGCTGCATGGTGCTGTCGATGCCGATCTACCCCCTCACCCCGTCGCCCGACGACGCCCGCGCCGTCATGGACGCCGACCACGGCAACCTCGTCTACGGCGACGTGCACACCCGCGGTGAGTACCCCGGGTACTTCCTGCGGACGCTGCGCGAGAAGGGCATCGCCCTCGACATCACCGATCAGGACCGCGACGACCTGACGAACACCGTCGACTTCGTCTCGTTCAGCTACTACATGTCGATCGCCGAGACCGCCGACCCCGCGAAGCGCGCCGAGGGCGAGGGCAACATCATGGGCGGCATCGCCAACCCCACGCTCGAAGCGAGCGAGTGGGGCTGGCAGATCGACCCCGTGGGCCTGCGCCTCGTGCTGAACCAGTTCTGGGACCGGTGGCAGAAGCCGCTGTTCATCGTCGAGAACGGCCTGGGCGCGCGCGACCAGCTCGTCGAGGTCGACGGCGAGAAGACGGTCGTCGACGACTACCGCATCGCCTACCTCAACGACCACCTCGTGCAGGTCGGCGAGGCGCTCGAAGACGGCGTCGACGTGCTCGGCTACACCTCGTGGGGCTGCATCGACATCGTCAGCGCCAGCACCGCTCAGCTCAGCAAGCGATACGGTTTCATCTACGTCGACCGCAACGACGACGGCACCGGAACGCTCGACCGCTACCGGAAGAAGTCGTTCGGCTGGTACGCCGACGTCATCCGCACCAATGGCGCGTCGCTGACGCGCTGACCCCCCCCTGATCGGATCGGCCCCGGGTCCTCACGGCCCGGGGCCGATCTCTTGGAGTACATCTATGACCCGCATCGCCTTCCTCGACGTCGACGGCACGATCCTCGAGCACGGTTCGGTGATGGCGCCCTCGACGGCGACCGCCATCCGACAGGCGCGAGAGAACGGGCACCTCGTGTGGCTCAGCACCGGCCGCTCCGCCGGCGACATCCACCCCGACGTGCTCGCCATCGGCTTCGACGGCGCGATCACCAACGGCGGAGCGTATGCGACCCAGGCCGATCGGACGCTGGTGGAACGCCCCCTCCCCCGCGCCGACGTCGACACCCTCGAGCGGTACTTCGAGGCCCACGGCATCCACTACTTCCTGCAGACCCACGGCGGCGTCTTCGCCAGCCCCGGCATGGGCGCCGTGATGAACGAGTACCGGCGCGAGCGTCACGCCCAGCGCGCGGCCGAGCTCGAGGCCCAGGGCCTGCCCCCCGAGCAGCCGCTGTGGCGCGAGCCCCGCCCGGTGTCGGAGGTCGACCGCGACGCCGTCGCCAAGGCCGTCTTCGTCAGCCCCTCGACCGACACCGTCGCCCACGCCGCCGCCGAGCTCGGCGACGGGTTCCACGTCATCCCGGGCTCGATCCCGCTGCCCGGCGGCTCGAACGGCGAGATCGGCCAGGCCGGCGTCACCAAGGGCTCCGCGATCACCGACGTGCTCGCCGAACTGGGCCTGTCGGCGACGGACGCCATCGGCATCGGCGACAGCTGGAACGACGTCGAGATGTTCGAGGTCGTCGGCACCCCCGTCGCGATGGGCAACGCCGTGCCCGAACTGCAGCGCCTCGCCGGCCGGGTGACCACCGCCGTGCTCGACGACGGCGTGCACAACGCGTTCGCGGAGCTGGGCCTGATCTGACGGGTCGTGGGCCCACGCGGTCCACATGCAGGAGCGTGGGTTCGTGCGGCGCCTCACACGCCGCGCGACAGCACATGCGCCACACCGGTCATGCAGATGGACCCGCGGATCGCGTTACTCGCAGCCGGGTGGAGCAGCGCGGGCGCCCTCTCGGCGCGGTCAGGCCCCCGACGTGACCCGGCGCGACCGCCGGCGACGCTCCGCCCGCTCGACGGGGGGAAGCCGCTCGACCAGACCCGGCATCGACTCCACACGGGCCCGCTCGACGTGCGCGGCGGCGAGCGTCTGCGCGAGCGAGACGTGCCCGCCCACGATCGCCTCCACCATCTCGGCGTGCTCATCCCATCGACCGGGGGTGTCGCGTTCGGGCGTCAGACGGAAGAGCCATCGCGTGCGCCCCGTGAGCAGACCGCTCATCCGCGAGAGCAGCGCGTGACCGGCGAGGGCGAAGATCTCGTCGTGCAGATCGGAGTTGCGCGACGAGGCCGACGCCGCGGCGACCGACGCGACGTGCGCCACGTCGAGCGCGGCCCGCAGCGCTGCGGTGTCGGCGCCCGCGGCGGCGCGCTCCGCGGCGAGTGCCGCGGCGAAGGGCTCGAGGTGCATGCGCATGTCGAACAGCTCCCTCGCGTCGTCGACCGTGAAGCGGTGCACGACGGCCGCACGGCGATGGGCCGACGACACGAACCCCTCGGCCTCGAGCACGTGCAGCGCCTCTCTGACGGGCACCCGCGAAACCCCGAGCTCCTCGGCGATGTCGCGTTCGCCGAGCTTGTCGCCCATGTCGATCTCACCGGTGATGATGCGCTCGCGCAGGATGTGCGCGATGCGCCGGCCGGTCGCGTCGATGTCGTCGTCCACGCCTCCATCCTGACAGGGGTGAGACGTGGGAGGAAACCGTCGTTTGGTATTCCAAACGACGCAATATGGGTCGCTCAAATGGCTTGAATCGCAATTTGGTACTCCAAAGTGACGCCCGCGTAAGGATCACATTGCGTGTTCGTTACATCGCCTTGGTATACCCGTTGCGCGCCGTAGCGTCACCTCCGTGCTCGCCTTCCTCCTCCGCCGCCTCGCCCTGGCCGGCGCCATGGTCTTCCTCGTGGTCACGATCGGCTTCGTCCTCGGTCGCCTCACCGGCGCCCCCGGCGCACTCCTGCTCCCCGACAACGCCAGCAGTGCCGACGTCGACGCGCTCAACGCCAGCCTCGGCTTCGACCGCCCGGTCATGGTGCAGTACCTCGACTTCCTCCGCGGAGTCGTCGTCGGCGACCTCGGCGACTCGTACCGCCTGCACGAGTCCGCGCTCGGGCTCGTGTGGGAACGCCTCCCCGCCACGGTCGAACTCGCCTTCTGGGCGTTCCTGGCCGGCTTCGCCCTCGCGCTCGTGGCAGCCGTCGTCATCCACCTCAGTGGCAGCCGGATCCTGCGCGCCGTCGTCGGCTGGCTCGGCGCCACCCGGCAGGCGGTGCCCGACTTCTTCTTCGCTCTGCTGCTCGTGCTGATCTTCTCGGTCACGCTCGGCCTGCTGCCGTCCTTGGGCCGCACGAGTCCGGCGAGCCTCGTACTCCCGGTCGTGACCCTCGCCACCGGCCAGTTCGTGATGTATCTCCGCCTGCTCGACGCCGCGCTGAGCGATCAAGCCGAGCAGGACTACGTGCGCACGGCCTTCGCGATCGGCCAGTCGCGACCGACCATCCTGTTCACGCAGATGCTCCCCAACGCCCTGCCGCCGGTGCTCGGCATGGCCGGCCTCAACCTCGGCGGTCTGCTCGGCGGCACCGTCGTGGTCGAGGTGGTGTTCGCCTGGCCGGGGCTCGGCAGCCTGCTGACGGCCGCCGTGAGTCAGCGCGACTTCCCGATCGTCCAGGCGGGGCTCCTCTTCGTCGCCGTCGCCTTCGTCGTCGTCAACACCCTCGTCGACCTGCTCGTCGCCCGCATCGACCCCCGAACGGCCACCTCATGACCACCGTCGCCCTGCCCCCGCTCCCCGAGGCCGCGACCTCGGCACCGCCCCCTCGGCCCCGTCGTCGGCGCCTGCGCCCCTCGGCCGTCGTCGGCATCGTGATGCTCGCCGTCGTGGTCGGCGCGACCGCGCTGCGTCCCGTGCTGCCCGGCTTCGACCCGTTCGGGCAGGACCTGTCGCGCGTCCTTCTCCCGCCCTTCGTCGACCCGGCGCACCCGCTGGGCACCGACCCGCTCGGGCGCGACCTGTTCAGCAGGATCGCCCTCGCCTCCGCCGTCACCCTCGGCATCACGGTGGCCATCGTGTGCCTCAACGCGGTGATCGGCACCACGGTCGGCATCCTGGCCGGCTTCTTCGGAGGGCGGATCGAGTCCGCTCTGTCGGTGCTGTCGAACACCGTGCTGGCGATGCCCGTCGTGCTGCTGCTCATCGCCGTCTGCGCCGTCGTCCCGCCCAGCGCGGGGCTTACGATCCTCGTCGTCGGCTGCACCTGGTGGGTGGGCTACGCCCGGGTCACCCGCAACGTCGCCGCGGCCCTTCGGGCGCAGGACTTCGTCGTGGCACCGCGCACACAGGGTGCCGATCGCTTCTGGTCTCTCACCCGACACGTGCTGCCGAACGTCTGGCCGCACACGCTCATCATCGCCGCGACCGACATCGCCACGATCGTGCTCGTCGAGGCATCTCTGGAGTACCTCGGTCTCGGCGTGCAACCGCCCACGCCCAGCTGGGGCGCCATGATCTACGACGGCCAGAAGTACCTGGCCACCGACCCCTGGCTGGTGATCCTGCCCGGGATCGCGATGTTCCTCGCCGTGGGCGGCGTGCAGTTCCTCAGCCAGCAGTTCACCGCCGAGGCGCGTGGCGCCTTCCTGCGCAAGGGAGCCCGACGATGACCCGTCCCGTCCTGTCCGTCGAGAACCTGCGTCTGGATGCCACGACCGACGAGGGCCACCGCACCGTGGTTCACGACGTCTCGTTCGAGGTGGCGCCCTCGTCCGCGCTCGGCGTCGTCGGCGAGTCCGGCTCCGGCAAGAGCCTCACGATGCTCGCCGCCCTCGGCCTGCTGCCCCCGGGCGTGCGCGTCGCCTCGGGGAGCGTCTGCATCGACGGCCGCGACGTGACGTCGATGAGCGAGCGGGAGCTCCGCAGCATGCGCGGCCGGGTGACCGGGATGGTGTTCCAAGACCCGATGTCGGCGCTCAACCCGCTGCGCTCGGTGGGTGCGCAGGTCGCCGCCGCGGTGCGCGCCCACTCCCCCGCCACCTCGCGCACCGCCGCCCGCCGACGCGCGGTCGAGCTGCTGCAATCGGTGGGCGTCCGCGACGCCGCCGACCGCGCGGCGTCGCGGCCCCACCAGTGGTCGGGCGGCATGCGCCAGCGCGCGGTCATCGCCATGGCCATCGCCAACGACCCGCTGCTGCTCATCGCCGACGAGCCCACCACGGCGCTCGACGTCACGGTCCAGGCGCAGGTCATGGCCCTGCTCGACGACGTGCGCGAACGCACCGGGTCGGCGTTGGCGCTCATCAGCCACGACCTGGGCCTCGTGGCTCAGCACACCGACGACCTCGTCGTGATGCGGTCGGGACGAGTCGTCGAGCACGGTGAGACCCGCGCGGTGCTGTCGGCCCCCGCTCACGAGTACACGCGGCGGCTGCTCGCGGCGGCGCCGTCGACCCGCACCGGGGCGGACCGCCCGGCGCTCGTCGAAACCGCCGAGGAGCCCGCCCTGGAGGTGACCGACCTCGTCGTCGAGTACCCCGGTCGACGAGGCCGACGCACCCGGGCGGTCGACGGCGTGTCCCTGCGCATCCGCGCCGGAGAGACCGTCGCCGTCGTCGGGGAGTCCGGATGCGGCAAGTCGTCGCTGCTGCGCGCCATCCTGGGCCTCACCCCGGCGAGCGCGGGCACCATCCGCTTCGAGGGGCGCACCGTGTCCCCCGACATCGCCGGACGTAGCGCCGAGATCCGCTCGCGCGCCCAGGTGGTGTTCCAAGACCCGTCGTCGGCGCTGGACCCGCGCATGAGCGTCGCCCGCTCCGTCGGCGAACCGCTGAAGATCCGCCGGAGCTTCACTTCGGCGCGCGTGCGCACGCTGCTCGACGGGGTCGGCCTCGACAGCTCGTTCGACGACCGTCTTCCCACCCGTCTGTCGGGCGGGCAGCGCCAGCGCGTCGGCATCGCCCGCGCTCTCGCCCTCGACCCGGCGATCGTGCTGCTCGACGAGCCCGTCTCGGCGCTCGACGTCTCGATCCAGGCGCAGGTGCTCGACCTGCTGGGCGGTCTGCAGCGCGAGCAGCGACTCGCCTACCTCTTCGTCTCGCACGACCTCGGCGTCGTCCGCGGCATCGCGGACCGCGTCGTCGTGATGCAGGCCGGACGCATCGTCGAAGAGGGCCCGACCGAGCGCGTCTTCGCCGAGCCGCGGCATCCGTACACCCGCACCCTGCTCGACGCCATCCCGCATCTCTTCTCCGACTCACCCACCCGGCCCGCGTCACCCACCCTCGCCGACTCACCCGCCCTCTCTACGTCGCCCACCCGAAAGGCCCTCTCATGACCCGCTCGACAGCCCGCCGCGCCCTCGCAGGCGCCGCCGCCCTCACCCTCGGCAGCGTGATCCTCGCCGGATGCGCCGGCGGATTCGACTCCCCCACCGGCTCGGGCGAGACCGCCCGCACGAGCCTGACCGCCGCTCTGCCCACCGATCCGAGCTCCATGGACCCCATCCGTTCGGGCGCGCTGGTCGTACTGTCGGTCTTCTTCCACACCCACGATCAGCTGGTGAAGATCGCCGCCGACGGCACCCTCGAGCCGAAGCTCGCGACGGACTGGAAAGCCAACGACGACCTGACCCAGTGGGAGTTCACGCTCACCCCCGACGTGACCGCCAGCAACGGCGAGGCCATCGACGCCGACGACGTGGTCTTCACGTACGAGACGATCCTGGGCGATCCGAGCGGCGAGAACTACGCCTACCTCTCGTCCCTCGACAGCGTCGAGGCGGTGGATGCCACCACCGTGCGCTTCACCCTCAAGCAGCCGTTCTCGGCCTTCCCCCGCAACACCTCGCTCATCTCGATCGTGCCCGCCGACACCTACCAGCAGATGGGGGCCGACGCCTACGCCCGGGAGCCGATCGGATCGGGGCCCTACGTCTTCGACAACATCACCACGGGCGTGTCGTACGACCTGAAGCGCAACGACGACTACCGGGGTCCGGCCCCGGTCATCGAGGAGATCTCGCTGCAGCCGGTGTCGTCCACCGAATCGCGCGCGAACGGCGTGCTCTCGGGCAGCCTCGATGTCGCCCAGATCGGACCGACGCAGGTGGCCTCGGTGCAGGCCGCGCCGTCGGCGCAGACCTTCTCGGCCGCCTCGAACGGGGTCGTCTTCCTCGGCGTGAACTCCACCGCCGGCCCCCTGCAGGACGTGCGCGTGCGCCAGGCGGTGGCCAAGGCCGTCGACACCCAGGCGATCGTCGACTCCCTGCTGTCGGGACTCGCCGAGCCCGCGAAGGCCATGATCGCGCCGGCGGTGGAGGGCTTCTCCGACTCCGTCCAGCCCATCGGCTGGGACCCCGACGGCGCGCGTGCGCTGCTGGCCGAGGCCGGCTACGACGGCACACCGATCCCGTTCGACTACGCCACCGACGGTCGCATCCCTCTCTCGAGCGAGGTGGCCCAGAGCATCCAGGGCTACCTGCAGGCCGTCGGCATCGCCGTCGACATGCGCGGCGCCGACCAGCAGAGCCACACGCTGAAGGTGCGCGGCCGCGAGATGCAGGGCGTCTACCTCAACACCTGGGCCCCCTCCACGCTCGACGGCGACCTGCCCCTCACCGACTTCTACGAGACGGCCGGCAACAACAACTACGCGCAGGATCCCGCCACCGCCGCCTGGGCGGCGGAGCAGCGCGGGGTCGAGGGCGACGCACGCCAGCAGGTCTTCGAGGAGCTGTTGGACTACAGCAACACGCAGGGCTACTTCGTTCCGCTGTACGTGCCCTTCAACAACTTCGCCGCCGTGAGCGGACTGCGCTGGACCCCGCGCGCCGACGGTCTGTACGACTTCACCGGAACGAGCTTCGAATGACCTCCACCGTCCTCACCGACGTCCGCCCCTGGGGCGGTCCCCTCTCCGACGTCGTCCTCGCGGACGGCCTGATCGCCGGCATCCATCCGGCGGGCACGGAACCCATCGACCCCGCGACCGAGACGGTGTCGGGCCGCGGACGCATCCTGCTGCCGTCGTTCGCCGACGTGCACGTGCACCTCGACTCGACGCGCATCGGCCTACCGTTCCGGCCGCACACCGGGGTGCCCGGGGTGTGGGGCATGATGCTGAACGACCGCGACAACTGGCGCCACGCCGAGCGGAGCATGGAGCACCGCGTGGCGACGACGCTCGAGGGCGCGATCGCGCGCGGCACGACCCAGGTGCGCACCTACGCCCAGGTCGACGTCGACGCGGATCTCGAGAGATTGGATGCCGTGCTCGCGGCGCGCGAAGCGAACCTCGACCGGTGCGAGGTCGAGATCATCGCGTTCCCTCAGGCGGGTCTGCTGCGCGAGGCGGGATCGATCGAGGTGCTCGATCGGGCGATGGCCCGCGGGGCCGATGTGGTCGGCGGGATCGATCCGTGCGCCCTCGATCGCGACCCGGTCCGGCATCTCGACGCCGTGTTCTCCATCGCGGAGCGCTACGGCGCCCCCATCGACATCCACCTGCACGAACCGGACCAGCTGGCGAAGTTCTCGGCCGAGCTGATCGTCGAGCGTACCCGCGCCCTCGACATGCGCGGTCGCGTCACGATCTCGCACGGCTACGGCCTGGGGCGCCTGCCCGAGGCGCAACTGCGCGGACTCCTCGAGCAGTTCCGCGACCTCGGCATCTCGATGGCGACAGTGGCGCCGCAGACGCCGCTGCCCACGCGCCTGCTCGACGAGTACGGCATCGCGCTGGGCCTGGGTCAAGACGGCCAGCGCGACTACTGGTCGCCCTACGGCAACACCGACATGCTCGACCGCACCTGGCAGCTGGCCTTCACCAACGGCTTCCGCCGCGACGACCACATCGAGCACTGCGTCGCGATCGCCACGGTGGGGGGTCGCGCGGTGATGGGCCGCGCGGCCATGCCCGCCCTCGGCGCCGACCGCCCCGGCGTCAGGATCGGCGACCCCGCCGACCTCGTGCTGGTCGCCGGCGAGACCGTGACGGCGGCCGTGATGGACCGCCCGAGCGACCGCACCGTGCTCTTCCGCGGTGTCGTCGTCGCCGACGCCCTCGAGCTGACCGACGGGAGCCGCGCCTGATGCTGCTGCTGAGCACGCCCCAGCTGGAGGGTCTCGTCGACCGCGAGGCCATCGCCGAGGCCGTCTCCCGCGGGTTCGCCGAGATCGCCGAGGGCCGCGCCGATCAGCCCGGCCCGACCTCGATGTCGACGCCGGCGGACTCCAACCGCTTCATCCTGATGTCGGCGGTGTCCGAGGCCTCCGACCTCGCGGGCGTCAAGCTCCTCGCCGACGTCCCCGACAACGCGGGGCGCCGGCTGCCGACCCAGCGCTCGATGATCCTCGTCGTCGATCGCGTCGACGGGTCGCCGGTCGCGCTGCTGCACGGCGCCGTGCCGACCCGGGTGCGCACCGCCGCCGCCAGCGCGGTGGCCACCCGCACGCTCTCCCGCCCCGACAGCCGGACCCTCGGCCTGATCGGCGCCGGGGCGTTGGCCCGCGAGCACGCCCTGGCGCTGCGCGACGTGCGGCCCTTCGACCGCGTCGTGGTGTGGTCGCGCACGCGCGAGCGCGCCGAGGGCCTCGCCGCCGAGCTTCGAGACGAGGGATGGCCCACGACGATCGACGTCGTGGCATCCCCTCGCGAGGTGCTCGAGGAGGCCGACGTCGTCTGCACCCTGACCCCGTCGGTGGAGGCGATCGTCGAGGGCGCGTGGCTGCGCCCGGGGCAGCACCTCAACGTCGTCGGAGCCCGCCCGCGCGCGGATGAGCGCGAGGTCGACGGTGCGGCCATGGCCCGATCCTCGATCTGGGTCGACGACCGGGCGACGGCGCGCACGAAGTCGGGCGACCTGCTGCGGGCGATCGCCGAGGGCGCGATCTCCGAGGCCGACGTCGTCGGCACGATCGGAGAGGTCGTCGCCGGTCTGGCGCGGGGCCGCCGGTCGCCGGAGGAGATCACGCTGTTCGACTCGGTGGGGATCGGCGCGCAGGACGTCGCGGTCGCCGACGTCTTCATCCGCGCCGCCCGCGCGCAGGGCCTCGGCACGACGGTCGATCTGAGCGCCTGAGCATCGGTCGCTCGCCGGCTGCGCCCACGCGCGGCGGCGCCCACGCGGCATCCGCGATGCCGATGAACGCTGTTCGTGCGCATAAACGCGGTGACGGAGCGTTTATGCGCTCGAACAGCGTTTATGGACGCATCACACCACCGCGACTCCTCGCCCGCTGGGAGCCGTGCGCCATTGCGGCACCGCGCACCTCGCTCGCGTCGGGCTGGCCCGTCGATCTGTCGTGCGAGCGGTGCACCCGCCCATAAACGCGATTCGTGCCGATAAACGCGGTGACAGAGCGTTTATGCGCACGAACAGCGTTTATGGATGCCGAACGCAGCGCCCCGCGCCGACGGAGGACGCCACGCCCACCGCGGGGCCCCACGACCCCACGCCCACCGCACGACCTCTACCGCCCGAGGAAGCGACCGGAACGCCCCGCTCAGTCCAAGAAGATGTCGGGGTACATCGCGGCATCCGGCGTTCCGGGCACGGCGGCGTAGCCCGAGAAGTCCGTCACCCCGGCGGCCCGCAGCACGTCCTCGACGATCAGCGTCTGCCCGGTCCGCTCGCGCGACGGTGCGGTGAGCACCTCGTACGCCGCGTCGGCGTAGATCTCGGGCGTGCGCGACACGGCCATGAGCCGGTCGCCGCCGATGACGTTCTGCACCGCCGCGGTCGCGATCGTCGTGCGCGGCCACAGGGTGTTGGCGGCGATACCGTCGCCCGCGAACTCCTCGGCGAGGCCCAGCGTCGCCATCGTCATGCCGAACTTCGCGAGGCTGTACCCGGTGTGCGCCCCCAGCCAGCGAGGAGTGACGTTCAGCGGCGGCGAGAGCGACAGGATGTGGGGGTTCTCGGCATCCTTCAGCGAGGGGACCGCGGAGCGCGAGAGCAGAAACGTGCCGCGGACGTTCACGTCCTGCATGAGGTCGTACTTCTTCGTCGCGAGCTCGAGCGAACCCGACAGGTCGATGACGCTGGCGTTGTTCACGACGATGTCGATGCCACCGAACTCCCCCACGGTGCGCCGCACGGCCTCGGTGATCGACTCCTCGTCGCGCACGTCGCCGACGATGGGCAGCGCCTGACCGCCCGCCGCGCGGATCGCCTCGGCGGCGGTGTGCACCGTGCCCTCGAGCTTGGGGTGCGGGGTGTCGGTCTTGGCCAGCAGCGCGATGTTCGCCCCGTCGCGCGCGGCGCGCAGCGCGATGGCGAGGCCGATGCCGCGGCTGCCGCCCGACATGAGGATGGTCTTCCCGGCGAGCGTCACGAGCGTCCTTTCGCGGAGGCAGCGGCGAAGGCGGCGACCCGCGCTTTCGCCTCGGGGGTGTCGAAGGCGGCGCCGATCGTGGCGGCCTCGTCGGCGAGGTTCTCGGCCAGGGTGCGTCCGGCGCCCACGCGCACGAGGCGCGTCGCCTGCCCGAACGCCGCGGTCGCGCCATCGAGCCAGAACCGCGCGATCTCCTCGGCCCGCGACGCCAGATCGCCGGATGCCACGACCTCGGCCACCAGCCCCCAGTCCAGGGCCTCGGCGGCCGAGAGCATGCGGTCCTGCAGCAGCAGCTGCAGCGCACGCCGCTGACCGATCGCCGCGGGCAGCAGGGTGGAGACGCCGAGGTCGGGGGTGAGGCCGATGTTGGCGTAGCGGCTGACGAAGCGGGCGTTCTCGCTCGCGACGACGTAGTCGGCGGTGAGCATGAGGCCGAGGCCGCCACCGGCGACGGCGCCCTGGACGGCGGCGACCATCGGCAGCGGCGCCTCGGCGAAGGTGCGGATGCCGTCGTGGATCGCCTCGGCCGTCTCGGTCACCTCGCGACCCGACGCGCCGGTCGTCGCCATGGCCACGACGTCGCCGCCCGCGCAGAACGCGGGGCCGACGGCATCCAGGATCACCGCTCCGACGGACGCGTCCGACGTCACCTCGTGCGCGACCTCGCGCCAGCGGCGCGCCATCGGGAAGTCCATCGCGTTCAGCGACGCGGCGCGGTCGAAGGTGACGCGCGCGAGCCCGTCCTCGACGTGGAGCAGGATGCCGTCGGTCATTTCGGCGCCATCCGGATCGCGCCGTCGAGGCGGATCGTCTCGCCGTTGAGGTAGCCGTTGTCGGCGATCGCGAGCACGAGACGCGCGTATTCGTCGGGGGTTCCGAGGCGGGAGGGGTAGGGCACCTGCTGGCCGAGCGAGTCCTGCGCCGCCTGCGGGAGGCCCTTCAGCATGGGGGTCTCCATGATGCCGGGGGCGATCGTGACCACCCGGATGCCGTAGCGGGCGAGCTCTCGCGCGAGGGGCAGCGTCATTGCGTGCACGCCGCCTTTGCTCGCCGCGTAGGCGGGCTGGCCGATCTGTCCGTCGAAGGCCGCGACACTCGCCGTGTTCACGATGACGCCGCGATCACCGCTCTCGGTCGCTTCGGTCTTCGCCATGACGGCCGAGGTCTGCGCGACGACGTTGTAGGTGCCGATGAGGTTGACGCGCACGACGCGCTCGAAGTCCTGCAGCGAGGTGGGCGCGCCCTCGCGGTCGAGCACCTTGGCGGGAGGCGCGATGCCGGCGCAGTTCACGACCACGCGCAGGGGGCCGGCTTCGGCGGCGCGGGCGGCGGCGTCCGCGATCTGGTCGGCATCCGTGACGTCGGCCGCGACGAAGGAGCCACCGAGCCCCTCGGCGACGGCGGCGCCGTTCGAGGAGGGCAGGTCGACGATCGTGACGTTCGCGCCCGCTGCGGTGAGGCGGCGGATGGTGGCCAGGCCCAGGCCCGAGGCACCGCCGGTGACGAGGGCGGAGGCTCCTGCGATATCCATGCATTCTCCTTCGAAGCTGAAACCGGGTCCCACCCTAGTCGAGACTCAGGATCGCGACGAGCCCCGCCCGCGTGTGCGCCCGGGGTGGGTGCGGATGGCCGCGGTGGCCGCTCCGTCGACGAGCAGGATGACCTCTTCGGGATTCCAGTCGTACGCGGTGCGCAAGCGTTCACCGAGCGCCGTCGTCGCGTTCGGCACCGACGTCTCCACCCCGCCCGCCACGTCCGCCGCCTCGGGATCGAGGTCGCGTGCGGCGGCGCGCAGGTCGACGAGAAGAGCGCGCATGCGGTCGGGTCCGTACGCCGCGGATGCCAGATCCCAATCGCCGATGACGACGGCGGCGCCGGGTGCGCACCGCGTCGGGGGCTCGGCAACCCGGGGACCGAAGCGCAGACGCACCACCGACGCGCCGTTGAACAGCACGGCGAGCGCGCCCAGCACGGTGGCCGGAGCGAACGAGAAGGCCGTGAGATACAGCGGGGAGTCCCAGCCCGCGCCGAACCCGACCACGACGCGCGCGAGGCTGTACAGCGCGTAGACCGCGGTGACGACGGCGATGACCCGTAGCGGCCCCGACGGTTCCACGCGCGCGCGGATCGCCGCCCACGCGCAGGCCCCGCTGACCACCGTCAACGCCAACGCCTTCACCGCGAGCGACGTCGGCAACGGCACGGTCGCGGTGACCGTGGCCACCAGCAGCGCCAGGGCGAGCGTCGCCATCGAGGTGCGAATGGCCCGGGACCCGTCGAGCACGCGCACCGCCACCAGGAGCAGGGCGGGCGCGAGCACCATCGCCACGTCTCCCGCGACCAGGGTGATCATGCCGCCACCCGTGCCGTAGATGAGGTACATCGCGCTCGAACCGACCGCGCACACTCCCGACACCGCGGCGAAGCGCAGGAAGAGGGTCATCGCCCCGGGGGTCGCGACCCGCGGCAACGCCACGAACAGCACCGCGGCCGCGACCGCGACGCTGACCGCCAACAATCCGATCGACAATTCCATGGCATCCCCCGTGCTCATTCTGCCGCGCTCCGACCCGCCGCACGTACCCCTCGCCCCGCCCCGCTCTCTCCCCGCTCTGTCCCCGCCCGCGCCCCGCCCAGCGCCCCGCCCGCTCCCTCGTCGAGTGTCCAAGACGCGCCGCGCCGCCCGGGCCCACCCCGGCGTGTTCTGGACACTCGACGGCATCGCCGCCGTCCGCGGGTCGCGGGGGTGCGCCGGGCACGCGAGGGTCGTGCGACGAGCATCCCCGTTGTCGGAGAACGGCACGCGACCTGAGCGTTCTCTTCCCCCCTCACCCCCCGTTGAGTGTCCAAAACACGCCGCGCGGGGCCCCCGGGCCGCGGCGTGTCCTGGACACTCAACGGAAGTCGGTCACGTCCCCACGACGCGGAACGCCCCCGTCACCGCCGCCGCCGCCAGCGCGACGGCGATGAGTGCGACCGCGCCGGCGAGGGCCACGGCATCCCGACCCGACAACGTCGACGCGCGCGACCACGTGCGCTCGACGTCGGCGCCGAAGCCGCGGGCCTCCATGGCCGTGGCGAGGGTCGTGCCGCGGCGCACGGCGAAGACCAGCAGCACGAACGCCATCGACAAGAAGCGGCGCACGGCCCCGCGATCGCCCAGACCGCGGGCACGGCGGGCGAGGGTCATCGTGCGCCAGTCGTCGACGAAGAGTCCGACCGTGCGGGCTCCGGCGAGCACGCCCAGCACGAAACGGCTCGGCAGTTTGGCGATCTGGGCGAGGGCGTCGGCGACCTCGGTCGGGTCGGTGCGGGCGAACAGCAGCAGGGTCGGTAGAGCCAGGGCGAACACGCGCAGCAGCACGGCCACCGACAGCGAGAGGGAGTCGTCGCTGATCGTGGCGAAGAGGAACGAGCCGTACACCGTTCCTCCGGGACGGGCGTACAGCAGCATGCTGACCGCAGCGACCGGGGCGAACAGCGCGATCGGCAGCAGGCGTTTCGCGAGCGTGCGGTAGCCCACGCCCGTCAGCGGCACGAGCAGCAGCTCGAGCACGATCGCGGTCGCGGCGCTCACCACGTCGATCGAGGCGAGCAGCGGAACCGACAGCACGAGGGCGATGGCGATCTTCGTGACGGGGTTCACGCCGTCGAGCCAGGCTGTCCTGCGCACCTCGACGGTTGCGCCGGTCACGCCGCGCCCCCGAGCGTGATGCGGTGCTGCCCGAGGTGGCGCACCACGTCGGCGTCGTGCGTGACGGCGACCACCGTGCGCCCGCGCGCGATCTCGCGCTGCAGCAGTCCCACCAGCTCGCTCCAGCCGCGGCGGTCCTGCCCGAACGTCGGCTCGTCGAGCACGATCACCTCCGGAGACGCCGCGAGCACCGTCGCCACCGACAGCCGCCGCTTCTGCCCGCCCGACAGGGTGAAGGGGTTGGCCAGGGCGAGGGATGCTAGATCCAACCGCTCCAACAGCTCGTCGACGATCGCGTCGACCTGGGCCGCCGGCATCCGCAGGGCTCTCGGTCCGACGGCGAGCTCGTCGCGCAGGGTCGCCGCGAGGAACTGGTGCTCGGGCTCCTGGAAGACCGTGCCGATCCGTGTGAGCAACTCGGTCGACCGCCACCGCGAGGGCCGTCGCACCCCGCGGGCGGCGAGCGACTCGGCGGCGACGACCTCGCCCGACAGCTCGGGCAGAAGTCCCGCGAGCGTCAGCGCGAGCGTCGACTTGCCCGCGCCGTTGGGGCCGGTCACGACCGTGCCCGCGCCACGAGGGACGACCACGTCGAGCCCGGATGCGACGACCGTGCGCTTCTCGCGCCCGATCGACAGCGCCGCGGCCGAGAGCACGGCATCCGGGGCCTCGATCGGAGCGAGCACGGGGAGGTCGACCGGGCGACCGGGCACCCAGACGCCCGCCGCGGCGAGCGCGTCGCCGTGGTCGGCGAACACCCGCGCCGGCGGGCCGTCGGCCAGCACGCCGCCGCCGGGGGCGAGCACCACCACCCGCGTCATCAGGTCGGCCCAGACGGCCGTGCGGTGCTCGATGAGCACGACGGTCGTCCCGTCGCTGCGCGCGATGTGCTCGACCGCCCGGCGCACCTCGGCCACGCCGTCGGGATCGAGGTTCGCCGTCGGCTCATCGAGCAGCAGCAGTCCGGGACGCATCGCGAGCACGCCCGCCAGCGCCAGACGTTGCTTCTGCCCGCCCGACAGCGCCTTGGTGGGGCGGTCGAGGGGAACGTCGAGACCCACGGATGCCACGGCCTCGGCCACCCGCGCGGGGATCTCGGCCGCGGGGAGGCCGAGGTTCTCGCACCCGAAGGCGACGTCGTCGCCCACCTTGGACAGCACGATCCCCGCCTCGGGGTCTTGCAGCACCAGGCCGATGCGGCCGCGCTGCGACTCGGGGGCGGCGCCGTCGACGAGGATGCGCCCCGTGCGCTCGCCCTCGTCACTGCCGCCGAGCAGGCCCGCGAGTCCCGCGAGCAGCGTCGACTTACCGGCCCCCGAGGCACCGAGCAGCAGCACGCGTTCGCCGGGCTCGACGATCAGGTCGACGTCGCGGGTGGCGGGGAGCTTGCGGCCGGCGTAGCGCCAGCCCCATCCCTCGACGTCGACGCGGGCGGGGCCCGTCATCAGACGTCGCGGCGCAGTTCCCGCCCCACGGCGAATCGGCTGAGCGCCCCGGTGGCGGCGAGCGCACGCACGAGCAGCCAGCCGACGAGGCCCGCCAGCAGCGCGCCCGAGATCACGAGGGTGCCGAGGTACAGCAGGTTGAACTCGACGGTCTTGGCGATGTTCGGCGAGCTGCCGACGAAGAACTCCAACACCCAGGCGCCGACACCGGCGCCGACGCCCGCGAGCATCGCGACGGGGAGCGTGAAGCGCAGGTAGAGGAAGGCGAGGAAGATCAGCTCCGCACCGAGGCCCTGCGCGAGGCCCGAGAAGATCGTGCCGATGCCCCAGACGTTGCCGATCAGGGCCGACACGACCGCCGCGATCAGCTCGACGAGAAGGGCGGCGCCGGGCTTTCGGATGATGAGCCCGCCGATCACCCCGCCGATCAGCCAGATGCCGACGGCGATGCCGCCGAGGCCGGGGGTGAGGCCGTCCATGGCGGCGAACCACAGCCCTCCGACGGTGTTCCAGCCCCAGAACACGAGACCGATCGCCACGCCCAGCACGGCGGCGACGACGATGTCGACGACGCGCCACTGAAAGCGGTTCGCCGGGGCGACCGCCGAGCGGTTCGCGGGGGCAGACGTAGACGTGTGCATTGTGCTCCTCCCTGCGCCGGCATGATCCGGATCAGGTTCGACGGTCGAAGCGTGGATTCGCTTCCTCTCAGCCCGGCTCACCGGACTCCCGTGGTTGTCGTGACGAGTATAGGGGTGCGCCCGGGGTAGCGTGGGCGGGTGCACGAGCAGACCCCGGAGACACGGCGCGCGCGGCGTGACCCGGCGGACCCCGCGCCCGAGGGCGAAGCGACACCGGATGCCGGGATCCCGCCCGTGACGGCGGACGGCACGGCCACCGCAGGGCCCGGTGCAGAGGCAGCCTCTTCCGGCTCGGACACGTCAGCTCCCGTCGCGGCCGGGGACCCGGCATCCACGCCGCCCTCCGACGCACCGACCTCCGACGCACCGCCCTCCGACGCACCGCCCTCCGACTCACCGGCCGCGGAGCCCACCTCGGCCGCCTTCGCCGCCCTGGGCTGGGTCGATCCCGCCGAGGCCGGCGCCGCGCGACCCGCACCGGCGTTCGTGGTCTCGGGTGCGACCGTGCGTCAGGCCGACCTGCTCGCCGGCACCCGCCGCCGCATCCTGCGACCGGCCACCGTCGTGCCGACGGTGCTGCTGATCCTGCTCGTCGCCGGCTACGCGGCGGCGACCCTGCTGTGGCCGCTGACCGCCGTCGCCCCCACCGTGCGCGCCGTGGCCCTACAGCCCACGGCTGCTCCCTCGGCCGTGCCCGCCTGGCCCGCACAGGGAGAAGCCGCGATCGCCATCGACGGCGTGCCCGAGACGCTGTCGTCGTCGGCGAGCGCACCGGAGTCGATCGCGAGCATCACCAAGGTCGTCACCGCCCTCGTCGTGCTCGACCGACTCCCCCTGGCTCCCGGCGAGCAGGGCAAGTCGTACGCGTTCACTCAGGCCGACAGCGCCGATTACTGGCAGTACCGCGCCCGCGGCGAATCGTCGCTCGACGTTCCCGTCGACGGCAGTCTCACCGAGCTGCAGATGCTGCAGGGCATGCTCATCGCCTCGGCGAACAACTACGCCCAGCGGTTGGCATCCGACCTCTTCCCCTCGGATGCCGAGTTCGCGGCCGCCGCGAACGCGTACCTCGCCGAGCGCGACATCACCGGAGTCACCATCGTGAACCCGACGGGGATCGAGGCGGGCAACACCGCCACCCCCGCCGCCCTCATCGCGCTGGCGGAACGGGCACTGGCCAATCCCGTGATCGCCGAGATCGTGCGGACCCCCGAACTGACGCTCCCCGGTGCGGGCACGTTCAAGAACGGCAATGCACTCTTGGCCGATCCGGGAATCGTCGGGGTGAAGACCGGCACCCTCGACGCGTGGAACCTGCTCACCGCCAAGGACATCGCGGTCGGCGGCACGACGGTGCGCGCCTACGCCGCGGTGCTCGGCCAGCCCGGACCCGACACGCGCAATCAGGCGGCGCGTGACCTGTTCACGCGCATCGAGCAGGAACTGCAGCCCAGCCCCTCGGTGACCGCCGGCACCGTCGTCGGCAAGGTCGAGACACTGTGGGGCCCCGACATCGACGTCGTCACCGACGCCGACGCGACCGTCGTGCTGTGGAACGGCGGCGCCGCGAAGCACACCGTCGACTTCGACCTGGGCGACGCGCGGGAGCCCGGCACCACGATCGGCACGCTGACCGTGACCGGCCCCGTCGACGCCGACACCGTCGACGCGCAGCTCACGGGCGAGATCGAACCACCCGACCCGTGGTGGCGCCTCACCCACCCCCTCGACCTCTTCGGACTGAACGGCTGACGGTCATGGACTTTCGACTGGATGCCGCTTCCCCCACCCCGCCGTTCGAGCAGGTGCGCGCGCAGATCATCGCCGCGATCGACGACGGAACGCTCGTCGCTGGCACCCGGCTGCCTCCGGTGCGCACTCTGGCGGGCGACCTGAACCTCGCGGCGAACACCGTCGCCCGCGCCTACAAGGAGCTGGAAGAAGCGGGGTACGTCGAGACGCGCGGCCGCGCCGGCACGCTCGTCAAGGGCACCGACGCCGCATCGTCGCGCGCCGCCCAGGCGGCACGGACGTACGCCGAGACGGTGCGCCGCCTCGGCGTGGATCCGGGCGACGCGCTGGAACTCGTGCGCGCGGCCCTGCGCGACGGCTGACGGGATCGCGGCGCTCGGCCCCGGGGCGGAGCGTACGCTGCGCGGGGTCTGTTGCCCGGCTCGTTCGCGCGTGAGGACCTGTCGCCCCGCTCCCGCGTGGCGGGGGCTCTGCCGCGCGGCTCGTGTCGTCGTGGCGGTCCCGGAGCGCGCCGAAGGGACCGGACTCGCCCCGGCATCCCGAGGTCCGCGGTGCACCTGAAGCCCGCCTCCTGCGATAGACATCTCCCATGCCCGATCACCACGAGCCCGGGAGCGGCACGGAGCCGGAACGGCGCGCAGAACTGGCGCGCATCGAGCGCCAGCTCTCGGAATCGGTCGAGGCCGCCCTGCGCTATCCCCACAGCCGCCGGTTCGCGATCCACCAGGACGAGCTGCAGGCGCGCGCCAATGTCATCCGGTCGCAACTCGGCGAGCCCGAACGACCCCTGGGGCCCGTGGGGGGACGCCCGGGCCGCTGGCAACGGGCGCTTCTCCTCGCCTCGCTGGCCGCGGCCGTCCTCGTCGTCGTCTGGCTCGTGGCGTCGAGCATGCTCTGACGGCCGCACGAGACGGACGACGCCCCAGCCCGGCCACGCACCTGTCCTCCACAGGCGAGGAAAGTGCAGATCCGTCCCCGGAACGCTCCTCGCGGACCGCCGAATGTCGGAGGTCCGCGCTAGCATGCACACATGCACATCGACACCTCACCGACGGACCCGAAAGGCGGGGCGAAAGCCCTCTCCGCGGTGCTCGCCGAGGTGCTCCGTACCGGTGCCGATCTGGCCGCGGCCGAGGTTCAGCGCACCCGCGCGCTGGCCGAAGCGGGGCACCTCGCGCTCGGCGCCATGGCCGACCGACCCCCGTCGGGGCGGGTGGCCGAGATGGCGTTGCGCGAAGTGGCGTCCGAGCTCGCCGCCGCCGAGAATCTCTCGGACCGCAGCATGCAGACGCAGATCAACGCGGCGATGACCTTGGTCGACGACTACCCCGCCACCCTCGCGGCATGGGAGGCCGGCGCGATCGGTCGACCTCACGTCCGCACGATCCTCGACGCCGGCGAGCCCCTTTCTCCCGACGTCCGCGGCGAGTTCGACGTGCTGGCCGTGGCGACCGCCGAGGGACTGAGCCCCGGGCGCCTGCGTTCGCGTCTTGCTGTTCTCGCCGAGCGGCTGCAGCCGACCACCCTCACCGAGCGCCATCAACGGGGTCGAGAGACGCGGGGCGTGCGCATCGTGACCGGTCGCGACGGCATGTCCGATCTGGTGGCGACCCTGCCGACCGTTCTGGCCGTGGGCGTCTACGACCGGCTCACCCAGCAGAGTCGGGCGCTGATCGACGCGCGCGGCGAGACCACGGTGTCGGTCGCCGACGAACGCACCATGGCGCAGGTGCGGGCCGATGTGCTGGCCGATCTGCTGCTGACCGCCGCACCCGAGGCCGATCCGACGCGGGGCGATGACGGCCCCGGTGTCCTGGGGGCGATCCGCGCTCGGGTGCAGGTCGTCGTGCCCGCGCTCACCATGATCGATCCGGGCAACGAGAACCTCGAGCCCGCCGAACTCGTCGGGCACGGCCCCATCGACGCCGACACGGCACGCGGCCTGGCCGAGTCGACGACCGTTCCGTGGGACCGCCTCATCACGCACCCCGTCACGGGCTCCGTGCTGTGCACCGACACCTACCAGCGCACCTCCGCGATCGACCGGTTCCTGCGGGCCCGCGACCGACACTGCCGCTGGCCCGGGTGCACCGTCCCCGCGGTCCGCTCCGAGGTCGATCACACCCACGACTACGCCCTCGGCGGCGCCACCGAGGTGAGCAACCTCAGTCACCTCTGCCAGCGACATCACACGCAGAAACAGTTCACCCGCTGGACGGTCAGACAACTGGCCGGCGGGGTGCTCGAATGGACGAGTCCGACCGGCCGGGTCTACAGCGACGAACCGCTCCCCTACTCGCCGGCGGTGAGGTTCCTGCCCGACGACCCCTCCCCGCCCGAACGAGAACGCGCCCCCTTCTGAGCCCTCTGGGGTGCACGCCCACTGCCCGCCGGTCTCCGCACCCGAACCGACGAGCCGCACTCCCCAGCGCCCACGCCCCACCCCCGAGTGCTCGCGCACCCCCGAGCACCCGCCCTACGCTCGACTCCATGCCCCTCGCCCTCGTCACCGGCGCCGCGCGCGCGAACAGCATCGCCGCGGGCATCGTCCCACGCCTCGAGGCCGACGGATGGGAGGTCGTCACGAGCGACCTCGCGACCGGCGACTACCCGTGCGATCTGTCGAGCCCCACCGCCCCGACCGACCTGGTCGCCCGGATCTCGAGCGAACGCGGCCCCCTCCACGCGCTCGTGCTCAGCCACGCGCACGACGTGGAGACCGGCATCCTCGACACCACCGCCGAGAGCTTCGACCACCACGTCGCCGTCAACGCCCGCGCCTCACTGCTGCTGATCGCCGCGTTCGCCCGCCAGGTCGATGCCGGCGGCGGCGCGATCGTCGCCTTCACGAGCGACCACACCACGGGCAACCTTCCCTACGGCGCATCGAAGGGCGCCCTGGATCGCATCGTCATCTCGGCCGCCCGCGAGCTCGGACCCCGCAACATCTCGGCCAACGTCGTGAACCCGGGCCCCATCGACACCGGATGGATGGATGCCGAGACCCGAGACGCTCTGACCGGGTACCACCCGCTCGGCCGCATGGGCACCCCGCGAGACGTCGCGGGTGTCACGGCCTTCCTGCTCTCGGAGCCGGGGCGCTGGATCAGCGGTCAACTGCTGCAGACGGACGGCGGGTTCTCGGCGCGATACTGAGCGGCGCGGTACCGACCGTCGCCGTAGTGGCCGTCGCGGTACTGGCCGTCGCGGTACCGACCGTCGCGGTACCGACCGTCGCGGTACCGACCGTCGCGCCTGTGCTAGCGTCACCGGCAGTGACACGGGGTGCCCTTCGGGGCTGAGAACACACCCGTCGAACCTGATCTAGTTCGTACTAGCGAAGGGATGTCGCGAATGGTCGTTCGCACGTCGTCGTCTCCGTCCGCCCCTCTCACCGCCCCCGCACCCGCCGAGGCGCTCGCGGCTCTGCGCGAAGCCGCGCCGCTCACGCAATGCATCACCAATGCGGTGGTGACGGGCTTCACCGCCAACGCCCTGCTGGCCCTCGGCGCCGCCCCCGCGATGTGCGACATCCCGGGCGAGGCGGGCCTGTTCGCCGGCATCGCGGGCGGAGTGCTCGTGAACCTCGGCACCCCCACCGCCGAGCAGCGCGAAGCCGCCCGCGAGGCCGTTCGGGCGGGAACCCCGTGGGTGCTCGATCCGGTCGCGGTCGGTGCGCTGCCCGTGCGCACGGCGCTCGCGCACGAGCTGCTCGACGCACGCCCGGCGATCATCCGCGGCAACGCGTCCGAGATCCTCGCCCTCGCGGGATCCGGCGCCGGCGGGCGGGGCGTCGATGCGACCGACTCCACCGACGACGCCCTCGAGGCCGCTCGCGCGCTCGCCCTCCGCACCGGCGACACGGTCGCCGTCTCGGGAGAGACCGACCTGATCGTGGATGCCGAGCGCACGGCGTCGGTGCCCGGCGGCAGCGTCCTGTTGACCAGGGTCACCGGCGGCGGCTGCGCCCTGGGGGCGGCGATGGCGGCCTTCGTCGCCGTCGTGCCGCCCTTCGACGCGGCCGTGGCGGCGAGCGCGGTCTGGGCCGTCGCGTCGGAACGCGCGGCAACGCTCAGCCGGGGACCCGGGTCGTTCGCGGTGGCGTTCCTCGATGAGCTGGCCGCCGTGCGCCCCGCCGATCTCGACGGCCGGGTGCGACTCTCGTGAGCGACCTGTCGCTCCACCTCGTCACCGACCACCGCGTGCCCTTCGCTCGACTGCGCGACATCGTCGACGCGGCCGTCGACGCGGGCGTCACCGTCGTGCAGCTGCGCGACAAGGTCGCCTCGGGCCGCGAGCTGTTCGCCCGCACCCTCGACCTCGCCGATGTGGTGGCCGGTCGCTGCGCGTTCGTCGTCGACGATCGCCTCGACGTCGTGCTGGCCGCCCGCGACCGCGGCGCCCGGGTCGACGGCATCCACCTCGGCCAGGACGACGTGCCGATCGGTTCGGCGCGCGCCCTGCTGGGAACCGACGCCCTGATCGGATGGACGGCCCACACCCCCGCGCACCTCACCGCCGCGGCCGCGTTGCCCGCGGGCACGGTTGACTACCTCGGCGTCGGCGTCATCCGCGCGACGACGACGAAGCCCGACCATCCGCGACCGCTGGGGGTCGACGGGTTCGCCGAGCTGGCGGCCTCGACCGCGTCGCCGTGCGTCGCGATCGGCGGGATCGACGTCGACGACGTCGCCGCCCTGCGCGCGGCGGGAGCGGCGGGGGTCGCGGTGGTGTCCGCCGTGTGCGCGGCCGACGACCCGGGCGCCGTCGTGCGCCGACTGCGTGCGGCGTGGGGAGCCGAAGGATGAACGGGTCGAGCCCGCGCGTGCTGAGCATCGCCGGCACCGACCCGACGGGCGGCGCCGGCATTCAGGCCGATCTCAAATCGATCGCCGCGTTCGGCGGCTACGGCATGGCGGCGGTGACGGCGCTCGTCGCGCAGAACACCTCGGGCGTCCGCGACGTGCACGTGCCCCCGACGGCGTTCCTCGACGCACAGCTCCGCGCCGTGAGCGACGACGTCGAGATCGACGCGGTAAAGATCGGCATGCTCGGCTCGGCCGAGGTGGTCGCGACGGTCGACGCGTGGCTCGCCGACGTGCGTCCGCCCGTCGTCGTGCTCGACCCCGTCATGATCGCCACCAGCGGCGACCGCCTGCTCGACACCGATGCCGAAGCGGCCGTCCGCGCCCTGTGCCGACGCGCCGACCTCGTCACCCCGAACCTCCCCGAGCTCGCGGTGCTCGTCGACGAGCCCGTCGCGACGACGTGGGAGGCCGCCGTCGTCCAGGCGCAGACGCTCGCCGCCCGCGCCGACACCGCCGTGCTGCTGAAGGGCGGGCACCTCGGCGGTGCGGAGAGCCCGGATGCCATCGTCGACGCCACCGGCGTGCACGTCGTGCCCGGCCCCCGCGTCGCCACCCGCCACACCCACGGCACGGGATGCTCCCTGTCGTCGGCGATGGCGACCCTGGCCGCTCACGGGCTGAGCTGGCCCGAGGCCCTGACGCGGGCGAAGCGGTGGCTCACCGGCGCGCTCGAGCACGCCGAGGCGCTCCACGTCGGCGCGGGGAACGGCCCCATCGACCACCTGCACGAGCTCCGTCCGCACATCGACCTCGGCCGCTCGTGGAGCAGCGAGCGGTGGGAGGCCACGGCCTCGACCCGCGCCGACGTCGACGCGTGCGCGTTCGTGCGGGGCTTGGCATCCGGAGACCTCGACCGCGGCGCCTTCGAGTGGTACCTCGGCCAGGACCTGCTGTACCTGCGCGAGTACGCGCGGGTGCTCGCGCGCGCCGCGGCCCTCGCCCCCACGGTCGACGAGCAACGCTTCTGGGCCACGGCGTCGGTGTCGTGCCTGGTCGAGGAGGCGGCGCTACACCAGTCGCACGTCGACCCCGCGGGTCTCGCTCCCGCTCCCGCGACCTCGGCGTACACGGACCATCTGCACGCGGCATCCACCGCCGGGTCCTACGCGGTGCTGGTCGCCGCGATCCTGCCGTGTTTCGTGCTGTACACCGACATCGGCGTGCGTTGGCGCGGCACGTTCACCGACGGGCATCCCTACGCCGACTGGCTCACGTCGTACGGCGACGAGACGTTCGAGACGTCGTCGGCCGAGGCGTCGCTCATCGTGGATGCCGCGGCCCGCGAGGCCTCCGCCCGCACCCGCGCGGCGATGGCCGCCGCGTACGACCGGTCGATGCTCCTCGAGCTGGCGTTCTTCGAGGCCCCGCTCGCGACGCGGGATGGGATCATCCCCCGCTCTTGCGGCGGAACTCCCTCTTGGTGACGGCTCCGTGCGTTCCCTGCACGGCGGAGTTTCCGTCGAGGTGCGCCTGACCCGAACGGTGCTGGCCGTTCTTCTTCTCGAGCGCTTCTTTGAACTTGCGCTTCATGTCGTCGGATGCCGAGGCGTCCGATGTCTCGTCGGTACTCATGCCTCCACCCTAGGCACGTGCGCGCGGGGTGTCTCGCGGGCCGGGCGAGAACGCCGCGACCGGCGGAGCGGCGGGACAGCCCCGGGAGCCCCTCGGGAGACGCCCCTCAGACGTGACGCACGCGCTGCTGCAACCGCGTGCGGATGTCGAACAGCTCCGTGCCGCCGACCTCGCGCGCCCCGGTGATGCCGCGCCGCAGCAGGGTGGTGAGGGCGCTGCGCGTCACCAGCGCGACGGGCGTTCCGCGCACCTTGCCGAGCTCGGTGATGGCGTCGAGCACGGCGTCGTCGGGCAGCACGACCATCGCGCCGCTGAAGCGCACACCGGCCGCCCGTGCGATCACGCGGGCGCGCGACACGAGCTCGGTCACGGGCGACCCGATGACGTGGGCCCCCGAGATCTCGCCGCGGCGCACCCCGACGGGGCCGCCGAAGTCCTCGCTCAGCAGGGCGTACAGGCCGCTCGGGCCGAGCACGAGATGGTCGAGCTTCTGCTCGGGATCGCGCCCGTCACGATCGGCGAACACGTCGTGCCACACCGTGTAGCCCATGCCGAGCTCCGAGACGAGACGCGCGGTCTCTTCCTCGGCGAGCGCGTCGGCGAGGATGTGCCGGATCTCGGGCGGCGCCGAGCGCACGAGCGCCGGGTCGTACGGGTCGGCGATGTCGACGCCGCGGCCCACCCACTCGCGGATGAGGTCGAGGTACCTCTCGCGCCGCCATCCGCCGGGCTGACCGTGCGATCGGGCGCGCGGGCGCGTGTCGGCGGGGCGGGAGGGACCGGATGCCGAGACCCCGCCGCCCCACTCCCCGGTCACCGTCCCGCGACCGCGGTCGTAGGCGCTTCTGGCCTCGGGCGTGCCGATGAGCTCCCACGCGCGCTGCACCTGCACGAACAGGGCCGCGTCGCCGCCCGTGTCGGGGTGCGTCTCGCGCAGGCGCACGCGATACGCGCGACGCAGGCCTTCGTCGTCGACGTCGGGCGCCACGCGGAGCACCTCGTATGCCGAGGACGACATGGGGCTGTCGAACACGTCCGTCTTCCGTTCCGCCGCGGGCGAGCGGCACCTCTCAGGCTAACCCGCCGAGATCCCCCGGGGTCGCGAGCGCCACCCGCTCGCTCAGCGCCGCCGATCCTTCCGTCGCGCGTACGCCGCCGCATCGCGGCTCGATAGGGCCAGCAGCACGAGCACGTCGAGGCTCAGGGTCGCCAGCGTCGTGCGCACCGTGATCTCCTCCCCCAGCTGCCACCAGCCGGTGAACGCCGCCGAGATCGACACCACCGAGATGAGCATCACGGCCACGCGGGCGAGGTTGCTCCCCCACAGCAGCAGGATGCCGAACACCACCTGCACCACGAAGATCGTCGCGAGCACACCCGCGAACAGACCGAAACCGACGTCGAGGTCGGACAGGGTCAGGGTGTCGGGCTCGATGGCCGAGCCGTTCGCCGCTCCCGCCACCGCCCGCATCCACGAGGGGAGCCCGAACACGACGGTCGCCCCCCAGAGCACCCCGGCCACCGCTCGCAGCAGCACCAGCACCGCACCGGCGACCGTCGCGACGGGGCGACGCATGGCCGGGTCGACGGGCACGGGGGCGGCGAGGGGTTCGAAGGCCGCGCGCTTGCGGGGGTGCCGGGTGATCACGGTCGCACCTCCGTCGGCGCGGCGGGGGTCGCGGCATCCGGGATCTGCACGGCCCGCACGTCGACGATCGGCAGGTCGCCGTCGGTGGTGATGCTGTCGCCGCCGCCGTTGCGCGAGTGGTACCCGGTCGCGAAGTCGCGGATGACGTCGACCGCCACCGCGGGCACGGCGGTGACGCTGGCGACGATGTGGTCGCGCTCGATGTCGGTGTCGGCGTCGATGCGGTGGGTCACCTGCAGCGTGAACAGCGACAGGCCCACGGCCCGGTCGAACGTGCCGGCGGCGAGCCAATCGACCCGGCGCCCTCCCGGCAGCAGCCATCCCTCGGGGCACCTCCACAGGCGCACGTGGTGGCGTTGGGCGGGAGAGCCCGCGACCTCCTGCTGGTAGGCCAGGTCCTGCATGCGTCCGAAGAGGAAGAGCGGGCTGACGGGGGCTCGCGGATAGCTGCGGCGCCGCAGCGTCGAGGCGATGATGCGCCATGACGAACCCAGGCTGACCGGGTCGGCGGGGATCCAGCCGGCCTCGGCCATGACCGCTTCGATGCGCGCCCGGTCGCCCTGGAACGCGAGGTTGACGGGGTCGCCGAGCAGACCGTCGGAGGTGCGGGTGCGGCCCATGAAGTAGTCGGGCACGTAGATCGCGGTGAGGATCCGGTGCAGTCGCGGCAGCACCAGGTAGGCGAGCAGACCCCAGAACGCGATCGCCATGAGCACCCCGCCCCACCCGAGCCGGAACGACTGCGTGAAGCTCAGGTAGGCCAGCCAGATCGCGGCGAGACCGGCGAAGACGAAGAAGAACCCGTCGAGGGCGTGTCCGAACGACCAGCGTCGTCGCGGCGCGGTCATCTCGTCGCCGCCCGCGGGTCGCTCCCCGCGCCGGAGGCCGGGGACACGGCGATCACGGGAACAGAAGACGTCACGGCCGAGGGCACGGCGATCACGGGAGAAAGAGAGATCATGGCCGGGTCACCACAGCGCCGGGTTCGGCTCGTACGCGAAGGCCTCGGCCACGCGGTCGGCGGGGAGATCGTCGAGGCGGGCCGGCGACCACGACGGCGAGCGGTCCTTGTCGACGACCTGCGCGCGGATGCCCTCCACCAGGTCGGGCTGCGTCTGGGCGAACCACATCACGAGGCCGTATTCCTGGGCGAGGGCCGCGCGCAGCGACGGCAGGGCACGCGCCCGACGCACCGCCTCGAGCGTCACGGCGAGCGCGGTCGGCGCCGATGCGGCCAGCAGCTCGGCCGTCTCGCGGGCCTCGGGCTCGGGCCGCGCACGCAGACGGTCCACGATGGCGGGAACGTCGTCGGCCGCGAACGCGTCGTCGATCCATTCCCTCGCCGCGATCAGCCTCGACGGCTCGGGGCTCTCGTCGAACAACAGCACGAGCTCGGTCGGGCTCGACGGGTCGGCGCGGTTCTCGAGGGCTTCGTACAGGGCCTCGAGGTGGGCGGCGGGCACCATGTGGTCGGCGAAGCCGGCGTAGATCGCGTCGGCGGCATCCATCGACCCCCCGGTCAGCCCGAGGTACTCGCCCAGGCGACCGGGCGCGCGACCCAGCAACCAGGAGCCGCCCACGTCGGGAGTGAAGCCGATGCGCGTCTCGGGCATGGCGAGCCGCGAACGTTCGGTGACGACGCGGATGGCCGCGTGGCCGGCGAGGCCGATGCCGCCGCCCATGCACACGCCGTCGGCGATCGCGACGACGGGCTTGGCCGAGGTGGCGATGAGCTGGTCGAGCGCGTACTCCTCGCGGAAGAACGCGTGCACCTCGTCGCCGCGCCCTCCGACGACCATCTCGTGCAGAGCGCGCACGTCGCCGCCGGCGCAGAACCCACGCTCGCCGGCCCCGTCGAGCAGCACGACGTCGACGTCGGTGTCGCGCTGCCACCGGTCGAGGGTGAGGGTCAACGCGCGGATCATGTCGAGGTCGAGCGCGTTGATCGCGCGCGGACGATTCAGCGTCAGACGACCGAGGCCGCGCCTCGACCGCACGAGGACGCTGTCGTCATCGGTTCGCTGAGCGTGCACGGTGCCACGTTACACACGCCCCGAGATGGGTTTTCGGCCTCGGATCGGGGAAGATAGGCGGAACGCCCATCGAACGAGAGGTGCCCGATGCCCGACGGACAGGTGCTCGAGCTCAACGGGCTCACCAAACGCTTCGGAGCCGTCTCGGCGGTCGACGGTCTCGACGCCCGCATCGAGCCCGGCCAGGTCACCGGCTTCCTGGGTCCGAACGGCGCCGGCAAGACCACGTCGCTGCGCATGCTGCTGGGCCTCGTGCAGCCCACCGCGGGCACCGCCACCATCGGCGGCAAGCGCTACGCCGACCTCGCCTCTCCGCTGCAGAGCGTCGGCGCCGCCCTCGAGGCGTCGAGCTTCCACCCCGGCCGCTCGGCCGCCAACCACCTCAAGGTCTATGCGCGCGCGGCGTCGCTGCCCGTCTCGCGCGTCGACGAGGTACTGGGCCTGGTCGGTCTCGCCGACGTCGCCGGGCGCCGCGTGGGCGGCTTCTCGCTCGGCATGCGCCAGCGCCTGGGCCTGGCCACCGCGCTGCTCGGCGACCCCGGCGTGCTCGTACTCGACGAGCCGTCGAACGGCCTCGACCCCGAGGGCATCCGGTGGATGCGTTGGCTGCTGCGTCACCTCGCCGAAGAGGGACGCACGGTGCTCATCTCGTCGCACCTGCTCGCCGAGGTGCAGCAGACCGTCGACGCGCTGCTGATCATCTCGCGCGGTCGCCTGGTGTTCCAGGGCGGGGTCGAAGACCTCGCCGACCCCGAGGAGTACGCCACGGTCGTCGACTCCCCCGACCGCACCGCCCTGTCGAGCGTGCTCGACGAGCGCGGCATCGACTACCAGCTGCTGCGCAACGGCTACACGATCCGCCACCACGAGCCGGTCGAGATCGGCGCCCTCGCCGCGGGCGCCGGTATCGCCCTGTCGAACCTGCAGAGCAAGGGCGCCAGCCTCGAAGACATCTTCCTCGAGCTCGTCAGCGGCGTGCGCGTGCACGCGAGCGCTGCGGCGGGCGGCGCTGCGGCGGCTCCTGCTTCGACTCCGGATGCCGAGACCCCCGCCCCCGCGCCCACGCCGGCGCCCGAGCCCGTGCTCGCACCGACGGCGGCCGCGACGGCGACGACTGCCACAGCCGATGAGGTCTCCCCCCGACCCGACGAGTTCGACGACGACGATCCCCGCCCCTCGACCGCGATGGTCGCCGTCATGGCCCCGCCGCGATCCGCGCGCCTCACGGCGTCCGACGGGGCATCCTCGAGCGACGACTCACCCCGCCGCTCGTACTCCGTCGCCTCGACCGGAGTGATCGACATCGTGCCCACCGCCGACCTCGACCACACGGACCAGACAGACCACACGGGGGTGCAGCGGTGAGCCTCGTCGCAGCGACACGATCCGAGTACACCAAGCAGTTCACCACCGCCGGCTGGTGGGTGCTGGCGATCGTCCTCGTCGCCTACGTCGCCTTCACGGCCGGCGTGCTCGCCTTCGTCTTCGGCGGAGTCGCCTCGGGTCGCCTCGGCGGCGCCACCGGCCCCGCGATGTCGGCCGAGGGCGTTCCGGGCCTCGTCTACAGCTCGGCGAGCGCCGTCGGGTACGTGTTCCCCCTCCTCGTGGGCACGCTCATGGTCACGACCGAGTTCCGTCACAAGACGCTCACGCCGACGTTCCTCGCCACCCCGCGCCGCGGCGTGATCCTGGGCGGCAAGTTCGTCGTGGGCGTGCTGGTGGGCCTGCTCTACGGCATCCTCGGTTCGGCCGCCGCGATCGGGGCGGGCGCCGGAGTGCTGAGCATCTTCGGCATCGACACCGCCCTCGGCTCCGCCGACACCTGGGAGCTCGTGGGCCGCATGCTGCTGGCCTTCGCCCTGTGGGCACTGGTGGGCATCGGCGTGGGCACGGTTGTGCGCAACCAGGTCGCCGCCATCGTCATCGTGCTCGCCATCACCCTCTTCATCGAGCCGATCGTGCGCACCATCGGCGGCGTGGTCGAGGGTTTCGACGACGTCGTGAAGTGGTTCCCCAGCGCCGCGAGCGATGCCCTGGTCGGCCAGACGATCTTCAGCTCGGTGTCGACCACCGGGGCGTCGACGCTCGACTGGTGGGTCGGCGGCCTCGTGCTGCTCGGGTACGCGGTGGTGCTGGTGGTCGTGGGGATGCTGACCACCTGGCGCCGCGACATCGACTGATCGGCGATCGCCCGGCGCGCACCGACGCCGCTCGCCGACCGCCGCGCCCGTGACGGGCGACGCCGCGCATTTGGCGCCGCCGCCGGCACCGGCGAGAATCAACCGTGCTCGATGGACCGGTGATCGCCGAATGGCTCCCCGTGTCGGTGGCATCCCTCCTGCTGCTGCTGGTCGCCGCGGGCGTCGCCGGATGGGTCGACGCGGTCGTCGGCGGCGGCGGACTGATCCAGTTGCCGGCGTTGGTCATCGCCGTGCCGAAAGACGTCGCGACCCCGTTCATCCTGGGCACGAACAAGCTGTCGTCGTTCTTCGGCACGCTCTCGGCGAGCGGGGTGTACCTGCGCAAGATCAGGGTGCAGCTCGTGCTCCTGCTGCCGCTGGTCGCCGGCGCGTACGCCGGTTCCACGGTCGGTGCCGCCCTCTCGCGCTTCGTCCCGCGCGAGGTGCTGACGCCCGTGGTCCTCGTCGCGGTGATCGCGGTGGCGCTGTACACGCTCTTCAAGCCCCGCATGGGACTGCACCACGAGCCGCGGCACACCCGACCGGCGGCCATCGCCTGGAGGGCGGGCGTGATCGGTCTGCTGGTAGGTTTCTACGACGGCATCCTGGGTCCGGGGACGGGGTCGTTCTTCGTCATCCTGATCGTCGCCGTGCTGGGGTACGGCTTCTTGCAGGCGAGCGTGAACGCCAAGATCGCGAACCTCACCACCAACCTCGCCGCCCTGGCCGTCTACGGCGTGCACGGCGAGATCCTGCTCGCCCTGGGCTTCGCCATGGCCGCGATGAACATCACCGGCGGGTTCATCGGCGCGCACATGGCCACCCGCAAGGGCAGCGGCTTCGTGCGGATCGTGTTCCTGGTGACCCTGTCGCTGCTCGTGGTGAAGCTCGCGTGGGACACCGTGGTGCAGTTCACGGCGTGAGCGCGACCGCCGGGCGCATGGAGCGGGCGCGTGTTCCGGCGCCTCAGCGGACGATGTCGGCCACGTCTTCGGGCTCGGATGCCACGTCGAGACGCAGCGCCCGCAGCAGCGCCACCCCGTGCTTGGTGGTGAGCACCAGACGCTCGTACTCGTCGTGACCCGTGAGGTCGACGACGACGCTGGGCTTGCGGCCGCGGATGACGACGAAGTCGTTGCCGCTCGCCGACTTCCACGTGCCCATTCCGACGGCCACCGGCAGGTTGATGCCGGGATTCGGCACGCCGCGCAGCCACGTCCAGGCGTCGTCGGTCAGTTGCACGCGCTCGATGTGCTCGCGCGGCACGACGATGTTGGTCTTGCGGAAAGACATCGCTCGCTCGGTCGGCGACAGCACGACTTCGAGCTGCGTCGAGTCGAGCAGCAGGGTCACCATGCCTTCCATCCTGCCAGCGTCGACGGGGCGCGACGGGCTCGTCACCTCACGAGAGCGCAACGATCACCCGCCGCACGCACGCACCGCGCGACGCCCCGTCTCACCGGCCCGGATGTCGGAGGCGAGGGATAGCCTGGGACGATGAGTACGGGCAGTGTTGCGCCGCGAGTCGCACCGGCCCGCGGCACGTCGATCGACGACCTCCTGGCGCGCATCCGCGCCGGGCACCGCCCCGACGTCGACGAGACCGACGCCCTTCTGCACGCACCGCTCGACAGCCTTCTGCCCGTCGCCGCCGCGCTCCGCGACGAGGGGCTCGTCGCCGCCGGCCGCCCCGGCGTGGTCACGTACTCGCGCAAGGTCTTCGTGCCGCTGACGACCCTGTGTCGCGACCGCTGCCACTACTGCGTCTTCGTCGACACCCCCGGCCAGCTGAACCTGCTGCGCAAGCCCGCGTACATGAGCCCCGAGCAGGTGCTCACCGTCGTGCGGCAGGGACAGGCCCTCGGCTGCAAAGAGGCGCTGCTCACCCTCGGCGACCGCCCCGAAGAGCGGTGGCCCGAGGCCCGCGCCTGGCTCGACGCGCACGGCTTCGCCTCGACCATCGACTACGTCGCCCACATCGCGCGTCTCATCACCGCCGAGACCGGCATGCTGGTGCACGCCAACCCCGGCGTCATGCACCCCGACGAGCTGGTGGCGCTGCGGCCCGTCTCGCCCTCGATGGGCATGATGCTCGAGACCACGTCGCGACGCCTGTTCGAAGAGCCCGGCCAGGTGCACTTCGGCTCGCCCGACAAAGACCCCGACCTGCGCCTCGGCGTCATCGACGACGCCGGCGCCGCCGGCATCCCGTTCACCACCGGCATCCTGGTGGGCATCGGCGAGACGGTGCGCGACCGGGCCGAATCGCTCGTGGCGATGCGCGACCGGCACGACCGGCACGGGCACGTGCAAGAGGTCATCGTGCAGAACTTCCGCGCCAAGCCCCGCACGGCCATGCAGGGCGCGCCCGACGCCGACCTGGCCGAGTACGTCGCGGCGGTCGCCACCGCCCGGCTCGTGTTCGGTCCGCGCATGCGCATCCAGGTGCCGCCGAACCTGTCCGACCCGGGCGAGCTGGGTCTGCTGATCGCGGCGGGCATCGACGACTGGGGCGGCGTGTCGCCGCTCACGGCCGACCACGTCAATCCCGAGCGTCCCTGGCCGCAGATCGACGACCTCGCCGCCCAGACGGCCGCGCACGGCTACACGCTGCGCGAACGCCTCACCGCGCATCCGGAGTTCGTGCGCGACGCGGCGCGCTGGATCGACCCCGCCCTGCACACTCCCCTGCGGGCGCTGGCCGATGCCGAGGGGCTCGCGGCCGACGTGACGCCGCACGCAAGCCTGCCCGAGGGCACGCACGCCGTGACGAGCGGAGGACGAGGGACGGAGGGAGGACTCCCTCTCGACGTCGCGTCCTCCGCCCGTCCCTCGTCCTCCGCCCATCCCGGCTCGACACCCTCAGCCCACCCCGGGAGCCCCGGCGGAGTGCCCGGCGGAGTGCCCGGCAGCGACCTGGGCGTCCGCCGTCTCGCCGAGCGGGCGGCATCCGATCCCCTGTCCCTCGACGACGCCGATTGGGTGCGCCTGCTGCGCACGACCGGCGCCGAGCTCGACGACCTCACCGCCGCCGCCGACGACGCGCGCCGCTACACCGTCGGCGAGCCGATCACCCTCGTGCAGAACCGCAACCTCACCTCGACGGGCTTGCGCCGCACCGGCCGCACCGCGCCGGGCGAGTTCGACCTCGACGACGCCACGGCCATCGCCGCCGACGCCGCCGCCCTCGGCGCGACCGAGATCTGCATCCAGGGCGCGCTCCGAGGCGACGAAGACCCCGCCGGCTATCTCGACCTCGTGCGGGCAGTCAAGCGCGGGGCTCCCGGCATCCACGTGCACGCTTACCGTCCGCTCGACGTGCGCGACCTCGCCGACCGCGGCGGACTCGGTCTCGCGGGCGCCCTCGCGGCCCTGCGCGAAGTGGGCGTCGACACCGTGCCGGGCACCGGCGTGAAGGTTCTCAGCGAGCGGGTGCGCGCCCTCGTCGCGCCGGGCGACCTCGAGATCGACCACTGGGTCGAGGGCATCACCGCGGCGCACCGCGCCGGTTTCCGCTCGACCTCGGTGCTGTTCTACGGCCACGTCGAGACCGCCCAGGAGCGCATCGCGCATCTGCGGCGCCTGCGCGAGATCCAGACCGAGACCCGCGGCTTCGCCGAGTTCGTGCCCATCCCCCTGCCCGGCGGCGACGTGCCGCTGGTCGCCGACCGCGCCCCGATCGACGAGCATCGCGCGATGGTCGCCGTGTCACGGCTGATACTGTCGGGCAGCATCCCGCACGTGCAGATCCCCTGGACCCGCGTGGGCCGAGACACCGCCGCCGTGCTGCTGCGCTCCGGCGGCGACGACCTGGGCGGCACGTTGTACGACGGACGCGTGCGGCCCGACACGGGCATCGAGCAGGGACTCGAGCTCCCCGTCGCGGCGGCCGAGCGCATCGCCCGCAGCCTTATGCGACCGTTCCGCCTGCGCACGACCGACTACCGCGTCGCCGCAGAGGGCGGGGCCCGCGCGTGAGGGTCGTCGACGTCGCGATCGTCGGCGCAGGCTTCGCCGGCCTCGCGATGGCCGGGGCGCTCCGCCGGGCCGGGCGCGACGACTTCGTCGTGCTCGAGCGCGCCGACGACGTGGGCGGCACCTGGCGCGACAACACCTACCCCGGCGTCGCGTGCGACGTGCCCGCGCACCTGTACAGCCTCGCCGCGCACCCGAACGCCGGGTGGACGCGCACCTTCGCCCCCGGCGGCGAGATCCAGGCCTACCTGCGTGACGTCGCCGATCGCGAGGACCTCGGCGATCGGCTGCGGCTGCGCACGCCCCTGCTTGGAGCGGAATGGGATGCCGCCGACGCCGTCTGGCACCTCGACACGGGCGGCGAGACCCTCGCCGCGCGCTCCCTCGTCCTGGCCTGCGGACGCCTCACCGAGCCGCACGTGCCGGCCATCGACGGCCTCGAGTCGTTCGACGGGCCCCTCTTCCACTCCGCGCGGTGGGACCACGGCACCGACCTCGCCGGCATGCGGATCGCGGTCGTCGGCACCGGCGCCAGCGCCGTGCAGCTGGTTCCCGAACTGGCCCGCCGTGCCGCCCACGTGACGCTCTTCCAGCGCACCCCCGCGTGGATCGTGCCGCGCGGCGGAGGCGACATCGCGCCCGCCGAGCGCGCGCACCTCGCCGCGCACCCGGGGGATCTCGCGCGCCTGCGCGCCGAGCTGTACGCCGAGGGTGAGGCGCGCTTCGCGTCACGCTCGGGCGACGCCGCGGCCTCCGCCGACGCCCGCGCCCACGCGCTCGCGCACCTGCACGCTCAGGTCGCCGACCCGGCTCTGCGCGCAGCCCTCACCCCCGACTACGCCTTCGGCTGCAAACGCGTACTGCTGTCCGATGCGTTCTACCCCGCCGTCGCGTCCGAGGCCGTGAGCCTCGAGCCCACCGCCCTGGCCGCGGTCGACGGCTCGACGCTGACGGCGCAGAGCGGCGCGACGTACGAGGCCGACGTGCTGGTGCTGGCCACCGGGTTCACCGCCGCCGAGCAGCCCTACGCCGACCTCGTGCGCGGCGAAGACGGCACCCTCGCCGCGCACTGGGCCGAGGGCATGACCTCGTTCGGTTCCACGGTGGTCGCCGGCTTCCCCAACCTGTTCGTGCTGAACGGCCCGAACGCGAGTCTCGGGCACAACTCCTCGGTCCTCATGGCCGAGGAGCAGTCGGCGTACGTCGTGCGGGCCCTGGCCGAGCGCGACCGCCGACCCGAGCGGGTGCTGCGGGTACGCCCCGAGGTCGAGGCGGCGTACACCGACGAGATCGCCGCGGCCGCGGCATCCACCCCCTGGCTCACCGGCGGATGCCGCAACTGGTACGTCGACGACCGGTCGGGGCGGCTGACCCTGCTGTGGCCGGGCACCGTGCAGGCGTTCCATGAACGACTGGCCGGCACCGACGGGTCGGAGTTCGAACCCGCGCGCACCCCCGTGCGCGGTGGCGAGGTTGAAGGAGAGAAATGACCGTTCCCCTGCGTTTCGGATACAAGGCTTCGAGCGAGCAGTTCGGACCCAACGAGCTCCTCGACTTCGGCGTGCTCGCCGAGAAGATGGGTTTCGACTCGGTCTTCCTCTCGGACCACCTCCAGCCGTGGATGCACGACGGCGGGCACGCCCCCAACGCCCTGCCCTGGCTCGGGGCCCTCGGCGCGCGCACCGAGCGCGTCATCATCGGCACGAGCGTGCTCACCCCGACGTTCCGCTACCACCCCGGCGTCATCGCCCAGGTGTTCGCCACCCTCGGCGTGATGTACCCCGGCCGTGTCGTGCTGGGCGTCGGCACGGGTGAAGCCCTCAACGAGGTGACCCTGGGCCTCGACTGGCCCGAGGCGCCCGGGCGCTTCCAGCGCCTCAAAGAGGCCATCGCGATCATCAACGAGCTCTGGGCCGGCGAGCGGGTCACCTACGAGGGCACCTACTACTCGGTGAAGGATGCCACGATCTACGACCGCCCCGAGCAGAAGGTGCCGATCTACATCGGCGCCTCCGGCCCCGCGGCCACCCGCCTGGCCGGACGCATCGCCGAGGGCTACATCACCACGAGCGGCAAAGACCCCGCGCTGTACACCGACACGCTGCTGCCCGCGCTCGACGACGGTCTCGGCAAGGCCGGCCGCACCCGCGACGACGTCGACACGCTCATGGAGGTCAAGGTGTCGTACCACCCCGACCACGACACCGCGCTCGAGAAGACGCGGTTCTGGGCCCCGCTCGCGCTCAGCGCCGACGAGAAGATGAGCGTGCACGACCCCCTCGAGATGCAGCGGCTCGCCGCCGAACTGCCGATCGAGCGCGTCGCGTCGCGGTTCATCGTCTCGACCGACCCCGACGAGCACGTCGAACGCATCGCACGGTACGTCGACCTCGGCTTCCGTCACCTCGTGTTCCACGACCCGGGCCACGACCAGGAGGAGTTCCTGCGCATGTACGGCGAGGAGATACTGCCGCGCCTGCGCAAGCGCTTCGCCTGAGCCGGATCGGCGGGGCGACGCGGCGAGTCCGGCGACGCTGCGGGGTCCGGCGGCCCAGCGGCGCCGCGGGGTCCCGCGGCGCCGCGGACGGGAGCCGCGCGAGCGGCCCGCTTGCGGGGCGCCGGTGGGGCCACACTCCTGAGAAAAGGTCCCCCACGCTGCCCCCCACCCTTCGAAAGCACGACCCCCAGCCAGATATCTCAGGAGTTCGGCACACAATGGAGGCGATGAACATGCCTGACGTCCCCGCCTGGACGATCATCGTGCCGGTCAAACCCGCCGCGGTGGGCAAGACGCGCCTGACCGACGTCGGCGTCGACCGCGAGGCGCTCGCGCGCGCCATCGCGCCCGACACCGTGACCGCGGCAGCCGCGGCGGCCGGGGTCGCCCGCGTCATCGTCGTGACCGACGACGCGGGGGTGCGCGCCGAGCTCCGCCGCGCCCGCAAGGTCGAGATCGTGCCCGAGGGAGACACCCGCGGTCTCGACGCCGCGATCGCCCTCGGCGCGGCCGCGGCCGGGGTCGCCACCGCGCGCGCCGCCCTGCTCGGCGATCTGCCGGCCCTGCGTCCCGCCGATCTCGACGCGGCCCTCGAGCTCGCGGCATCCGTCGAGCGGGGAGTGGTTCCGGATGCCGAGACTACCGGCTCCACCCTCGTCACCGCCCGAGCGGGGGCGGTGTGGGTCTCGGCGTTCGGCGAGGACTCCGCCGCCCGTCACCGCCTGCTCGGGTGCACCGACCTGGCCGTCGAGCGTGCGTCGTCGCTCCGCCGCGACGTCGACACGGCCGAACAGCTCTCGCAGGCGGTCGCGCTGGGCGTGGGCCCGCGCACGTCGGCCGTGTTGGCGTCGGCGGCGGCCTGACCGCTCGCCCGCGCGGCCGCTCGCCCGCCCAGGCCCCGCGCCCACGCCCCGCGCGCAGCGCTCGCGCGCGGCGCCCACCGCGAATGGCGGCTCAGGCCGCAGCGCCCACCGGCGAAGCGCATGCCCCGCGCAGAGCCCACCGGCGAAGCGCAAGTCCGCACACAGAGCGCACCCGCGAACGGCGGCTCAGGCGCGCAGCGCCGCCTCGGCGATCGCGGCCGAGGTCGTCTCGTCGCGCATCCACAGCGGCGCGACCACCGTGCGGATCCCCGCCGCCTCGACCTCGGGCGCGGCGGCGGCGTCTTCTTCCGCCAGCAGCCATGCATCGAGCACACCGCCGGCCGACCGTGCCGCGTAGTGCCGCGCGACGGCCGATGCCGAGGTCTCGACGCCGATCGCGGTGAGGCAGACATCCGCCATGCCGCGCACGACCCGCCCGGCGATGATCGGCGAGACGCCCACCACCCGCGCCGACGTCGCCCGCAGGGCCTCGCGCATTCCGGGGACCGCGAGGATCGGACCGATCGACACCACCGGATTCGACGGCGCCAGCAGCACCACGTCGGCCTGGGCGATGGCATCCACGACCCCGGGGGCGGGCACGGCGCCGGCGATCCCGGGATTCTCGAAGGCGCGTGGAGTCAGCGTGGCGCGGTGCCGCGTCCACCACTCCTGGAAGTGCAGCCGCCCCCCGTCCTCGAGCAGCACGTGCGTGTCGACCTCGGTGTCGGTCATGGGCAGCAGCCGCACGCCGAGCGGCCAGCGCTGCGCCATGCGGGCCAGCACCTCGGTGGGGGTGAGGCCGTCACGGAGCCAGCCGGTGCGGGCGAGGTGGGTGCCCAGGTCGAGGTCGCCGAGCGTGAACCACGGCCAGCCCGCCCCCCAGGCCTGAAGCTCTTCGTTGACCCGCTCCGTGTCGCCCGCGCGTCCCCACCCGCGCTCGGTGTCGTTGACCCCGGCGAGGGCGTAGGTGAGGGAGTCGACGTCGGGCTGCAGGCGCACACCCGACAGCCACAGGTCGTCGCCCGTGTTGACGACGACGGTCGCGTCGGGGGCGCCGAGGCGCCGCAGCGCCGCGCGGACGCCGAGCGTGAACTTCGACCCTCCGACTCCACCGGCGAGGACGACGACACGGGGCTGGGGAGAAGTCATGCGTCCAGTCTTCCATCGGGCCCGGGGACGAGCCCGTCGTCGAGCTCAGCTCGGTCGGGCGCCGCCCCCTCCGCGGGGGCAGGGCTGCCAGGTGGCGCGCCGACGCCGCGGGGCCATCGACGTGGGCCACCACGCCGCGAGTCGCGAGAGGAACGCCGAGAAAGAGGGCGGGGCGGCGTGGGCGGGGAGCATGATCCCAGCCTCGTCGCCCGGGTCCGCCCGCACATCATCACGAAGGACGAAACCGCTCCCTCGCGAGGATGACCCCGGCGCGGCCGCCGTTACTGGGCGAGCAGCGTCGGGTCCAGGGCCTCCGCCGCCGCCTTCGCCGCGCCCGGCAGGGCGTCGACCACGTGCGCGAGGGCGTCGTCGTCGTGCGCCGCGGTGAGGAACCACGCCTCGAACACGCTCGGGGGCAGCGAGATGCCGGCATCCAGCATCGAGTGGAAGAACGCGGCGTACCGCCACGACTGCTGGGTGAGCGCCGTGGCGTAGTCGAGGGGGATCTCGGGCAGGAACGCGACCCCGAACAGCGAGCCCGCGCGCGGGATCGCGTGCACGACCCCCTCGGCGCTCAGGGCGGCGTCGAGCGCGTCGGCGACCCGCTCGGCCGCGGCGTCGACGGTCGCGTAGACCTCGGGCGTCGCGAGGCGCAGCGTCGCCAGGCCCGCGGCGACCGACAACGGGTTCCCCGACAGCGTGCCCGCCTGGTACACCGGGCCGAGGGGCGCGAGGTGGTCCATGATCTCGGCGCGACCGGCCAGGGCGGCCAGCGGCATACCTCCGCCGACGACCTTGCCGTAGGTGAGGATGTCGGGCAGGTACGTCTCGCCTCGCGAGGCCTGGAGCCCCCAGAAGCCGGCGGGGTGCACGCGGAAGCCCGTGAGCACCTCGTCCATGATGAGCAGCGAGCCGTGGCTGTGCGCGATCTCGGCGAGCGCGGCGTTGTAGCCCGGCAGCGGCGGCACGACGCCCATGTTGGCCGAGGCCGCCTCGACGATGATCGCGGCGATGTTCTCGCCGTGCACCGCGAACACCTCGCGCACCGCGTCGAGGTCGTTGTAGGGCAGCACGAGCGTCTGTGCGGCGATGGGCGCGGGAACGCCGGCCGAGCCGGGCAGGGCGAGCGTGGCGACCCCCGATCCGGCGGCCGCCAGCAGCCCGTCGGAGTGACCGTGGTAGTGCCCGGCGAACTTGATGAGCAGGTCGCGGCCGGTGACTCCGCGCGCCAGTCGGATGGCGGTCATGGTCGCCTCGGTGCCGGTCGAGACCAGGCGTACCTTCTCGATCGGTGCCAGATCGCCGACCTGCACGCGGTGGGCGATCAGGTCGGCCAACTCGACCTCGGCCCCCGTCGGCGCGCCGAAGGACAGACCCCGGGATGCCGCCGCCCGAACCGCCTCGACCACCTCGGGGTGCGCGTGGCCGAGAAGGGCCGGACCCCACGAGGCGACGAGATCGACGTACTCGCGCCCCGTGGCATCCGTGATGCGGGGCCCCGACGCCGACTGCATGAACCGCGGCGTTCCGCCGACGGACCCGTAGGCGCGAACGGGTGAGTTCACCCCGCCCGGGATGACGTCTTTGGCGCGGGCGAACCACTGGTCGTTGAGATCGGTCATGCGTCAATTCTCCCGGGTGCACGCGCGTGAGTCGCCGAGATCTGTCGCTTCCGCGGACAGCGAAGCGACAAATCGTGGCGACTCACGCAAAAAGAAGGGGGGCTCAGAGCTCGGCGCGCAGCCAGCGGGCCGCCTCGACGGCCCAGTAGGTGAGGATCGCGTCGGCGCCGGCGCGGCGGATGCCGAGCAGGCTCTCGAGGATGGCACCGCGGCGGTCGATCCAGCCGTGCGCCGCGGCGGCCTCGACCATCGCGTACTCGCCCGACACTTGGTAGGCCCACACCGGCACGTCGACCGAGGCCTTCACGTCGGCGAGCACGTCGAGGTACGGCAGTGCGGGCTTGACCATGACCACATCGGCGCCCTCTTCGACGTCGAGCAACGCCTCGCGCACGCCCTCACGCCCGTTGCCGGGGTCGAGCTGGTACGAACGGCGGTCGCCCTTCAGCTGCGAGTCGACCGCCTCGCGGAAGGGTCCGTAGAAGGCTCCGGCGTACTTGGCCGAGTAGGCGAGGATGAGCGTGTCGGTGAAGCCCTCGGCATCCAGCGCCTCGCGCACCGCGCCGACCTGGCCGTCCATCATTCCCGACAGGCCCAGCATCGCCGAGCCCGCCCGCGCCTGTGCGAGACCCATGGCCGTGTACCGCTCGAGGGTCGCGTCGTTGTCGACGGCACCGTCGTCGCGGAGCACACCGCAGTGCCCGTGGTCGGTGAACTCGTCGAGGCACAGGTCGGTCTGCACGACCAGCGCGTCGCCCACCTCGGCCACGACGGCCTCGGTCGCGACGTTCAGGATGCCGCGGGGGTCGTCGGCTCCCGAGCCCACGGCGTCGCGCGTCTCGGGGACGCCGAACAGCATGACGCCGCCGATGCGCTGCTCGGCCGCCTCGGCCGCGGCGCGGCGAAGCGAATCGAGCGAGTGCTGCACGATGCCGGGCATCGAGCCGATCGGACTCGGCTCGGTGATGCCCTCGCGCACGAACATGGGCAGCACGAGCTGCGACGGCACGAGGTGCGTCTCTCGCGCGAGACGACGGACGGCGGGGGTGCGACGCAGGCGCCGCGGGCGGTGCTCGGGAAAGCTCATGAGGTCGATTCGTCGGGGGCGAGGGTGAAGCGGGCGACGGCCTCGATCAGCGACTCGACCGTCTGCGTGTCGGCCACGACGTCGACGCTGAGACCGGCGCGCTTGGCGTCCTTCGCGGTGCGCGGGCCGATCGCGGCGATGACGGTGGATGCCGGGATCTCGGGGAACTGATCGACCACCTGCTCCGCGACCGAACCGCTGGTGACGAGGATGGCGTTGATGCGACCGGAGTGCACGTCGCCGGCGATCTTGTCGGACACCGGCACACCGACGGTGCGATACGCGACCACGCTGCGCACGTCGTGCCCCGCCTCGATCAGCAGGCGCGTGAGCACGGGCTTGGCGATCTCGCTGCGCAGGGTCAGCACCTTGCGCGGCTCGGACTCGAGGTCGATCATCTGCTCGGCCATGCCCTGGGCCGAGTTGTCGCGCTCGGGAACGAGGTCGACGTGGTAGCCCACGGCCTGCATCGCCGCGGCCGTGGTCTCGCCGACGACGGCGACCTTGGTGCCGGCGGGGATGACGGCCTTGTAGGCGTAGAGGACGTCGACGGTGGTGGCGCTGGTGAGCGTCAGCCAGTCGAACACCCCGTCGGCCAGCTCGGCGAGCGCCTGCTCGAGGGTGGCCTGGTCGTTCGTGGGCGCGAAGTTGATCAGCGGTGCGATGACGGGAACGGCCCCGCGCTGACGCAGACTCGCCGCGACGCCATCGCCCCAGGGACCACCGCGCGGTACGAGGACGCGCCGGCCCGCGAGGGGCTTGGGCGTGCTGCCCGTCGTGGGGTGCGGCGTGTGCCGGTGGCCTTCATTCATGTGGTCGACTCTCGTGGTACCAGGTCGGCCGCCCCACGTTCGAGCAACCGACGCGCGGCTTCTCGGCCCGCTCGCGTCGCTCGCGCGATCGGACCCCCGTCGTCGGCAGCATCCGCTCCATTGCCGCTGCCCGTTTCCCCACCATACCCCGGTGCGAGACGCACAGTTCGGTCTATGCCGATCCTTCGTGCACCGTCGAGCGCGTAGACCACCGCGCGCAGCCGCAGGTCCCCGTCGGCGAGGGCGGCGTGCGTGCCGACGGGAGCACTGCACCCCGCGTCCAGCGCCGAGAGCACGGTGCGCTCCGCGGTGATCGCGACGCGGGTGTCCTCGTCGTCGAGCTGCACGAGCGCGGCCAGGATGTCGGGATCGATGTCGTCGCGCGTCTCGATGGCGAGCGAGCCCTGCCCCGGGGCCGTCGGCCACTCCGCGAGCCCGAGCGCCTCGGCGTGCAGCCCGCCCAGGTCGCCCCCGAGGCGCGAGATGCCCGCGGCGGCGAGGATGACGGCATCCAGTTCCCCATCGCGCACGCGCCCCAGACGCGAGTCGACGTTGCCGCGGATGTCGCGGATGTCGAGACGGGGGTTGTGCCGCCGGGCCTGGGCGATGCGGCGGGGCGAACCGGTCCCCACCCGCGCGCCCGCGGCCAGCGAGCCGAGGGGCGCGCCGTCGCGGGTCACGACCACATCGCGCGCGTCTTCGCGCGGGGGCGTGGCGGCGATGACGAGCCCCTCGGGCTGCGCCGTCGGGAGGTCTTTGAGCGAGTGGACGAGGAAGTCGCAGCGGTCGGCGGCGAGAGCCTCGCGCAGACCGTTCGCGAAGACGCCGCGCCCGCCCAGCTGAGACAGCGAGGCGCGGTTGACGTCGCCCTCCGACACGATGGGCACGAGTTCGACGGGGCGACCGGATGCCGCGGCCACGGCATCGGCGACCATCTGCGACTGCGCCATCGCCAGCGTGCTGCGACGAGTCCCCAGCCGCAGGGGCGCGCTCACTGCAGGATCTCGGGGATCTCGTCGAGCGCGACCAGACGGCCGGTGTAGAACGGCACCTCCTCGCGGACGTGGCGACGAGCCTCGGTGTAGCGGAGGTCGCGCATCATGTCGACGAGGTCGGTGAGCACGTCGGCCTCCATCGGCAGGAGCCACTCGTAGTCGCCGAGGGCGAACGAGGCCACCGTGTTGGCGATGACGCCGCGGTACTGCGACCCCTTCTTGCCGTGCTCGATGAGCATCTCGCGGCGCTCCTCCTCGGGGAGGAGGTACCACTCGTAGCTGCGCACGAAGGGGTACAGGCAGAGCCACTGCTGCGCCTCGATGCCGCGGAGGAAGCCGGGGACGTGCGAGCGGTTGAACTCCGCGTCGCGGTGCACGCCCATGGCGTTCCAGGTGGGGAGGAGGTTCTTCAGCAGCTCCGTGCGGCGCAGGCGCCGCAGGTCGCGCTGAAGGGCCTGGGGGTCTTCGCCGTGGAGCCAGACCATGAGGTCGGCGTCGGCGCGGAGGCCGCTGACGTCGTAGAAACCGCGGACGGTGACGCCGTCGGCCTCGACGAGCGAGACGAGGTCGGCGAGCTCGGTCGCCTCGGTGGCGGTGACCGGGTTCTCGGGATCGCGGCGGAAGACCGCCCACAGCGTGTACACGGAGGAGGAGCTGTCGTGGGACATGCCTCCAGTTTCGTCCCGTCGGGGCGGGGGGCCAAACCGGTTGACTCGCCGCCGAAGCACACTCTTGCGTGCACGCGTCGACGCGCATTGATAATGTGCGTCGACGGCGTCGGGGGACGCCGCCCGCGAAAGGGTGCCCGATGTGGCTGTACGACCTCCCCATGGCTGTGGGGTTGCCGATGTTCATCCTGCTCGTGGTGGGAGGCTCGTGCGGAATCCTGCTGGTGCTGCGCAAGTGGGTCTTCAGAGTCGCCCCGCAGGGTGACGAGTGGGACCGCGTGCTCAGCTACGCGGTCGGCGCCTACGGCGTCTTCTACGGCGTGACGCTCGCCCTGATCGCGGCCGCCGCGTACGGCAACTTCACCGAGGTCGACGGCGTCGTGCTCGATGAGTCGTCGTCATTGGCCACGCTGTACCGCAGCGCCACGCTGCTGCCCGAGCCGCAGGCCGACGAGCTGCAGGAGCAGATCGTGCAGTACACGCGCAACGTCATCGACGAGGACTGGCCGATGCAGCGGCACCTGGAGATCCCGATGGAGACGGATGCCAACATCACCGCCATGCAGAGCGCCATCGAGGCCGTGGAGCCGACCTCGGCGGTCGAGGTGGTCTACGTGCAAGAGGCCCTCGAGCAGTTCCAGCAGTTGGTGCACGACCGGCGCGACCGCATCGCGCTGACCCACCTGGCCCTTCCGAGCGTGCTGTGGATCGTGCTCGGGGTGGGCGCGGTGCTCAACGCCATCCTCATCGGGCTGATCGAGGTGCGGAACCTGCGCGTGCACCTGCTGATGTCGGGGATGCTGGCGCTGTTCGTCGCCCTGCTGCTGTACGCCATCGCCGGGTTCGACCACGCGTACGCCGGTCCGATCGCGGTGACGCCGGAGTACTTCCAGGATCTTCTGGACGGGTTGTTCGCGAACGAGCCGTAGACGGACTCGGATCGGCGCTCGGGCCGGTCATCCTGCGAACGACGAAGCGGCCCGCCCCGACGGGGACGGGCCGCTTCGATGAGTGTCAGCGCGTGTAGGCGCGGACGATGCTCCAGACGGCCAGGCCGACGAGGCTCGCGACCCCCGCGACGACGGCGGCAGCCGCGGCGGGATTGCGCTGCGCGCTCTCGCGCACCTCACGGACCTTGTCGTCGACGGCCTCGCTCGCGCGGCGCGGGATGTTCGCCTTGTCTTCGAGGGCGGCCAGGGCGGCCTTCAACTCGGCGCGGGCCGACTGGACGGGATCGGTGATCCCCAGTGGCACGGCGGTGCGGGGCACGGGAACGGGACGATCAATACTCATCGCGGGCCTCCTTGACGATGCGGACGTCTTCGGCGATCGCTTCGCCGGGGTTCTCGCGCTTCGACAGCTTCTTGAAGCGCAGGTAACCCAGCAGAGCCAGGATCGCGGTGATGACGATCATCACGCCGAACACGACGATCGCCGAGAGCCAGACCGGCCACCACGACGACAGTCCCGCTATGACGAACGCGAAGAACACCGGCACGGCCCAGAACAGCACGATGAGCGCGCCGACGAACCAGCCGGCGCCGATCCCGGCGTCTTTGGCCGTGCGCTGCGCCCACGCCTTGGCGCCGTTGATCTCGGCGACGACGAGGTTGCGCACGAGCTCGGGGATGTCGCCGACCAGAGTGAACAGGCTGTCGTCGGAACGATCGCGGAATCCGCGAGGAGTGGTCATGCCTCAGCTCCCGGACGAGGTGGAGCCGCTCTTGGACGCGCGCGCACGCGTGGTCGCGGCCTTCTCGGCTTCCTTGGCGTCGTCGACGGAATCCTCGACGACGTCGGCGACCTCGGAGGCCGACTGCTTCGCCGCCCGCGTGGCGCGCTCCGCGCGCTCCTGGGCGGTGCCGGACTGGGTCGCGGCGCCGGTGACCGACTTCGCGCCCTTCCACACCACACCGGGGACGGACTTGAGGGCCGAGACGCCGAACGCCTTGACCTTCTCGACCTGTCCCTGGACGACGGGCTGGTCCCAGACCTTCTCGGCCTGCGTCTTGATCTGCTCGTACCGGTCGCGGCCTGCGCGTGCACCGAGCACGTAGCCCGCCACGAGTCCGACGACGAGTGCTGCTTTGCCCCTCATGGGGTCTCCTCACGCTCGAACGAGTGCTGGTCGACTCTCACAGTAGCCATGTATTCCCATTACGGCATCCACCCTTGACACACGGCGGCGGATGACGAAGAACGGCGCCCGTCAGTGTCGCCAGAGCGCGTCGCTGCGCACACGGTCGGCCTCGTCGCGCGCATCGGGGATCACCTGCGCCAGCCCGGTGCCCGAGATCCAGGCGCCCGTGGCCCCGAGCCCGGCGACGGAGCGGATCGCCCCGCGCGCGGCGGCCGTCTCGGCGGCCCGCCCGATGGTCGCCGCCGGCTGCGACTGCACGTAGCGCACCCGGTGCGCGGCACGCAGGGTCGAGCTCGGCAGCTCGACGCCGAGCAGGGCGGCGGCCTCCGAGAGGGCGAGGGCGGCGGCGGCATCGTCGTCGAGGGCGGAGGTGGCGGGCTCTTCACCCTGTGCTCCGAACGAGACCCGCACGACGTGGACGCCGGGCTCGGTGGCATCCCGTACCCAGTCCCACTTCGCACTCGAGTGGGTGAGCGCTTTGGCGATGTGGCTGCCGGGCACGGTCAGCACGCCGGTGCCGCGCGGCGCGCGATCGAGTTCGGGCGCGTGCACGACGAGGGTGACGACCTCGACCACCGGCGCCACGGGGTCGCCCAGGTCGAGGCCCGGGACGACCGGGGCGAGCAGGGCGCGGGCGGCGCCCTCGGGGAGCGCCACGATCACGGCGTGCGCGTGGAGGGGCTCATCGTCGGCCGAGGTCGCCACGGTCCATTCGCCGCCGCCGCGCGGGTCGAGGCGCTCGGCGGCGACGCCGGTGCGCAGCTCGACCCCGCGCTCGACGAGCTGATCGACGAGGGCGTCGACGAGGCGCGACATGCCGCCCGCGATCCCCTCGACCGCCCCGCCGGGCGCCGCGGTCTTTGACGCGGCACCGCCGGCGACGGGGACATCGGATGCCGGGGCATCGGCGGGCCGCGGAGCCGAACGACGCGCCCGCAGGTCGGCGACGGCGCCGGTGAGCGAACCGACGCGGGTGAGGGCGGCGTTCAGGCCCGGGGCGGCCAGGTCGACGTCGATGTCATCGGGGCGGGCGGAGTACACCCCGCTCGTGACGGGGGCGACGAGGCGGTCGAGCACGCGCGCGCCGAGGCGCGAGCGCACGAGCTTGCCGAGGCTGTGCTGGTGCCCGATGGTGAGCGGGGGCCGCAGGCGGTCGACGTAGGCACGCCACGCTCCCGACCATCCGATGACACGGCGCACGTCGGGCGCCCAGGGATTGTCGGGGATGCCGAGCACCCCGCCCTTCGGCAGCGGGGCCGCCCCGACGCCCGGCACGCCGACCACCCACGCACCGGCCGGATTCGGCGACACGATGTCGTCGGCGAGGCCGAGGTCGTCGAGGAGCTCGCGCACGATGCCTCCGCGGGTCGCGAAGCTCTCGGCCCCCACGTCGAGGGTGATGCCGGCGACCTCGGCGGAACGCACGACACCGCCCACCGCGTCGGACGCCTCGAGCACCGTGACCCGCAGGCCGACCTTGGCGCACTCCCGCGCCGCGACGAGACCTGACACTCCCCCGCCCACGACGACCACGTGCGTCTCGTGCGCGTGACGCGCCAGCCGCTCGAGGGGCTCGCTCACGCGTCTGCGCCGTGCGCGCGGGCGACGATGCGCGTCAGCACCTCGGGATCGGTGTCGGGGGGCACGCCGTGGCCGAGGTTGAGCACGTGCGCGCGGGCCGCGCGGCCGCGGGCCAGCACGTCGTCGACGTGCGCGGCCAGCACCGGCCAGGGCGCGCCGAGCAGTGCCGGGTCGATGTTGCCCTGCAGGGTCACGTCGGGACCGACCAGGGCCGCCGCCTCGTCGAGCGGCATGCGCCAGTCGACGCCGACCGCGTCGGCGAGCCCGCCGAGGCGCATGTCGTCGAGGAAGGCTCCGGTGCCCACGCCGAAGTGGATGCGCGGCACGTCGATGCCCTCGAGCGCCGCGTGCGAGTGCGGGGCGATGAACTCGCGGAACGTGGCCGGCGAGAGCGATCCGGCCCACGAGTCGAACAGCTGCACGGCCTGCGCTCCCCCGTCGATCTGCGCGTCGAGGAAGGCGCGCGAGACTTTCGAGAGCCAGCCGGCCAGGCGGTGCCACGACGCCGGGTCGGCGTGCATCATCCCGCGAGCCCGCAGGTGCTCCTTCGACGGACCGCCCTCGACCAGATAGGCGGCGAGGGTGAAGGGCGCCCCCGCGAAACCGATCAGGGGCACCGCGTCGTCGAGCTCGGCGGTCACCAGGCGCACGGCCTCGCGCACGGGCTCCGCCGCGGAAGCCACTTCGGCCGGGTCGATCGCGGTGATCCGCGCCACGTCGTCGGCCGTGCGCACGGGATCGGCGAACACCGGCCCGCGACCCGGCTCGATGACGACGTCGACACCCGCGAGCCGCAGGGGCACGACGATGTCGCTGAAGAAGATGGCGGCGTCCACGTCGTGGCGGCGGATGGGCTGCAGCGTGATCTCGGCCGCGAGGTGCGGGGTGAGGCACGCGTCGAGCATGCGGGTGCCCACGCGCAGCTCGCGGTACTCGGGCAGGGAGCGCCCCGCCTGTCGCATGAACCACACCGGCTGCCGCTCGGGGCGGTCGCCGCGGAGGGCACGGAGCAGGGGCGCGTCGAGGGAGGCCATGGCATCCATCCTCCCACTGGGCGACGGCCGACCAGGGGGATGCCTCGACGTCGAGCGGCCCACCGGAATACCCCACGGGGCGCGGGCGTAGAATATGAACGTGCTGCTGTGCGTCAGCGCGAGTCATAAGACCGCGTCCTTCGAGCTCCTCGAGCGGCTCAGCGTACCCGCGACCCCGGTCGCGCCTCTCATCGCCGAGCACGACGAGTGCGTTCAGGGCGCCGTCGTGGTGGCGACCTGCAACCGCTTCGAGGCGTACGTCGACATGGACGAGCCCGTCACCGCGGGCGTCGCCCTCGGCATCGAGGCCACCCTCGCCGCCATCGAGACCGCCACCGGCGTTCCGGTCAGCGAACTCGAGGGCTCGTACACCGTGCTGGGCGGAAGCGACGTGGCCGAGCACCTGTTCTCGGTGGCATCCGGCCTCGAATCCGTCGTCGTCGGCGAGGGCGAGATCGCCGGCCAGGTGCGCCGCGCGCTCACCGAGTCCCGCGCCCTCGGCACCACCTCCGCCGAACTCGAGCGTCTGTTCCAGCGGGCCTCCGAAGCGCAGCGCGGCGTGAAGAACTCCACCGCCATCGGCCGCGCCGGCCGCTCGCTCGTGCGCCTGGGCCTCGAGCTCGCCGACAGCCGCATCGCCGACTGGTCGACGCAGCGAGTGCTGCTCGTCGGGACCGGTGCGTACGCCGCGGCCACGGTCGCCGCCCTCCGCGATCAGGGCGCCGCCGACATCTCGGTGCACTCCCCCTCAGGTCGGGCGACCAAGTTCGCGACGAAGCACGGCCTGCGCGCCGTCTCGGCCGAGACGTTCCCGATGGCGGTCGCCCACGCCGACCTCGTCATCACCTGCACCACCAGCGAGCACCACGTCGTCAGCGCCGCGACCTTCGCCGCGGGCCGCACCCGCGCCGAAGCCGCCGTCGAGGCGACCGCCGGCGGATGCCCCGTCGACCACACCGCGCGGCGCCTGGTGATCGACCTGGGCCTGCCCCGCAACGTCGACCCCGACGTCGCGACCGTGCCGGGCGTCGACCTGCTCGACCTCGAGACCATCCGCCTGCACGCCCCGCTCGAAGAACTGCAGGCCACCGACGCCGCGCGCGACCTCGTGCGCGACGCCGCCCGCCGCTTCGTCTCGGTCGGCGAGCGCAAGAACATCACCCCCGCCGTTGTCGCCCTGCGCGCCCACGTGTTCGGCGTGCTCGACGCCGAGGTGGCACGCGTACGCGCCCGCGGCGACGAGGGCGGACAGACCGAGCAGGCGCTCCGCCACCTCGTCGGCGTGCTGCTGCACACCCCCACGACCCGCGCGCACCAGCTGGCCGAGACCGGCCGCGCCGACGAGTACGTCGACGCCCTGTCGGCGCTGTTCGGCATCGAGGTCACCGAGCCCCTCGTCGAGCGCGGCACCGCCCGCCCCGACGGCATCGCCGACGCGGGCTGAGGCACGCAGGCTCGCGCTGAGGCGCGGGCGTCCGTCGGGCAGGATGGATGCCGTGAGCACACCGGCATCCGAGGTCTACGTCGTCGCGGGAGAGGATCGCGCCCGCAACGGGCTGCGGTGGGCGAGCACCGTGGTGCTCGGCCTGTTCGACGCGGGCAGCGTCGCGCCATCGGTGAGCGAGGTCGTGATCCGGCGCGTCGACGGGTCGATCGTGAAACGCCTGCCTCCCGGTGACGTCGACGACTTCACCGCGCAGCTGAACGAGATCACGGCCGACCTCGCGACGATGTCCGCCGTGCCCTTCGCCGAGAAGTGGATCGCCGAGCCGGCGTGAGCGGAGACCGACCGCGAGACCGCCCCCGCTGATACCTCGGGTGCACGATTCCCGGGCCGCACCCCTCGCGCGGGGAACGCGCGAGAATGAACGCATGAGCCTGCGCATCACCGACGACCCGGCCGCGGACGAGCTGCTGTCGAGCAACCCGCTCGCGCTGCTGATCGGCATGCTCCTCGACCAGCAGGTCGCGATGGAGACCGCGTTCGCCGGTCCGCTGAAGATCCAGGAGCGCGTCGGATCGATGGATGCCGCGACCCTCGCCCACGAAGACCCCGACGACTTCGCGGCCACCTTCTCGCAGTCGCCCGCCGTGCACCGCTATCCGGGCTCGATGGCGGGGCGCGTGCAAGCGCTGTGCGCGGCCCTCGAGGAGGACTGGGGCGGCGACGCCGAGAACCTCTGGACACGCGACGATCCCGACGGCGCCACGGTGCTGAAGCGCCTGAAGGCGCTTCCCGGCTTCGGCGAGCAGAAGGCGAAGATCTTCCTCGCCCTGCTCGGCAAGCAGTGCGGCTTCGACGGCGCCGGGTGGCGCGAGGCCTCAGCGCCCTACGGGGAAGACGGATCGTTCCGCTCGGTCGCCGACATCACGAGCCCGGAATCGCTCACCCGGGTGCGCGAGCACAAGCGCGCGGCGAAAGCCGCAGCCAAGGAAGCGAAAGCCTGAGGCTCGCCCGCGGGCGCCGAGGGGCAGCCTGCTGGTCCTCGCGTTCGGCTGGCTGGACGTGCTGATCCCGCTCGGCACATCGCGGACACTCACATGAGGGTTCTCTCATAGGCCTCGCCACCGTGATGTTCACTCACTATCCTGGACCGCTGTAGACATCGGGCGATGGCCGCCCGGGGTGTGCGACGAAAAGGTTGGGGGACCATGTCGGGGGATAACGAGCATCTCTTCGCGCTCCATGACGAGGTGACGCGCAAAGCGGATCAGATGCAGGCCGCGCTGTCCAGCGAACAGTCGACGGTGACGGAGGATCCGCACCACCAGGTTGCCGTGCGCTGGGTCGACGACGGCCCCGAGATCGAGATCGGACAGTTCTGGCGATCTGCGATCGGTCCCGACGAACTCGCCACCGTCATCCTCACGACGGTCGGCACCGCCGCGATCGAACGTCTCTCGGCCTGGACGCAGGCCTTCAGAGCGGACGCACCGACAGTCCCCACCCGTTCCACCCTCGCCGCGACGCAACGCGGAGGAGAGATCGATCGCCTCATCGAAGACGCCGACGGTGACGTCCTCCACCGAAACGTCAACCGTTTCCTCGAGGACTACTCCGAGCGCCTGCGTGCCAGCCTCCAGATCGTGAGAGAACGCGCGTCGAGCGTGACGACGGCGAGCGACCAGGCGGGGCACGTCCGCGTGGTCATCGGACCGGCAGACGACCTGCGCGAACTGGAGTTCGATCGCGAGTGGCTCGCCTCAGCCGACGGCGCAGAGGTGACAACGGCTCTGCGCGCCGCCCTGGCGGCTGCACGCGTGGCGCCGGAAGACTCCACGCCGCACGGGCTCTTCGACGGGACGCCGTTGGACGTGTACGCCACCGAGCTGGCCGATCCGGTCGAGCTCGTTCGCCTGCTGACCAAGGGAGAGTGACCATGGCCGATCCGGACCAGATCGCCGTCGCCGCCGACGCGCTCCAGAACGACGCCGCCGTCTGGGATGAGGTGGGAGAGAAACTCACGACAGCCGCCAACGCCGTCATCGGCCTGCGCTCGAGCGACGCCGTGTTCTGTTGGAAAGGCGACGCGCTCTTCGCGAGCTATGGAACCGTCGTCGACGCGGTGAGCGCCTATCTTCAAGACGGGTCGGCCACCGCGACCGCTGGCGCGACAGAGTTGCGCAACGTCCGGGAGATGTACATCCGAAACGAAGAAGACAACGTGAGCACCACGACCGGTCTCTGGGAAGCGCAGTACTGACACACTTCCCGACACCGTCGGGACAGCGGAAGGATGAACACATGACAACGGTCACCGGCGGCGCGGACACCCCCGAATGGGTCGAACTCGTCCGCGACATCGAGCGGCACCTCGAGGACGCCCGCTCCACGGTCAACGGCATCCTGTCGAACGTCCCGGTCGTCTTTCGCTGGGCAGCCGACGCGGTCCAGGACGCGTGGAACTGGCTGATGGACCGGGCCGACGAATTCTGGCAGGTCATCAGCGACCCCTACCGCCGGCCCGGCAACCGGGTAGAGCTCCGGTTGATGATCGGTCGCTGGCGGACCGAGGCCGCCTCGGAGCTGGCGAACCTCACCCGGCGGATCGATCCCAACACCCTCGCCACCGATGACGAATGGGCGGGCAAAGGCGCCGAGAAGTATCAGCAGGCCGTCGCCGCGCAGCGAACCACGCTGACCGGGTTCGAGTCCGCCATCTCGACGCCGGTGACCGCGTCGCTCGAGAAGCTTGCCGGGGGCCTCGACGTGTTCACCACCCTCATGTACACCACGCTCGGCACCCTGATCGGCGGATTGATCGCCGGCATCGGATGCCTGGCGGGCATCGTGACGGCACCCGCCGCGATCATCGCGATGGTCACGGCGATCGCGGGCGCTCTCGTGCAGATCATCAGCGCCAATGTGCAACTCGACAACGCGGTCAGCGCCGCACAGAGCCAGATCGAGGGCGTCGCTGAGCGCGCGACCGCGTGGCCCGGGTTCGCGAGCCAGTGAGCGATCCGGTGCAGCGGGCGATCACGCGCTCCGCCCTCTGGCGTGGCGTGATCGCCGCGGTTCTCGTTCCGATCACGCTCGTCATCCTGCTCGTGGCGCTCGACGTGTGGCGCGCCTCGGTCGGTGCGGCCTTCCTCGCCCTCCCCGGCAACCTGCTTCTCGCCGTGCTTTTCGCCGTGGTGGCGATTCGGGCGTTCCTCCTGGCCCGTCGAGGTGCGCAGACCGAGCGGGGGGCGTCCACCGATCGCGCGCTCGTGCTCGTCTGCCTGGTCGTCGGCGGCTTCATGCTGGTGCTTCCCGCCCTCACGGCGCTCGGCGCCCCCGGCGGTATCGCCGTGGCGATCTACGCCGTGGCGATCACCGCGGTCCTGGTCGTCCTCTGCCGCTCGAACTGGAGGACCCCCTCTTCCGGGGCTCCGCTCGCCGCCCACGGCCCCGTGATCTGAACCCTCCGGGCGACTGGGGCTACCTGTCGGTCGCCCCGAAGCGCACTCAGCGCAGGGAGCGGATCGCCAGCGCCACCGCCTTCACCTCGCGGATGCGACGCTCGTACGTCGCGGCGACGACGATGAGCAGGACGCCGGCGATACCGAGCCACAGCCACCAGAGACCCGTCGCGCTCTCGTAGAGCGCGGTGATCCCCGGCCACAGCTGGGCGACGGCGTGGACGATGAGCACCACCCCGCCGAGCAGCACGGGGGCCTGCCAGCGCAACCGTGCGCCGATGAGGAGCACCGCGAGAGCGACGACGCCGAGCGCGAGCACGCGCCAGAGGGCGTTGTCGGCGCCGAAGTCGAACAGCAACGAGGGGACGAGAAGCAGCCCGAGACCGATCCCCAGGGCGGGCCAGGTGCGCAGCTCGGGATGCCGATGCAGGGCCCGGATGCCGTGGAAGACGACGGCTGCGGCGAGAGGAGCGGTGGCCGCCTCGACGGGGTCGGCGCTCCCGAGGACCATCGCGGTGAGGGCGAGGACGGTGGACAGGGCGATCACGGCCCAGAACACGATCCGGCCGCGCCACCACAGCCCCAGGGTCAGGACGGCGACAAGCGTCACGACCAGGCGCACAGCGCCCTCCCCCGTCGCCGACAGACGCGCCAGGGTCAGCGCGACCGCGACCGAGGGGGCGGCGAGGGCGAGGACCACCGGTATCCACGAGGCAACGGCTGCGCGGCGCCGGAGCAGCAGCACGGCCACACCCGCCAGCGGGACGGTCGCGAGGAGCATCCAGACGTCGAAGAGCGGTGTGGCGAGTTCGCGCAGGGCGCGGAGCGACGCGGCGACGATCAGCGCCAGTCCCGCGACCGCGATGACGGGCGTCAGGAGCGGGGCGAACACGTGCCGCAGGAGGAGCACCGCCCCCACGAGCACGGCGATCGCCGCGACGGCGACGCCGATCGCCCGGGCCGGCGACGTGTCGGCGAGCACGGCGGAGGGCAGCAGCCCCACGGCCAGCCCCGCCGCGGCGAGCAGCACGAAGGGCGGCGTGATCGGGCGGCGGCGCTCGAGCAGGGCGGCGGCGATCCAGGCCAGGGCGAGCGGGATCGTCATCCACTCGATCGGGCGCACGTCGACTCCCACCCCGGCGACGGCGACCAGACCCGCGCCGCCGAGTCCGGCGATCGACAGAGGGATGCCGAGCAGCGGCGATGCGGATCGGAGAGCGCCGACGCCGAGGGCGCCGAGCACGACGATCGCTCCCACCGTGCGGACGATCGGCCCCCCGTCGGCGGCGACGAGCGCCGTCGAGCCCAGGGCGAGGATCGCGGCCGCCGTCACCGCGGCGATGCGCGCCGATGCCGGCGCCCACGGCGCGGGGCGACGGGTCACTCCCCGCGCGGCCACCCCGATCGCGACCGCCGTGACCATCAAGACGAGATCGGCGAGACCGATGCCCCCGCGACCGGCCGCGTGCCCGAGCTGCGAGACCGTCAGCAGCACGAGGGCGAGCGCTCCCGAGGCACCGACGGCGACGGGCAGCTCGTCGGGAGTGCGCGCGGGGCGCACCCAGGCTCCGGCGACGAGCACCGTGGCCGAGACAGCGCCGACGACGAGAGTGCGGACGGCGTCGTCGGGGGTGGCCAGGGCGCTGGGGGCGAGAGCGACGGTGATTCCCGCGGCGGCGATGACCGCGGGACCGGCCACGGAGCGACCGTCGACGAGACGTCGCGCACGCTCGTGACCGGCGGCCAGAGCGAGGAGCGCAACGCCGACGGGCACCGTGAACGCCTCGACGGCCTCGGTCTGCTGCCAGAACAGCCGGGTCCATAGAGCCAGCGTTCCCAGCAGGAGCGCGAGCCAGACGAGATGACGCCGCGGGCCACGGGAGCGGAAGAGGCCATCGAGGTCGGTCGCCCAGATCATCGCGGTCACCGCGGCGAGCAGGAGGGGGATCCACCGCACGCCCTGCGACGGAGCACCGGCGATCGACAAAGCCACGACGATCGCCGTTCCGGCGTCGAGGAATGCGCGGGTGAGAGCGTCGGCGCGCAGCAGGCGGAGCGCCGCCGCAGCGACCACGAGGGCGATCGCCGCGAGAACGACCACGCGCGCGAGCGGGGCCGCGTCGACGAGACGCAGTGCCGCCCCGGCCGCGCCCGCCACGAGCAGGGGAGACAGGAGGGCCGCGGCCGGCCTCGCCACACGCCATGACCGGTAGGGCGCCGTGAGCACGGCTGCCGACGCCCCCGCCGAAACGGCCGCCGAAGCGAGTATCCAGACGTCGGCCGCCACCCCCGTGCGGAACAAGAGCGCCAGTGGTCCCACGGCAGCGATCACCGCGAGGGCCGAGACGATTCCGGATTGGCGTTGCGCCGCGGTGAGCCCCACCCCGCGGGCGAGCGGGAGCACGAGGACGATCAGGCACAGGGAGGCCATGACGAGCGACGCGATGAAGAGGGAGAACCCCTCGATGACGACATCGGCGCCGATGCGCATCGCCGGGGGCACGAACGGAGCGCTCCCCGACACGAACAGCACGACCGACACCGTGGACGGCACGCGGAGCCCCGGGTGCACGCCCGCGGCGGCCGCGAGGACGGCGGCCACGACGATCGAAGCGAGCCCCCAGGCGAGCGGAGACGCGAACGACAGCAGCCAGCCGATGCCGAGGGCCATCGACCCGGCCACCGCGGCGAGCGCGATGTCGCCGCGCCGGCGCCGGAGGACGATGAGGGCGACGACGGCCAGCACGAGGTACCAGCCGACGACGAGCAGGAGCACCCGCAGCTGGGGCCCGACGAGCAGGGCGACGGTCGCCGCGGCGATGAGCGCGGGCGATCGGCGTTGCGGCCACGACCCCGAGAGGCGCCAGACGACGGCGGCGAGGGCGACGATGGCGGCGAGCGCGATGACGGCGGCGGTGCTCGTGGCATCCGGAGCTGTGGTGTCGACGGCGGACTGCCCGAACGTCGAGATGATCGAGCGCACCGGGGCGCCGAAGGCGGTCAGCGCCCAGAAGAACGGGACGACCGCGGCGACCGCGGTGGCGAGGGCGGCCGCCCCGGCTGCGGTCACGACGGTGGTCCGACCCACGCCGGGGGTGGCGCGGCGCGCAGCGGCGTCGAGACCGAGCGCGAGAGCGGCGGCGATGAGCACGGGAACCGTCGCCGACGGCGCGGCGTCGGCCGTGCGGACGGCGGAGGCGGCGACGCCCACGCCCAGGACGAGCACCGACAGCACGGCCGCGGTGGGGGCGAGACGCGCGGCACCGCGCCGGGCGAGCGAGCGGGCGTGCAGCGCGAGAGCCACCGCGAGGGCGGCCGACAGCAGAGCGGGACTCGCGGTATTCCGCGGGTCGACGAGCAGGGCGGCGGTCACCGCGACGGCCGCCCCGACGGCGGCGAGTCCCCGTACGACGGCGACCTCGACGGCGAGCGACGGCCGCGGGCGGCGGGCGAGGAGCGGGGCGAACGGGGCCGCCAGGGCGACGACGAGGAGCGCGAGGCCCCCGGCGTACCCGCCGAGGGCGGCATCTCGCTCGACAAGGCCGGTGACCAGCACCGCCGGGCCGATGGCGAGCGACACGACCGCGGTCGACAGCGGGGCACGGAGCCGCGAGAGCCGCGCCCACCCGACGAAGGCTCCGCCCGCGACGATCGAGGTGACTCCCCAGAACACGCGGGGCTCGACGTTCATCGCCCCGCCCAGGTCGTTGGCGCGCACGGCCCAGACGTCGAGGGCGACGAAGGCGATGCCGAGCAGAGCGATGCCCTCGGCGGTGGCGCCGAGACCGCGTCGGCGCAGGATCGACGCGGCGGCGATGATCGCGGCGGTCACCAGCCCGATGATGATCGACCGCAGCACGAGGCCACCGCTGATCCACGCGACGGTGAGGAAGAAGGCCGCCGCAACCGCGAGCAGCACCACACCCACCGACAGCAGGAACACCTGAACGCTCGAGCGGCGCGGCTTCGCCGGCGCGGACGGGGCCGGCGGGGACGGGGGCGGCGGGGGCGGGGGCGGCGGGGACGCGGCGGGCGGGGACGCGGCCGGCGCCGCGACGGCGGAGGGCGGACCCGCGACGAACGGCGGGGCCGGGGCGGGGGCGGGCGGCGTCGGCGCCGCGGC
>NZ_JACYNU010000002.1:279441-387344 GCF_014839455.1 Microbacterium sp. CFBP 8801 | reverse complement strand
CCTTTCGTGTTTTCCGACCTTGTCGAACTGTTTTGCAATCAGTTTTGCCAACAGCCCTATCTGTCGGGATGACAGGATTTGAACCTGCGACCCCTTGACCCCCAGTCAAGTGCGCTACCAAGCTGCGCCACATCCCGTTACCCGCGAGCGGGCAACTCCCCTATATTAGCCCCTCCCCGACCCCGCCGCGAACCAGCGCACGCCCCGGGCGTGTGGGGCTCGGCGGCCCGTTCTTGCGCGCGAAGGATGTCGGTGTCGGAGCCCCTCGCTACCGTCGCGTCATGACCATCGAGATCCTCCCCGCGACCGGCGACCGCTTCGACGACGCCGAGACGGCACTCGACAGCGGTGACGGCCCCGAGTGCCAATGCCAGTGGTGGCTGCTGCCGAACGGCCCCTGGAAGGAAGCCTCCGTCGATCAGCGCACCGACCTGTTCCGCGCCGAGCTCGACGGTCCCCGTCCGCCGGGCCTCATCGCCTACGTCGACGGCGAGCCCGCGGGATGGGTGCGCGTCGGCCCCCGTGTCGCGCAGCCCCGTCTGCTGCGCACACGCGACGTGACCTCGTCGACCGCCGAGAGCCTCGACGCCGATGATGTCTGGGCGGTCTCGTGCTTCGTCGTGCGCACGCAGCACCGCGGGCGGGGCCTCGCGGCGAAGCTGCTGGATGCCGCGATCTCCACCGCCCGAGAAGCCGGCGCCCGGGTGGTCGAGGGGTATCCCCTCGACCCGAAAGCGGCGAAGCGCTCGTCGAACCAGCTCTTCCGCGGCACGGTGTCGGTGTTCGAAGACGCGGGGTTCACCATCGTCGACCGGCCGAAGCCCGACCGCGCGCTCGTCTCGCTCACCCTGCGGGACTGACCCGCGCGCGCCCGCGCCCATGCCCGTGCCCGTGCCCGTGCCCGTATGAGCCCCCGCGCTGTACGCCAGCAGCACCGGCCCGTGTCGGTAACGGCGCCCGAGACGCCCACCCGCAGCACCCCACTTACGATGGGAGTTCCCCCGACGAAAGACCTGACATGACCGACGCCCCCACCAGCGCCCGCGTCGACGCGTGGCTGTGGGCGGTGCGCGTCTACAAGACCCGGTCGGCCGCGACGACCGCATGCCGCGCGGGTCACGTGCGCGTCAACGGCGACCGGGCCAAGGCGGCTCAGCCGGTGCGTCCGGGCGACGAGTTGCGGGTGCGCGTTCAGGGCTTCGACCGCATTTTGGTGGTGAAGAAGACGATCGCCAAGCGCGTCGGAGCAGCCCTCGTCGCCGAGTCGGTCGACGACCGCACTCCCCCACCGCCCCCGCGCGAGAGCGTGCCGTTCGTTCCCGTCCGCGACAGGGGAGCCGGTCGGCCGACCAAGCGTGATCGTCGCGACATCGAGAAGCTGCGCGGTCGAGACGGCGAGTGAGGCATCAGCCGCCACGACCCGGCGGTCGCAACCCCGCGCACAACCTCCGCGATGCGCACAACTTCAGCCACCCACGCCTGAATCGCACGGAGGTTGCGCGCATCGCTAAGCGTGCGCCGCGCCACGACCCCACCGCCGCGCCGCGCCGAACCAGCCACACACACGACCCGGCGGTCGCAACCCCGCGCACAACCTCCGCGATGCGCACAACTTCCGCCACCCACGCCTGAATCGCACGGAGGTTGCGCGCATCGCTGAGCGTGCACCGCGCCACGACCCCAGCGACAACCCCGCAGCGCCGGCGAACGAGCCCGACGCACGCGCGAGCTCAGTCCAACTGCTCCAACAGCCACCGCGTGCCCTGCGCAATGGCGCCGAGCTCCTGCACCCGCGCCGCGAGGCCCCGATCGCTCGTCACGACGATCACCGGGCTGTGCAGCGCGACCAGCTCGTGTGTGACGGCGACGATCTCATCGTCTCCGGAACCCTCGGCGATGCGCACCGAGACGCCGGCCCCGTCGACGGCGGCGGAGCGCGCCTGGCCCTCCAGCACCGCGGTGACCGGCGGGAACCAGCGCGTCGCCGAGAGGCCGAGGGTGTCGGCATCCATTCCCGCCACAGCCCTCGCCGAGACGCGCGCGAGCAGTCGCGATGCTGCTCCCGCGCGATCTTTCCACCAGCCGTCGGGCACCGACCCGACGACGTTGGCGACGTCGACGACCACCGCGGGGCGCGTCGACAGCTCGGTGCGCAGCGCGGGCCACGCCGAGGCGAAGCCCGGATGCAGGGGCAGAGCGTCGACCCGGTCGACGGGGACCCACTCGAGGGCCACGCTCTCGGGGTCGCTGATCACGGGCTCGAACGGCACCGTGACGTCGGCGACGAGGGTCGAGTACGACCAGATCCCGAGGTCGAGGACGCTCTCGAAACGTGCCCGCACGGCATCCGCCGGCACTCCGGCCTCTTCGCCCGACTCGCGCAGGGCGCCGTCGAGGGCCGATTCGTTCTCGTGGCGCGCACCCCCGGGCAGAGCCCAGGTGTCGCCGAAGTGACTCCACGAGACCCGGTGCTGCAGCAGCACGCCCCGCCGCGGATCGAGCGCGAGCAGACCCGCCGCACCGAAACGACCCCAGTACTTCTCGCCCGTCGGGGCGACCACCCAGGCATCGCCGGGGTCGCGGGGCCCATGCGGGCGCCGCGGTTCGCCCGGGGCGGGAGGCTGGATCGTCATCCTCCCCAGCCTGACACACCCCGGCCGCGCGTGGACCCTCGGTCGTCATACGGCGCCGTCATCGGCCGGCGTTCCTCCGCAAACGCCACGCGCCCCGGCTCCACGAGGGAACCGGGGCGCGATGAGAGCGAGGATCAGCGGTCGAAACGCGCACCCTCGGGCTTCGGGCCCATCAGCATGAACACCAAGAGCACGATGCCACCGACCAACGGGACCAGACCGATGAAGATCCAGAAGCCGCTCTTGTCGGAGTCGTGCAGGCGACGCACGACCAGGGCCAGGTACGGCACGATCGTCGCGAGCGACCAGATGATGTAGACGATGTAGAAGATGAGGCCGACGCCCGAGGGAGTGGCCATCATTCCGTATTCGTCGACCGTGCCCACGCCGCCGGTAGCCGCGGCGAGCACGTTCAGGACGCCGCCGACGATGAACATGACCAGCACCCACCACCAGAACTCGCTGCGGCTGGCGCGACCCGAGAAGGTGGCGTACTTCTTGAAGAAGCGCTTGACGGCGGCGCCGATCGGCGCCCCGTAGTACGGCTGAGCCAGAGGCGGCTCGATCGTGGAATTGCTCATGGTTCCCCCAGGCTGAATTTTCGATCACGACGGTGCGGGCGGGTATTGCACCGCCGCGAATGAACCTTATCGAACCTGAGTGTTGGCTGTGCACACGACACATGTGTGCTGTACGCCGGTCCCCTTCGCCAGGACCACGGCCGCAGACGCCGAATGCCCCGATCCCCTCGCGGGGACCGGGGCATTCGACACGCGCGTCAGCGCTGGCGCTTCTCGCGGATACGCATGTTCAGCACGATCGGGGTGCCGTCGAAGCCGTAGATCTCGCGCAGGCGACGCTGGATGAAGCGGCGGTAGCCCGGGTCGAGGAATCCGGTCGTGAACAGCACGAATGTCGGCGGACGCGTCGCCGCCTGGGTGCCGAACAGGATGCGGGGCTGCTTGCCGCCACGCAGCGGGTGCGGGTGCTCGGCCACGAGCTCCGACAGGAACGCGTTGAACTTGCCGGTCGGAATGCGGGTGTCCCACGATTCCAGGGCCGTCTCGAGCGCCGGCACCAGCTTGTCGAGGTGGCGGCCGGTGCGGGCCGAGATGTTCACGCGCGGGGCCCACGCGACGTGCGCGAGGTCCTGCTCGATCTCACGCTCGAGGTACCGGCGGCGGTCCTGGTTCTCCATGTCGTCGTCATTCAGGCGGTCCCACTTGTTGAACGCCAGCACGAGCGCGCGGCCCGATTCGAGCACCAGGTCGATGATGTTCAGGTCCTGCACGCTGATCGGCTGCGAGACGTCGATCACGACGACGGCGACCTCCGACTTCTCCAGCGCCGTCGAGGTGCGCAGTGACGCGTAGAAGTCGGCACCCTGCTGAAGGTGCACGCGACGACGGATGCCGGCGGTGTCGACCAGCGTCCAGAGCTTGCCGCCGAGCTCGACGACCTCATCGACGGGGTCGCGGGTGGTGCCCGCGAGCTCGTTGACGACGACGCGCTCTTCGCCCGCCGCCTTGTTGAGCAGCGACGACTTGCCGACGTTGGGGCGTCCGAGGATCGCGACGCGACGCGGGCCGCCGATCTCGTACCGTGCCACGGCCGAGACCTCGGGAAGCACCTTCATTATCTCGTCGAGCAGGTCGGCCACGCCGCGGCCGTGGATGGCCGAGACGGGGTGCGGCTCACCCAGACCCAGGTTCCAGAGGGCTGCGGCCTCGGGCTCGTGGCGGGCGTCGTCGACCTTGTTCGCGATGAGGAACACCGGCTTGCCGCTCTTGCGCAGCAGCTTCACGACGTGCTCGTCGGTCGAGGTCGCCCCCACCGTGGCATCCACCACGAACAGCACGATGTCGGCGAGGTCGATCGCGACCTCGGCTTGAGCTGCCACCGAGCGGTCGATGCCCTTTGCGTCGGGCTCCCAGCCGCCGGTGTCGACGAGCGAGAACCGCCGGTCGAGCCACTCGGCCTTGTAGGTGACGCGGTCGCGGGTGACACCGGGAGTGTCCTCGACGACCGCCTCACGGCGCCCGAGGATGCGGTTCACCAACGCCGACTTGCCGACGTTCGGCCGGCCGACGATCGCGACGACCGGCAGCGCCGGCAGGAACTCGATGGCTCCTTCGCCCGACGCGAGGCCCGCGAGCAGCGCGGCATCCTCTTCGTCGAGGTCGAAGTCCTCGAGTCCCGCGCGCAACGCTTCGGCCCGCTGTTCGGCGAGCACCTCGTCGAGCTGCTCCATCTTTTCGGCGAGCTGGTCGGGCCCGCCTTCGTACTCGTCTTCAACGCCCATCGCGGGCTCCCATCGTGGAGTCGACGACGCTCAGCACGGCGTCGACGGTCTGTTCGAAATCGAGGTGGGTCGAATCGACGACCTGCACGCCGGGGGCGGCGGTGAGGAAGTCGACGACCGTGGAATCTGCGGCGTCGCGCTGGTGCAGAGCTGCGGCGACCTTGGCGGCGTCGTGCCCTGTCAGCTCGGCGCTGCGACGCGCGGCGCGCACCTCGGGCGCCGCGGTCAGAAGAATGCGCACGGGCGCGTCGGGGAAGACGACCGTGGTGATGTCGCGGCCCTCGACGACGACACCACGAAGACCCGCGGATGCCACAAGCCGGCGGAACAGCTCGTTCACCGCGTGCCGCACGGTGGCCACCCGCGCGACGCCGCTGACGGCGTCGGTCACGCGGGGTTCGCGGATCGCGGCGGTCACGTCGGTGCCACCGACGCGCACCCAGCGGTCGGACGCGTCGAGCGAGATCGCGTAGTCGAAGTCGCCGAACACCTCGACCACGGCCGTGGCGTCGGAGGTGTCGATCCCGTGCTGCAGCGCGTGCCAGGCGAGCGCGCGGTAGGCGGCGCCGGTGTCGAGGAAGCCGTACCCGAGGCGGGTCGCGGCGGCCTTCGACACGCTCGACTTCCCGCTGCCGGCCGGGCCGTCGACGGCCACGACGACGGGAGCTGCTGCTCCCGCGGGCGTCGTGGTCAGCGAGGGGGTGGAATCAGTCATGGGTGGTGCTCGCAATCCGCCATCCGCGCTGCTGGAGTCCATCGACGGCACGGCGGACCGCGTCGGGGACGACGCTGATCTCGGCCAAGCCGAAGGGGGCACCGGGCGAGTGCTCGAGGCGTAGGTCTTCGACGTTGACGTCGAGGTCACCGAGTTCGCCGAACAGGCGACCCAGCTGGCCGGAGGTGTCGTCGACCATGACGACGAAAGTATCGAAGCGGCGGTTCTGGCCGTGCTTGCCGGGCAGGCGTTCGACGCCCTCATTGCCCCGGCGGATCGTGTCGGCGACCGTGCGGCGGGCTCCCGGTACGTCCGGGTCGCGCAGGGCGTCGGCGACGTCGCCGAGGTCGGCGGCGAGCTGATCGAGCACCTCGACCACGGGGGCGGCGTTCGCGCCGAGGATCTGCACCCACAGCTCGGGGGCCGACGCCGCGATGCGTGTCGTGTCGCGCACGCCCTGGCCCGCGAGCCGCAGCGAGCCGTCGGGGGCCTCGATGAAGCGCCCGGCGAGCAGGCTCGCCACCAGCTGCGGCACGTGCGACATGAGCGCGACGGACTCGTCGTGCTCTTCGGGCGTCATCTCGATGAGCGTCGCGCCGAGGTCGAGCGCGAGCCCTTCGACGAGCGACAGGTCGTGGGCCGAGGTCTCGCCGTCGCGGCAGACCACCCACGGACGCCCCACGAAGATGTCGGCGCGGGCCGAGATGGCTCCCCCGCGCTCGCGCCCGGCCATGGGGTGCGAGCCGATGTAGTGCGTGAGGTCGACGCCGCGCTCGCGCAGGGTGCGCAGCGGCTCGAGCTTCACGCTCGCGACGTCGGTGATCACGGCAGCGGGGAACGCCGCGAGCTCGCGCTGCACGACGTCGGCGACGACGTCGGGAGGCGTGGCGACGACGATGAGCGAGGGCGCGTCATCGGCGCGCTCGGCGCGGCCGGCGCCGTAGTCGATGGCCAGACGCAGCTGCGACGGAGACGCGTCGACGAGCACGACGTCGACGCCGCGTGCCGTGAGCGCGTGACCGATGCTCGCGCCGAGGAGCCCCGAGCCGACGATGCGGACGGTGCCGCTCGTGCGGGTCGCCAAAGGCCCGGCCGCGCGCGCGGACGTTTCCTTCGGTTCGGTCATCGGGTCTCCTGCTGCCCTGGGCGGCGCCGCTCGCGCCGCGAGACGCGCCGCACGTCACTCAGCCGGATCGGCCGAGGTGTCGCCGTCTCGACGAGACAGCGTGAGAAGGGCGCCTCGTTCTACTGTAGTCAACTCGCGTGCCTTGCCCACCGGGAGAGTTCCCAGGTGGAGGGGACCGAACTGCCGCCGCACGAGTTCGATGACCGGGTGTCCGACCTCGTCCATCATGCGCCGCACGATGCGGTTCTTCCCCGAGTGCAGCGTGAGCTCGACCAGGCTCTCGCCCCGCGACGCGTCGAGCAGGCGTGCCTTGTCGGCGGCGATCCGCCCGTCCTCGAGGTCGACGCCCCGGGTCAGCTTCGCGATGGTCTGCGGCGTGACGAGCCCCTCGACCTTGGCGATGTACACCTTCGTCACCCCGAACGAGGGGTGGGCGAGCACGTGGGCGAGGTCGCCGTCGTTGGTCAGCACGAGCAGGCCGCTCGTGTCGGCATCCAGTCGTCCGACGTTGTAGAGGCGTTCCTCCCACTCGTCGGCCCACTCCCGCAGGTCGGGGCGACCGCGGTCGTCGTTCATCGAACTGACGACACCGGTCGGCTTGTTCAGCACCACGTAGCGCTTGGACTCGTCGAGCTGGATGGCGACGCCGTCGACGTCGACGAGGTCGGTCTCGGGGTGGATGCGCGAGCCCAGCTCGGTGACGGTCTCGCCGTTCACGCGCACGCGGCCCTCGACGATCATGTTCTCGGCCACGCGCCGCGAGGCCACGCCCGCATTGGCGAGCACCTTCTGCAGCCGGATGCCCTCGTCGCTCGCGGAGCCTGCGCCCCCGGTCGCTGCGCCTGTCGAAGCGTCGCTCATTTCAGTACCTCTCCGTCGAATCCGTCGGCGCCGTCGTCGAGCAACGGCGAGATGTGCGGCAGCTCGTCGAGCGAGTTGATGCCGAGGTTGACCAGCAGCTGGTCGGTGGTCCCATAGTGGATGGCGCCCGTGTCGGGGTCGGTGAAGACCTCGGCGATCAGCCCCCGCGACAGCAGGGTGCGAACGACCGAGTCGACGTTCACCGCGCGGATGGATGCCACCTGCCCGCGCGTGACGGGCTGCTTGTACGCGATGACGGCCAGGGTCTCGAGCGCCGCCTGCGACAGGCGCGAGGGCGCCTGGGTGTTGACGAACTCGCCGACGACGTCGTCGTACTCCTCGCGCACGTACAACCGCCATCCCCCGCCGACCTCGCGCAGTTCGAAGCCGCGCACGGGTCCGCCGGTCTCTCCGTCGTAGTCGGCGACGAGGCCCGCGACGGCCTGGCGCACCGCGGGCACGGGAGCGGCGACCGCGGCGGCCAGACTCACGAGGCTCTGCGGCTCGTCGAGCACGAGCAGGATCGCCTCGAGGCGACGGGCGACGGATGCCGGATCGGTCGGGCGGGCGACGGGCGCCGGTTGCTCCGCGGCCGCGGCGGCGTCGACGGGGGTCGCCGCGGCGTCGACGGCGACGGCGGGGGGATCAACGGTCATAGTCGGCTCCGAGGGCGGCGAGGTTCTCTTCCGACCACCGTTCGGCGGTCCAGCGCAGCGTCAATTCTCCCAGGGGTTCGAGCTGCTCGAACGACAGGGCGGCGTGGCGGTACAGCTCGAGGATCGACAGGAAGCGTGCCACGACGACCCCGGTCTCGGTGACCCCGGCCACGAGGTCGCGGAAGTTCAGGGTACCGGCGGAGCGCAGCAGGGTCACGACGATGGCGGCCTGCTCGCGGATGCTCACGAGCGGGGCGTGCAGGTGATCGAGGCCGACGGTGGGGATCTGCTTCGGGGCGAGCGCCACGACCGCCAGCGCCGCGAAGTCCGCGGCGTTCAGCGTCCACTTCAGCTCCGGCACGGCGCTGCGGTACTTCTCGTCGAGGCGCACGGCGCGCGTATGACGGCGGTCCTCACGCTGCAGGCAGCGGGCGAACCACGCCGACACCTCTTTGAACGCCCGGTACTGCAGCAGGCGGGCGAACAGCAGGTCGCGTGCCTCCAACAGCGCCACGGACTCGGCATCCACCAGCTCGCCCTGCGGCAGCAGACCCGCGATCTTCATGTCGAGCAGGGTCGCGGCGACCACCAGGAACTCCGACGCCTCATCGAGATCGCCGTCGGGCCCCATCGCGCGCAGGTAGGCGATGAACTCGTCGGTCACGCGGCTGAGGGCGACCTCGGTGATGTCGAGCTCGGCCCGCGAGATGAGCGTGAGCAGCAGGTCGAAGGGACCGTCGAAATCGGGAAGGGTGACGCGGAAGCCCGCGGGCTCGGGGGCCGAGGCGGGCTCGGTCACCGGCGCGGGCTCGGGCACCGACGCCGGCTGGGAGTCCGAGGCCGGAGCATCGAGCGTCGCGGCGGGGGCGCCGTCATGCGGCGCGGCGGAGGCGGTGTCGTCAGGCGACGGCGCCACGGGCGACCAGTTCCCGCGCCAACCGCAGGTAGGCCTGGGCTGCGGCGTGCTCGGGTGCGAACTCCGTGATCGGCATGCCCGACACCGAGGCGTCGGGGAACTTGACCGTGCGGCCGATGACCGTCTCGAGCACATCGTTGCCGAACGCCTCGACCACGCGCTCGAGCACCTCGCGCGAGTGCAGCGTGCGGGGGTCGTACATCGTCGCCAGCACGCCGTCGAGCTCGATCGCCGGGTTGAGGCGGTCGCGCACCTTGTCGATCGTCTCGACCAGCAGTGCGACGCCGCGCAGGGCGAAGAACTCGCACTCGAGCGGGATCAGCACGCCGTGCGCCGCGGTCAGCGCGTTGACGGTCAGCAGGCCGAGCGAGGGCTGGCAGTCGATGAGGATGACGTCGTAGTCGGCCGCGACCTTGCGCAGCACGCGCGCCAGGATCGTCTCGCGGGCGACCTCGTTGACGAGGTGCACCTCGGCCGCCGACAGGTCGATGTTGGCCGGCAGGATGTCGAGGCCCTCGACGCGCGTCGCCACGATGACCTCGCGCGGGTCGCGCTTGGTGTCGAGCAGCAGGTCGTAGATGGTCGGCACGTCGTGGGTCTGGATGCCGAGACCCGCCGACAGCGCACCCTGCGGGTCGAAGTCGATGGCGAGCACGCGGCGCCCGTAGCCCGCGAGGGCGGCGGCCAGGTTGATGGTGGTGGTCGTCTTACCGACGCCACCCTTCTGGTTGCACAGCGCGATGATGCGCGCCGGACCGTGGCTGTCGAGGGCGGCCGGAGTGGGGAACCCTTGGTAGGGGCGACCGGTGGGTCCGAGGATGACCTCGTCCGCGACCGCCTTCTTGCCCTTCGTGCTCGCCGACACCGAGTCTCCCGCCTTCGTCATAACGCCCCCGAGTCTAACCGCCGCCCGCTCCCCCGCCCGATGCACGCGCCGGACGCCGGCCCGGTCGGTGCCGAGACCGCATGGAGGCCGCTGGACGGGCCGCAGGGGGCGGCCGTCGGGCGGGGGCGTGCCGCCGGACGCGGGCGAAGCCGCCGAAGACGCACGCGATTGACGAGGACGCACGGGATGGGCGTCGAAGCCGTGCGGCCTCGGCAATCGCATGCGGTCTCGGCGCCGGTCGGTGCCGGGCGCGGGGGCGCGGGGTCGCCGGGCGCGGGTCAGCGGCTGCGACGCACCGCGGCGCCGCGGGCCTGCACGGCGAGCGCGAGCACCAGCGTCGCCGCTCCCCAGGCGGCGGCGACCTTCACCAGCACACCGTAGATGAGGTGGGTCGGGGTGTAGCCCGCGTCGAAGCCGCCCGCGACAGCGAGCGCAACGATGGACGCGACGACCAGGGCGGCCGGCAGCGACAGCCACCACGCGACGCGCACGGCATCCGGAAGCACGCGGCGCACGGGCGTCGCCGCGCGCCGCGACCACCACCACAGCCCGAACGCCGCAAGACCCGCCAGCCCGAACACCCCCGAGCCGTACTGCAGCCACTTCACGCCGAGCAGCGGCCCCCACTGCTGCTCCAGCACGGGCAGCAGCGCCTCGCCCGCCCGTCCCTCGTGCGTGAAGAAGTCCCAGACGACGTGCGTGACCACACCGATCGTGAGCGAGAGCACGAGCCACGCGATGCCGCGCACTCCCCCGCTCAGCGTCTCGCGGGCGGCGGCGCGAGCCCCGGCATCCCACCCGTCGGGAAGACGGTCCGCGACGACGCGGGGAGTCAGCTCCCGCGTCGCGGGGCGCAGGACGCACCTCCACACCAGCAGCAGCACGAACGCCATGACCACCGTCACCGGTAGCCACGCGAGATCGTGCGTCACCGCGTACGGGGGCACGATCCCGCGCAGGAACAGCGGAAGGTCGGGCGTCATCGCGCCGATCGCGATGGCCGCCGGCACGAGCGGTGTGCGCAGGAACGGCAGCGCGACGACGGCGTGACTGACCGTGAACGGCATGTCAGTCGAGGAACAGGCCGGCGAGCGTCTTCTTGCCGCGGCGCAGCACCGAGACACCGCCCGGGAGCGTCCCCTCGACGACGGCGTCGTCGGAGGTCACCTTCTGGCCGTCGAGCGACACCCCGCCCTGCGCGATCGCGCGGCGGGCCTCGCTGAGGCTGCCCGACAGCTCGGTGGCGGTGAGCGCCTCGACCACGGTCGTGCCCCGGGCGACGGTCGCGTGCGGCAGCTCCTCGAGCGCGGTGCGCAGCACGGCGGCGTCGAGGGCCGTCACATCCCCCTGACCGAACAGAGCCTCGGTGGCGGCGATGACGGCCTCGGTCGCCTCGGCGCCGTGCACGGTCGTGACGACCTCGCGGGCGAGACGCTTCTGCGCCGCGCGCCGGAAGGGTTCGGTCTCCACCTGGGCGGCGTACCCTTCGATCTCGGCACGCGTGAGGAACGTGAACACCTTGAGGCGCTCGAGCACGTCGCGGTCGTCGGTGTTGAGCCAGAACTGGTACATCGCCCACGGGCTGCACATCTCGGCATCCAGCCAGATGGCGTTGCCCTCGCTCTTGCCGAACTTGGTGCCGTCGCTGTTGGTGATCAGCGGCGTGCCGATCGCGTGCACCGAGGCGCCCTCGGCGCGCCGCACCAGGTCGGTGCCGCTGGTGAGGTTTCCCCACTGGTCGCTGCCGCCGGTCTGCAGCACGCAGCCGTAGGCGCGGTACAGCTCGAGGTAGTCGAGCCCCTGCAGGATCTGGTAGCTGAACTCGGTGTAGCTGATGCCCGCCTCGGAGTTCAGGCGCGCGCTCACCGCGTCTTTCTTGAGCATCGTGCCGACGCGGAAGTACTTGCCGATCTCGCGCAGGAAGTCGATGGCGCTCAGCGGCGCCGTCCAGTCGAGGTTGTTGACGATGCGGGCGGCGCTGTCGCCCTCGAAGCTCAGGAAGCGCTCGACCTGCGCCCGCAGGCTGGCGACCCACTCGGCGACGGTCTCGCGCGTGTTGAGCGTGCGCTCGGCCGTGGGGCGCGGGTCGCCCACCAGACCGGTGGAGCCGCCGACGAGGCCCAGCGGGCGGTGGCCGGCGAGCTGCAGGCGACGCATCGTGAGCAGCTGCACGAGGTTGCCCAGGTGCAGGCTCGGCGCGGTCGGGTCGAAGCCGCAGTAGAACACGATCGGGTCTCCGCCGAGCAGTTCGCGCAGCTCGCCCTCGTCGGTCGACACGTGGATCAGCCCCCGATAGACCAGCTCGTCCCAGACGTTGTCGAAGGTCGGGTCGTTGGCGGGGGTGAGGGCGCTCACGGGCGCCGCGTCGATCGGTGCAGACACCGGCCCAGGGTATCAGCGGGGTCGTGGGGCTCCGGATGCCGAGACCCCGCCGCCGACGCGCTCGCCCCGCGTGCCGCGCGATCGCCCCCTGCCGCTCGGTCCGCACGCGCGGCCGCACGCTGCCGTCAGCCCGCGTGCACGCCCCACCACACGAGGAACGCCGCCGCCAATGACGTCACCCAGCTCACGAGGCTGCCGATCAGGAAGTACTCCGCGCGGTCTCCCCCGTCGCCGTCGCGCGAGATCTCGGGGAAGCGCACGATGCCCTTCGCGGCGAGCACCGCGGCGATGAGCGTGTACGCCCCGGCGAGCGTCAGCACGAAGACCAGGATGCGCTCCAGCGGTCCGATGAGGCGTCCACCCTTGAGCGTCGGCGTCGCCGTCTCGTCGGGGGCGACGCGGCCACCCATCTCGGAGCGGAGCGCGATGCGCACGACCGCGTTGCCGGACTCGAGCAGGAAGACCAGGCACCCGACGACCAGCACGATCACGTCGACCGACACGGCGTCGGCCGGTCGGTAGGTGGTCCACATCTCGCCCAACATGCCGGGGCGGACGCGGCCCGGGGCGATGACCACGCAGGCCGCCGCGGCGAGCGCCAGCAGGGCCACGGGCCAGAGGCCCGCGCGCGCGGGACCGTGCTCGGGCACGACCCACGTCCAGATCGCGGCGACGGCGACGGCGAGCAGGCCCGCGATCACGGCATCCAGTCCCGCCGACACCACGACGAGCGCCACCGCCGCCGCCGCGAAGGCGATCCAGCGGCGGGATCGGATCATCTGGCGCACCAGGTCGACCGACCCGACGGCCAGCAGCAGGAGTCCCGCGGCGATCACGAGCGCGCTCCGCGGGTGAGGGCGGCGAAGCCCTCGACGATCGCGGCAGAGCCGGCGGAGGCCAGGGCCTGCGAGACGGCCGACTGGCTGACGCCCTCGGTCTCGGCAAGTTCCCGCTGCGAGCGACCCAGGCACCGGCCGTAGGTGAGGCGGCGCGTGCGTTCGCTCATCGTCGAGACCAGTTGGTCGCGGCTGAGCGCGTAGGCGTTGGCGAGCGAGATGGTGTCGACCATGGCGGCATCCTCTCCCTCGGCGGCCTCGATCCACGTGCGCGCGAACGGCGCGGCGCGTTGCTGCAGTCGCGCGGTTCTCTCGATCGCGGCGCGGGCCGCCCACCAGGCCGGCCCCTCGGGCACGGTGCGTCCGTCGAGCTCGATGGGTCGTACCGCGCCGACTCCCACGCCGAAGCGGCAGTCGATCTCGTCGGGGAGCGCCAGACGCACGAGCAGCAGCGACGCGAGCGCGTCGCCGAGTCGGTCGTACTCGCCCTGCAGTTCATCGCCCACGACGGCCGCGAGGGGCTGCCTCGCGACCGGCAGGTCGCGGTCGGCGTCGCCGACGACCCGCGCGATGCGTCGCTGTGCGGCGGCGCGGTCGACGAGCTGCCTCGAGGCGACGATGTCAGCGATCACGGCGATACTCATGACATAAGCGTATCGCTTATCTTCACGTTTTGATAAGCGAAAGGCTGATACTCAGTCGACGAGTGTGCGAGCGGCGGCCTGCGCGCGCGAGACGAGCTCGTGACGCTGCTCGCTCACGCGTGCGGGCGCCGTTCCCCCCGCGCCCGTGCGGCTCGACACCGACCCCTCGATCGAGAGCACCTCGCGCACCGCCGGAGTGAGACGGGGCGAGACCGAGGCCAGCAGAGCGTCATCGGCGTCTTCGAGGCCGATCTCGCGCTCCTCGCAGGCGCGCACGAGCTCCCCTGAGATCTCATGCGCGTCGCGGAAGGCCACGCCCTGACGCACGAGCCACTCGGCCACGTCGGTCGCCAGCGAGAACCCCTGGGGGGCGAGCTCGGCCATGCGCTCGGTGTGGAACCGCAGCGTCGCGATCATGCCCGAGAAGGCCGGCAGCACGAGCTCGAGCGTGCGCACCGAGTCGAACACGGGCTCCTTGTCTTCTTGCAGGTCGCGGTTGTACGCGAGCGGAAGACCCTTGAGAGTGGCCAGCAGGCCCGACAGGTTGCCGATCATGCGGCCGGCCTTGCCGCGCGCGAGCTCGGCGATGTCGGGGTTCTTCTTCTGCGGCATGATGCTCGAGCCCGTCGAGTAGGCGTCGTCGAGCGTGACGAAGCCGAACTCGCGCGTGTTCCACAGGATGACGTCTTCGGACAGGCGCGACAGGTCGACGCCGATCATGGCGGTGATGAACGCGAACTCGGCCACGACGTCGCGCGACGCGGTGCCGTCGAGGGAGTTCTCGGCCGGTCGGGCCAGGCCCAGGTGATCGGCGACCAGCTGCGGGTCGAGGCCCAGGGTCGCCCCGGCGAGCGCCCCGCCGCCGTAGGGCGACACCGACGCGCGCACCGACCAGTCGCGGAGGCGTTCGATGCCGCGTGTGAAGGCCCAACCGTAGGCCTGCAGGTGGTGGGCCAGCAGCACCGGCTGCGCGTGCTGCAGGTGGGTGCGGCCCGGCATGATCGCGGTGTCGTGCGCCTCGGCCTGGGCGACGAGCGCGTCGATGAGGCGCAGCACCTCGCGGGTGATCGTGCGTGCGTGGTCGAGCAGGTACAGCCGCACGAGGGTGGCGATCTGGTCGTTACGGCTGCGGCCGGCGCGGAGCTTGCCCCCGAGCGCGGGCCCCACGGTCTCGATCAGCACGCGTTCGAGGGCGCCGTGCACGTCTTCGTCGCCGGGAGCGGCGACCAGGGTGCCCGCGCGCAGGCGCGCGGCCAGGTCGTCGAGACCGGCGTGCATGGCCGCGGCCTCATCGGCGTCGAGGTAGCCCGCCGCCTCGAGGGCGGCGGTGTGCGCGTGCGAGCCCGCGATGTCGTACAGGGCGAGGTCCCAGTCGAAGTGCGTGGAACGGCTGAGGGCCGCCAGCTCGGGAGAGGGGCCGCCCGAGAAACGGGCCCCCCACAGGGCGCCCTCGTTCGTCGACTGACCGCTCTCGTGACTCATGCCCCCAGCCTACCGAGGCGTCTCAGCGAACCGCGGCCGGGGTCGTGGCATCCCGGCCCACGACGAAGCGCACCACGGCGTCGATGAGCGCCTCGAGGGGCCCGCGCCCCACCGTCAGCGCCCACGCGGTGCAGCCGACGACCAGGCCGAGGGTCAGCGGCCCGAAGAGGCCCAGGGCGCGGATGCCCCACAGGTCCGACGTGTCGCCCAGCACCGCGAGCGCGACGAACGCCCACACGACCAGCTGCAGCACGTAGGCCGTGAGCGGCATGGAACCGACCGCGCGGAGAGGGATCGCGAGCCACCGCACCGGCGTCCGGCACAGCAGCAGGCACAGTCCGATCGTCGCGATCGCGAAACCGCCCGATCCGATGACCTCCCACAGCCCCGCCGAGTGGTCCTCGGCGGTGAGGACGGTGGACAGGTACCGATCGTCGGCGACGGCGGGTTCCGTCACCAGGGCCAGGCCGTAACCCGCGAGCATGAGGGCGCCACCCGACAGCAGCATCAGGGTCTGCTCGGGCAGCAGACGCAGGTCGAGGCGTCCGAGCCCCATGCCCGCCAGCAGGAACGCGATCCACACCGGGAACGGGTAGTTCCAGCCGAGCGCGGCGGAGATCTCTTCGCCGAACCGGCCGCTCCAGAGGGGGGCCGCATCGAGCACGGGTTGGATCCACGGCATGACGAGGGCGACGGCCCCCGCCGTGAGGAACAGCCCGCGAGGACGCATTCCCAGAAACGGCAGCGACAGCGCGAACAGCAGCGCGTACGCGGGAAGGATCACGTACACCGGCACCCCGGTGAACACCAGCAGCATGCCGATCACCCACAGCAGCGCCCCGCGCAGTGCCAATCGCGCGGCCGCGCGAGCGCGCCGGGGTCCCTCGAGCGGACGAGGACCGCCGGTCACCAGCGCGATCGACACGCCCGCCAGCACCGCGAAGAGGATGGACGAGCGCCCGTTGACCACGTCGAGCCACGACGACGGGTCGCGCGCGACGAAGTCCTCGGTGTCGAGCAGGTGCGCGGCCAGCATGCCCAGGACCGCGAGGCCCCGGGCCAGGTCGACACCGATCAGCCGCCCCGGCCCGTCGAAGCGGGTCCAGGTGCGGCCGATCCGCGTGGTCAGCCCTGGCGCAGAAGCCACACCAGCAACGCCTTCTGGGCGTGGAGCCGGTTCTCGGCCTCGTCCCACACCACGCTCTGGCGACCGTCGATGACCTCGGCGTCGACCTCGTAGCCGCGGTCGGCGGGCAGGCAGTGGATGAAGATCGCCCCCTCGTCGGCGCGCGTCATGAGCTCGCTCGTGACCTTGAAGTCGCCCAGGTCGCGGATGCGCGCGAGCTTCTCCTCTTCTTTGCCCATCGACACCCACGTGTCGGTGACGACGACGTCGGCTCCGGATGCCGCGGCCTCGGGGTCGCTGGTGAGAGTCACCGATCCGCCGGTGGTGGCGGCGATGCGCTCGGCATCGGCGATGACGTCGGCGCGGGGCGCGTAGTCGGCGGGAGCTGCGACACGGACGTGCATTCCGGCCGTGACGCCGGCGAGCACGTACGAGTGGGCCATGTTGCTCTGCCCGTCGCCGAAGAACGACAGCGTCAGCCCCGCGAGCTCGCCCTTGTGCTCACGGATGGTCAGCAGGTCGGCGAGCAGCTGGCACGGGTGAAAATCGTCGCTCAGCGCGTTGACCACCGGAACGCGCGTGCCGCGCGCCATCTCTTCGAGGCCCGCCTGCGCGTAGGTGCGCCAGACGATCGCCGCCACCTGACGCTCCAGCACGCGGGCGGTGTCGGAGGGGGTCTCCTTGCCGCCGAGCTGGCTGTTGGCCGTCGAGATGATGAGCGGCGAGCCGCCGAGGTCGGCGATGCCCACGGCGAACGACACGCGCGTGCGGGTCGACGACTTGTCGAAGATCACCGCGACGGTCTGGGGGCCGGCGAGCGGCTTCTGCGCCCAGCGGTCCTTCTTCAGCTCGATGGCGAGGTCGAGGATCTCGGCCTGTTCGGCCGGGCTCAGGTCGTCGTCGCGCAGCAGGTGGCGGGTCACGCGGGGGCTCCTTCGAGGATGAGGGCGTCGGAAACGGTGGCGAGCGCGGCGCCGAAGAGCGAGAGGAACTCGGCCACTTCTGCATCGCCGATCGTGAGGGGCGGCGCGATGCGGATGGTGTCGTCGTTCGCCGCGTTGACGATGAGCCCGTGCTGCTGGGCCGCGGCGACGACGGCCTTCGCGACGGGGCTGGTGAGACCGATGCCGAGCAGCAGGCCACGCCCGCGGACGCCGGCGACCAGGGGCGAGCCCAGCCCGGCGATACCCTCACGCAGCTCGGTCTCGCGGCGGGCGGCGTTCTCGACGAGGCCGGACGACTCGATCTCGTGCAGCACGGCGCCGCCGACGGCGGTCCCCAGCGCGTTGCCGCCGAAGGTCGAGCCGTGCGTACCGGGGAAGAACAGGTCGCTGGCCGCCCCGAAGGTGATGAGCGCGCCGATCGGGAAGCCGCCGCCGATGCCCTTGGCCACGGTGATGGCATCCGGCACGATCCCGGAGTGTTGGAAGCCGAACCAGGCACCGGTGCGACCGGCGCCCGTCTGGATCTCGTCGATGATCAGCAGCGCGCCGTGGCGGGCGGTGATCTCGCGGGCCGCCTGCAGGTAGCCCTCGGGCAGCTCGACGACGCCGGCCTCGCCCTGGATGGGCTCGACGAGCAGGGCTGCGACACGGTCATCGACAGCGCTCTCGAGGGCCTCGATCGTGGCGTCGATGTGCTCGACGCCCGGGACCATGGGCAGGAAGTCGGCCTGCAGCGCGGGCTTGCCGGTGAGCGCGAGGGCACCCATGGTGCGCCCGTGGAAGCCGCCCTTGAGCGTGAGGATGCGGGTGCGCTCGGTGCCGCGACCGTGCAGACGCGCGAGTTTGAGCGCCGCCTCGTTCGCCTCGGCACCCGAGTTGCCGAAGTACACCCGGCCCGATTCGCCCGTGCCCGCGAGACGCTTCAGACGCGCGGCGAGCGCGAGCTGCGGCGGCGTGGCGAAGTAGTTCGACACGTGCGCCAGGGTGGATGCCTGGGCGGTCAGCGCCTCGACGAAGGTGGGGTGGGCGTGACCGAGGGCGTTGACGGCGATTCCGGCCAAGAAGTCGAGGTACTTCGTGTCGTCGGCGTCCCAGACGTAGGCCCCCTCGCCGCGCACGAACAACGCCATGCGGTCGCCGAAGCTGCGGACGAGGTCGCGTCCGGCGTCTTCTTGCCAGGTTGCGGTGGTCATGCCACCACCTCCGTTCCGATTCCCTTGCTGGTGAACAGTTCGACGAGCACCGAGTGCGGCACGCGACCGTCGATGATGGCCGCGGAGGGCACTCCCCCGTCGACCGCGTCGAGGCAGGCCTGCATCTTGGGGATCATGCCCGATTCCAGACGCGGCACCATCTCGCGCAGCTCGGTCGAGGTCAGGTGCGACACGAGCGAGTCGCGGTGGGGCCAGTCGGCGTACAGGCCGGGCACGTCGGTCAGCACCACGAGCTTCTTGGCGTTCAACGCCACCGCAAGCGCCGCGGCCGCGGCATCCGCGTTCACGTTCAACGACGCGCCGGGGTGGTCGAGGTCGGGCGCGATGCTCGAGACGATGGGCACGCGACCCGCGGCGAGGTGGTCGAGCCCCGGCTGCGGGTCGACCGTGACGACATCGCCCACGCGGCCCAGGTCGTGCTCGACGCCGTCGACGACCACACCGCGACGTCGACCGCCGAACAGGCCGGCGTCTTCACCGCTCAGCCCCGTGGCCAGCGGACCGTGGGCGTTGACCTTCGCGACGAGCTGCGGGTTGATCTGGCCCGTCAGCACCATGCGCACGACACCGATGGCCTCGGTGGAGGTCACGCGGTAGCCGCCGCGGAACTCGCTCGGAATGTCGAGGCGGTCGAGCATCGACGAGATCTGGGGTCCGCCACCGTGCACGACGACCGGCTTCACCCCGACGTAACGCAGGTAGGCGATGTCGGCCGCGAAAGCGTCCTGCAGCTCGTCGCTGACCATCGCGTTTCCGCCGTACTTCACCACCACGACCTGGTCGCGGTACTTGCGCACCCACGGCAGCGACTCGACGAGCGTGACCGCCCGGTCACTGGCCTGGGCGGGATCGGTGTCTTGAAGGTCGATGTGTGTCATGAGGAGTAGGCGCTGTTCTCGTGGACGTAATCGTGCGTCAGGTCGTTGGTGCGGATCGTGGCCTCGGCCGAGCCGGCACGGAGGTCGACGACGAGGTCGAGCGCGCGCGGGGTGAGGTCGACGTCTTCGCGAGGGCGGTCGGGGCCACCCGCGGTGCACACGCGCACGCCGTTCATCCAGACGTCGACGTCGTACGGGTCGAACCGGGCCGAGGTCGTGCCGATCGCCGCGAGGACCCGCCCCCAGTTGGGATCGTTGCCGAACACGGCGGCCTTGAACAGGTTGTTGCGCGCGATGGAGCGGCCCACCTCGACGGCCTCGTCCTCGGAGGCGGCCTGGGTCACCCGGATCGTGATGTCGTGACTCGCCCCCTCGGCGTCGCCCTGCAGCTGCGCGGCGAGGTCGTCGCACACCGCGGCCAGCGCCGTGGCGAACTGATCGGCGGGCACACGGATGCCACTGGCCCCGCTGGCGAGCAGCGTCACCTGGTCGTTGGTCGACATGCAGCCGTCGGAATCCAGACGATCGAAGCTCACGCGCGTGGCCGCCCGCAGAGCCGCGTCGGCTTCGTCGGCGTCGAGCACGACGTCGGTGGTGACGACGACGAGCATGGTGGCGAGGCCCGGAGCCAGCATGCCGGCGCCCTTCGCCATCGCGCCGATGCTCCATCCGTCGCCGACGTGCACGGCGCGCTTGGGGCGGGAGTCGGTGGTCATGATCGCCAGCGACGCGTCTTCTCCCCCGTCGGTCGAGAGAGTGGCGATACCCGTGTCGACACCGGCGAGCACCTTGGCGCGGAAGACCTCGTCGCCCGTGCCGATCAACCCGGTCGAGCAGACCACCACGTCTCCGGCGCCGACACCCAGCAGCTCGGCGGCACGCTCGGCGGTCTGGTGCGTCGTCTGGAACCCGAATGCGCCCGTGAAGCAGTTGGCCCCGCCCGAGTTGAGCACGACGGCCTCGATGACGCCGTCCTTCACGACCTGCTCCGACCAGAGGATCGGATTGGCCTTGGCACGGTTCGACGTGAAGACGGCCGCACCGACCTTGAGAGGGCCGCGGTTCACGACGACGGCGACATCGCGCGCACCGGTCGACTTCAGGCCTACAGCGACTCCGGCTGCCTCGAATCCTGCGGGGACGGTCACGCTCACGGGGCGACTCCGTTCAAGGGGAGGGCGGTGGTCTCGGCGAGGCCCAGCGCGATGTTCATGGATTGCACGGCGGCACCGGCGGTGCCCTTGACGAGGTTGTCGACGGCGGCGACCACGACCACGCGGTTCGCGGCGCGGTCGATGGCGAGACCCAGCGAGGCGACGTTGGCGCCGAGCACGTCGGCGGTGCGCGGGAACACACCCTCGGGAAGCAGCTCGACGAAGGGCTCGTCGGCATAGGCCTGCTCCCACGCGGCGCGGATCTCGGCATCCGAGACCCCCTCACGGATCGGGGCCGACGACGTCGCGAGGATCCCGCGCGCCATGGGAACCAGGACGGGGGTGAACGAGATGCGGATGCCGGCGGCAGGCCTGCCCGCGGCGGCCAGCGCCTGGCGGATCTCGGGGATGTGACGATGTGTGCCGCCGACGGCATATGGGTTGGCGGTCCCGAGGATCTCGCTCGCGAGGAGGTTCGTCTTGGCCGACTTTCCTGCCCCGCTCGGGCCCACCGCGAGCACCGAGACGATGTCGCCGGGCTCGATGACCCCCGCCGCGATCCCCGGCGCGAGCGAGAGGGCGACGGTCGAGGCATTGCATCCCGGAGCGGCGATACGTGCGGCGCCCCGCAGCAGCTCACGCTGCTTGCGGCGCCCGACGGGCAGCTCGGGAACGCCGTAGGCCCACGGCTCGGGGTGCGCTCCGCCATAGAACTCCGCCCAGTCGTCCGGCGAGGTCAGGCGGTGGTCGGCACCCGCGTCGATGACGAGCGGGGTGTCGGCCAGCGCGTCGGTGTACTGCGCGGACTGGCCGTGCGGGAGGGCGAGGAAGACGACGTCGTGACCGGCGAGCACCTCGGGTGTCGTCGGCTTCAGTTCGAGATGCGCGAGAGAGCGCAGGTGCGGCTGATGGGCGACGAGGGGCTGGCCGGCACTGGAGTGCGCCGTGACCGTTCGCACCTGGACGTCGGGATGATCGGCCAGCAGACGGAGGATCTCGCCGCCCGCGTAGCCGGAAGCGCCGGAAACGGCGACCGAGAGGGTCATGTGTCCACCTTAGGAGTCGGGGCTGGTGCTGAACTCAGCGATAACCGGGGCGGCGACGCCCGCATGCCCGACCGTCGGCGGGTTACGAGGTCGCCGAAACTCGGCGTGCGACCCGACGTCGACGCACGGCAACGGGGCTCACGGAGAGCTCCTCGGTGCACACGACGGTCGACGACATGTGGCGAGGTTATCCGCCGCGCCCGGGCGAGGGCAAATCAGCGACCGTGTGCACGCCCGCGTGACAGTAGCGAATGACCGGCCGCGCGAAGGCGTCGCGTTCGCGGAGCCCGCCGAGACGACGAAGCGCCGCACGGCGTGAGCCGGCGGCGCTCCGTTCGATCAGGGCGTCAGTCGCGAATGGCCGCGCCGAAGCGCTCCGCGGCCACCGCGACGCCGGCGAGCTTGGCCTGCGTCGCCTCGGCGGCGGTCAGGGTGCGGTCGTCGGCGCGGAAGCGCAGGGCGAACGTCAGGCTCTTCGTGCCATCGGTCACCCCGGGGCCGCGGTAGTCGTCGACCAGACGCGCCCCCTCGAGCAGCGGGGCTCCACCCTCGATGAGGGCGGCACGCACCGATCCCGCCGACACCTCGACCGGGACCGTCAGCGAGACGTCCTGCGTCGCCGCCGGGAAGCCCGAGAGCGATGCCGCGACCACGCGCGCCTGCGCCAGCTCGAGCATCGCGTCGAGGTCGAGTTCGGCCACGAGCACCCGGCCCGGCAGGTCGGCGTCGGCCGAGACGGCGGGCAGCAGCTCGCCGACGTAGCCGATGTCCTGTCCCGCGGCGAGGACGCGTGCGGTGCGGCCGGGGTGCAGGGCTGCGCGCTGAGCCTGCACGAGCTCGATGTCGAGGCCCGCCGCCGAGGCCAGCACGCGCACGGCGTCGACCGCATCGGCCAGGTCGGCCGCGACGGCCGGCTGCCCGGGCTGCTTGGCGACGGTGTTCCCGGCCAGCAGCACGGCGACGTGTCGGCGCTGCGGCGGGATCGAGGCGTCCAGAGCGGTGAGGGTCGCGGCATCCGGTCGCACCGCCAGCGGCGGAACCGACGCGGTCCCGTACTGCACGCCCGGCTTCGGCAGGAAGACGGTGCCCATCTCGAACAGCGCGAGATCGACGATGCCGCGCGAGACGTTGCGGTGTGCGACCTGCAGCAGCGCGGGCACGAGGGAGCGACGCAGGTAGGGCGCGAGACCGTCGAGCGGATTGGCGAGCTTCACGCTCGGCAGCGCGTCGCCCGAGGGCGAGCCGTGCAGGGCGTTCTGCTCGTCGGTGGTGAACGGGAACGACGGCGTCTCGACGAAACCGGCCGCGGCCAGGGCGTTCGTCACCCGACGACGACCCTGCTGCGCGGCGGTGAGGCCCCGACCCGAGGGAGGCGTCGGCAGCACCGAGGGGATGCGGTGGTATCCCTCGATGCGGGCGACCTCTTCGGCCAGTGTCCACTTGTCGGTGAGGTCGTGGCGCCACGAGGGCGCGACGACCGACCAGCCCGACTCGCGCGCGTCGACGGTGCATCCGATGAGCCGGAGCGCCGAGACGATCTCGTCGTCGGTGTACTCGACGCCGATCAGGCCCGAGACGAACCCGGCCGGCAGGGTGATCGCGTCGCGACGGTACTCCGACGACAGCGAACCGCCGAGCTCGGTGTCGAGCGTGCCGCCGGCGAGCTCCACCATGAGCGACGCGACGCGCTCGGCGGCGACGTACGGCACGAGCGGGTCGACGCCGCGCTCGAAACGCCGCGACGCTTCGGAGGGCAGCTTGTGCCGCCGCGCGGTACGCGCGATCGAGACCTGGTCGAACGTCGCCGCCTCGATCAGCACGTTGCGGGTGGCGTCGCTCATCTCGGTGGGGCCACCGCCCATGACACCGGCCAGGCCGATGGGGCCCGACTCGTCGGTGATGAGCAGATCTTCGGCGTTCAGGGTGCGCACCTGGCCGTCGAGGGTCTCGAGCTTCTCGCCGGGCGCGGCGCGGCGCACCGTGATGCCGCCCTGCAGGCGGTCGAGGTCGTAGCCGTGGATCGGCTGGCCGAGCTCGAGCATGACGTAGTTCGTGATGTCGACCAGCACGCCGAGCGAGCGGATACCGGCGAGCGAGAGCCGCGTGATCATCCACGGCGGAGTCGGACGCGAAGGGTCGACGTCGCGCACGATGCGCGCCACGAACTCGGTGGCGCCGTGACGACCACGGATCGGCGCCTGATCGTCGACGGTGATCTCGAAGCCCGAGGGCGTGCGCGAGACGGCCTCGTCGTGGCCGGCACCGGGGTCACGGAAGTCGGCACCCGTGGCGTGCGAGTACTCGCGGGCGACCCCGCGCAGCGACAGGGCGTAGCCGCGGTCGGGGGTGACGTTGATCTCGACCGCGAGGTCGTCGAGCCCCAGCAGCGCGATGGCATCCGTTCCCACGGGCGCGTCGATGCCGAGGTCGATCAGACGCAGGATGCCGGAGTGCTCGCTGCCGAGCCCCAGCTCCTTCGCCGAGGCGATCATGCCGTCGGAGACGTGGCCGTAGGTCTTGCGCGCGGCGATGGGGAACGGGCCGGGCAGCACCGAACCGGGCAGGGTCACCAAGACCTTGTCGCCCTCGAAGAAGTTGCCGGCACCGCAGACGACGCCGCGCACTCCCCCGTTGTCGGCACCGACGTCGACCTGGCACCAGCGGATGGTCTTGCCGTTGGACTGCGGTTCGGCGGTGAACTCCTTCACCTCGCCGACGACGATCGGGCCCGACAGCTCGAAGCGGTGCACGTCTTCTTCTTCGAATCCGACCGAGACCAACGCCGCGAGGACGTCTTCGGGCGTGGCCGTCGCGGGTACGTCGACGTACTCGCGCAACCAGGAGAGAGGGACGCGCATCAGACCACCATTCCGAACTGCTCGCTGAAGCGCACATCGCCCTCGGCCATGTCGCGCATGTCCTGCACGTCGCTGCGGAACATGAGCGTGCGCTCGATGCCCATGCCGAAGGCGAAGCCCGAGTACTCCTCGGGGTCGATGCCGGCGGCGCGCAGCACATTGGGGTTCACCATTCCGCACCCGCCCCACTCGATCCAGCGCGCCCCGCCCTTGAAGGTGGGGTGCCACAGGTCGAGCTCGGCGCTCGGCTCGGTGAACGGGAAGAAGTTCGCGCGGAAGCGCGTCTTGGCCTCGGGCCCGAACAGCACGCGCGCGGCGTGGTCGAGGGTGCCCTTGAGGTGGGCCATCGTGATGCCCTTGTCGATGACGAGGCCCTCGAACTGCGTGAACACCGGCAGATGCGTCGCGTCGAACTCGTCGGTGCGGTACACGCGGCCGGGGCAGAGCACATAGATCGGCAGATCGCGCTCGAGCATGGAGCGCACCTGCACGGGGCTCGTGTGCGTGCGCAGCACCAGATGCCGCGCGACCGGGTCGACGAAGAACGTGTCCTGCATCTGGCGCGCCGGGTGGTCGACGTCGAAGTTGAGGGCGTCGAAGTTGAACCACTCGTGCTCGAGCTCGGGTCCCTCGGCGATCTCCCATCCCATGCCGACGAAGATGTCGGACACCTGCTCCTGCAGGAGCGAGATCGGATGCCGTGCCCCCACGCGTGCGCGCTGCGGCAGCGCGGTGACGTCGATGCGCTCGGCCTCGAGCTGGGCGGCGGTCTCGGCTTCGGCCAGCTCGGCCTCGCGGGCGGCGAGCGCCTGAGTGACCTGGCCGCGGGCCTGACCCACGAGCTTGCCGAAAGCGGCCTTGTGCTCGGGGGCGACGGCGCGCATCTGGGCGTTCAGTCGCGCGAGGGAGGATTGCTCCCCCGTGTGCGCGGAGCGGGCGGCTTTCAGGTCGGCGGTGGTCGCGGCCGCGGCGATGGCCGCGAGTGCGGCTTCGACGGCGGAGGCGACGGCCTCGGGGGTGATCTCGGGTGCGTCGGACACGAGATGAGAGTCTACCGACGGGCGGGGACACTCCCCCGCCCGTCGGCGGATTCGATCAGACCGACGGACCGCCTCGCTGGGCGACGATGAGCGCCGTGTCGGTGCCGCCCTGCTGCGGGGGCTGCACGGGGGCGGCCACCTGGCCGACGCGCGGCGACCGGCGCAGACGCTTCTCGACCAGGGTCGCCACGTACGACAGCAGCAGGCAGAGCGCGATGTAGATCGCACCGACGATGATCGTCGCCGGGATGATGGGCGAGCCCACGCTCGGCTGCGCACCGATGTACTTCGCGTAGAACAACAGCTCGGGGTACGTGATGATGAAGCCGAGAGCCGTGTCCTTCAGGGTCACGACGAGCTGGGCGATGATGACGGGCATCATCGCGCGGATCGCCTGCGGCAGCAGCACGAGGCGCATGACCCCGGCCTTGCGCAGGCCGACGGCGTAGCCCGCCTCGGCCTGCCCGCTGGGCAGCGACTCCACACCTGCGCGGATGACCTCGGCGAGCACCGAGCCGTTGTAGCAGATGAGGGCGATGACGACGGCCCAGTACGGCTCCATGCGGATGCCGAGGACGGGGAAGCCGTAGTAGAGCAGGAACATGAACACGAGCACCGGGATCGCGCGGAAGACCTCGATCACGGCGGTGAACGGCCAGCGCACCCACTTGTGATCGGACAGGCGGCCGATCGCGAGCACGAAGCCCAGGGCCAGCGCACCGAGGGCGGCCACGACGAAGGCGGCGATGGTACGCATCGTGGCCTCGCCGATCTGCGCCCACACGTTCGTGTAGGTGAACGCCGACCACTTCTGGGCAGTGAACTGACCGGTGTCGGCGAGACGCCAGACGAAGAATCCGATGATGCCGAGCACGACCAGGATCGTGACGACACCGAGGACGCGGTTGCGGGCGACGGCCTTGGGACCGGGGACGTCGTACAGGACGCTGCTCATCGTGCGACCCTCCATCGGTTCTCGAGCGTTCGCTGCAGCCATGACAGCAGCAGGACGAGCGCGACGAAGATGACCATCACCCACAGGATGACGACGAACGCGTTCTCTCCGCGCTCACTGAGGTAGTTGCGGACCGAACCCAGGTTCACGATCGAGAAGCCCGCGGCGACGGTCGTGTTCTTGAGCAGCGCGATGAACACGCTCATCATCGGGGGGATCACGGAACGGAACGCCTGCGGCAGCACGACGAGCGTCATGACCTGGCCGAAGCCCAGGCCGAGCGCTCGAGCGGCCTCGGCCTGACCGACGGGGACGGTGTTCACGCCCGACCGGATCGCCTCGGCGACGTACGTCGCCGTGTAGATGCCGAGGGCGCAGATCCCGAGCGTCAGCGAGACGTCGCCCGTCAGACGCAGCCCCAGGAGCGGGGGCAGCGCGAACACGAACGCGAAGAAGACGAGCGTGAGGGGGGTGTTGCGGATCGCGCTCACATAGAACGTGCCGACACCGCGGGCGATCGGCACGGGCGAGACGCGCATGGCGCCCACGATGAGGCCGAGCACGAGGGCCAGCGCTCCGCCCGCGAAGAACAGCAGAAGGGTTCCGCCGAGCGCCTCGCTCCACACGTCGAGGTTGTCGGTGATGACGCCCATGCGTGCTCCTTATCTTGGTCGGGGGTTCGGGGGCGGTGCGGTGCACCGCCCCCGAACGGATCACTCGTCGGCGGTGGGCTGGTCGCCCTTGATACCGGCGGGCGCGAGGTTCTTCTCGAACAGCGCCGTCCAGACGTCGCCGCCGTCGTTGAACAGGGTGTTGATGTGGTCCTTCAGGACGGTGTCGCCCTTGGGCAGGCCGACGCCGTAGCGCTCCTCGCTGAAGGTGTCGCCAGCGATCTTGAACGCGTCGGGCTCCTGGGCGACGTAACCGGCGAGGATCGCCTGGTCGGTGGTCACCGCGTCGACCGAACCCGCGCGCAGCTGCTCGAGGCACTGCGTGTAGGTGTCGTACTCGACGGTGTCGCCGGGGGCGTACTCGTCGCGGATGCGCTGCAGCGGCGTCGAACCGGTGACCGAGCAGACGATCTTGCCGGCAAGGTCGTCGGGGCCGGTGATGTCTTCGTTGTCGGCGGCGACGAGCAGGCCCTGACCGGTGATCAGGTAGGGGCCGGCGAAGTCGATCTGCGCCTTGCGCTTGTCGGTGATCGAGTAGGTGCCGACGTAGTAGTCGACGTTGCCGTTCACGAGCTCCTGCTCGCGGTTGGCCGAGGGGATCGTCTTGTACTCGATCTGGTCCGCGTCGAAGCCGAGCGAGGCCGCGATCCACTGAGCGATCTCGACGTCGAAGCCTCCGCGCTCGTTGCTGACCGGGTCCTTGAAGCCGAGACCGGGCTGGTCTTCCTTCACACCGACGATGACCTTGTCGGCGGCGACCATGCGGTCGTAGGTGGGGCTGCCGTCGAGCGAGACGTCGGAGGCGACCTCCCACAGCTGCGTCGAGTCGGTGCCGCCGTCGGCGCCGGGAGCCGCGCCCGGGGTGCCGCTGTTACAGGCCGTCAGGGCCAGAAGGCCGGCGGCGACGATGCTCGCGCCGGCGAGAAAACGTGTCTTACGCATGTGATGTCTCCTTGGTTACGTGTGCTGTGCGGATAAGGGTCGTCGGTGACGGCGCGCGAGATAGACCGGGGGGAACGGCAACCATGCGGTCGGCGGGAGAACCTCCTCGTTCATCGCCGTCAAGGGAAGAGCGTCAGTGGGTGATGAGCTTCGACAGGAAGTCCTTCGCCCGATCGGATTCGGGCTTCGTGAAGAACTGCTCGGGCGTCGCCTGCTCGACGATCTGCCCGTCGGCCATGAACACCACGCGGTTCGCGGCCTTGCGCGCGAAGCCCATCTCGTGCGTCACGACGATCATCGTCATGCCGTCCTTGGCGAGACCGACCATCACGTCGAGCACCTCGTTGATCATCTCGGGGTCGAGCGCCGAGGTGGGCTCGTCGAAGAGCATGACCTTGGGCTTCATGGCCAGAGCACGGGCGATCGCGACACGCTGCTGCTGACCGCCCGAGAGCTGGGCGGGGAGCTTGTCGGCCTGGTGACCGACGCCCACGCGTTCGAGGAGCGCGCGCGCCTCTTTCTCGGCATCCGCCTTCTTCATCTTGCGGACCTTGAGGGGGCCGAGCGTGACGTTCTCGAGGATCGTGAGATGGGCGAACAGGTTGAACGACTGGAACACCATGCCGACGTCGGCGCGCAGCTCGGCCAGGCCCTTCCCCTCTTTGGGAAGCTCCTTGCCGTCGATGGTGATCGTCCCGCTCGTGATGGTCTCGAGGCGGTTGATGGTGCGGCACAGCGTCGACTTGCCCGAACCCGAGGGTCCGATGACGACGACGACCTCGCCGCGGTCGACGGTGAGGTCGATGTCTTTCAGAGCCTGGAACTGTCCATAGTGCTTCTGGACGTCGCTGACGACGACCAGGGGCTCGGTCTTCGGGGGAACGGATGCCATGTCAACACCCTATGAGGATGCTGGGCGCCCGACCACATTCCGGCGCGCGCCTTAACCGATCTGTAACAGCAGGGGTTCAGCGATCGCGCTGCGCGAACGCCGTCTCGTAGAGGCAGACGCTGGCCGCGGTGGCGAGGTTGAGCGACTCGGCACGCCCGTAGATCGGCAGCCGCAACGCGATGTCGGCGTGCGCCAACGCCTCGTCGTCGAGACCGCGCGCCTCGTTCCCGAACAGCCATGCCGTGGGTTCGGCGAGCATGTCGCGGGATGCCAAGAAGTCGCCGCCTTCGACGTCGGCGGCCACCACCCGCATCCCCGCCTCGTGCACCCGCGCGACGACGTCGGCCAGCTCGAGGTCGACGGCGACGGGCAGGTGGAAGAGCGACCCCGTGGTCGAGCGGACCACCTTGGGGTTGTACGGGTCGACCGTGCGACCGGTCAGGATCACCGCGTCGGCTCCCGCCGCGTCGGCCGCGCGGATGATGGTGCCGAGGTTGCCGGGGTCGCGCACCTCCTCGCAGATGGCGATGAGGCGGGGGCCCGCTGCCAGAACGTCCTTCAGGGCGGTCGGCGACTGGCGGGCCACGGCGACGATGCCCTGCGGCGTGACGGTGTCGGCCATGGCATCCAGGACCGCTTCGGTCGTGTACTGCAGGTCGACGCCCGCGGCCTCGGCGGCCTCGCGCAGATCGCCGTGCTTTTCGAGGGCTGTCGGGGTCGCGTACATCTCGATCACCGTCTCGGGTGCCCACGCCAACGCCTCGCGGGCCGCCTGCGGTCCCTCGAGGAGGAACAGACCGGTCTCTTGACGGGCGGCGCGCTTGCTGAGTTTTGCCACGGCGCGCACCCGGGGCGAACGGGGGTTCTCGAGCACGTCCTCAGTGTATGGCGTCTGCGGTATGCGCTCCGGACGCCGCGCAGGAACGACGAACGGGCGCCCTCCGAAGAGGACGCCCGTTCGACGAGGAACTGCGTATTACGCGGTCTTCGCGGCGTTGACGTCGCTGGGCAGCGCCGCCTTCGCGGTCGCGACGAGCGAGGCGAACACGGCCGGCTCGTTCACGGCGAGCTCAGCGAGCATACGACGGTCGACCTGCACACCCGCGAGGCCGAGGCCCTGGATGAAGCGGTTGTACGTCATGCCGTTCTGGCGGGACGCCGCGTTGATGCGCTGGATCCACAGACGACGGAAGTCGCCCTTGCGCTTGCGACGGTCACGGTACGCGTAGACGAGGGAGTGGGTGACCTGCTCCTTGGCCTTGCGGTACAGGCGCGAACGCTGACCGCGGTAACCGGACGCGCGCTCGAGGATGACGCGACGCTTCTTGTGGGCGTTTACTGCCCGCTTGACTCTAGCCATTTCTTCTTCTTCCTAACGTGCGTCGGCGCTCAGAGGCCGAGGAGCTTCTTGGCGACCTTGGCGTCACCCTTGGCCAGGACCTGCTCCTGGTTCAGGCGACGGGTGCGCTTGGACGCCTTGCCCTCGAGGTTGTGCCGCATGCCGGCCTGCTGCTTCATGAGCTTGCCGCTGCCGGTCAACTTGAAACGCTTCTTGGCACCGGAGTGGGTCTTCTGCTTCGGCATGTCTCTTCCTTCGTTGTGTTTCCCGCCGGGCGGGAGTCTGGGGGGCCTTACTCGGCGGGGGCCGAGGTGGGCTGGTCTGCGGGAGCCGCGGTGGGCTCGCCCTCGGAGTCCGAGTCGCCACGGGCGGCGCTCCGCGCTGCTTCACGGTTCGCCGTGCGCTGCGCGTTCTGCTCGGTCTTGACCTCGGACTTGTTCTTGTGAGGCGCGACCACCATGACCATGTTGCGACCGTCGATCGTGGGGCTGGACTCCACGGTGCCGAACTCGGCGACGTCTTCCGCGAACTTGCGGAGCAGACGCACGCCCTGGTCGGGACGCGACTGCTCGCGACCACGGAACAGGATCATGGCCTTGACCTTGTCGCCCGCCTGGAGGAAGCCCTCGGCGCGCTTCAGCTTGGTTATGTAGTCGTGCGCTTCGATCTTCAGGCGGAACCGAACCTCTTTGAGCACGGTGTTGGCCTGGTTGCGGCGCGTCTCCTTGGCCTTCTGAGCGGCCTCGTACTTGAACTTGCCGTAATCCATGATCTTGACCACGGGCGGCTTCGAGCTCGGCGCAACCTCGACCAGGTCGAGGTCCGCTTCCTGGGCCAGGCGCAGCGCAGCTTCGATGCGGACGATGCCGACCTGCTCGCCGTTGGGTCCGACGAGACGGACCTCCGGGACTCGGATGCGCTCGTTGGTGCGGGGATCGCTGATGCGGAACTCCTCTTGTCTACGGATGACGGCCGCCGCGATCCAAGGGAATCGCGGGCGAAGAGGAGAAACACGCCACCCGGCACAGTGCTAACAGCACCGGCTTCTGCACCCAGACAACCCCGTGCGAAACGGAGCGGAGTGCGGGAACCCGGTAGCCTGGAGCGGCAAGCGCGGGTGGGATGTCATCCTCTTTCGTCCGGAGTGAAGCACTCCGAAGCCCGCCATAGTCTAGCAGAGAGATTCACGTGGACACGATCCCCCCCGACCAGCCCGCCGACGACAGCGCCGCACACCGCCACGGAGCCGAAGACGAGCGCCTCGCCCGCTGGGAAGAGCAGGAGCGCGCCTCCGCCTCCGCCACCCGCGACATCGCCGACGTCCCCGCCGTCGAAGTCATCACCACCGCCGCCGTGCACCTCATGAGCGCCGCCGCCGTGAAGACCGGCCTGGCCGACAACCCCGCGCAGCAGCTCGACCTCGACGAGGCCCGCAAGCTCATCAACTCCCTCGCCGGCCTCATCACCGCCGGAGCCCCCGAGATCAGCGACATGCACGCCCGCTCCCTGCGCGACGGCCTCCGCTCCCTGCAGCTCGCGTTCCGCGAGGCGTCGGTGATCCCCGACCCCATCGGTAAGGGGCCGGGCGAGAAGTGGACGGGGCCCGTCACGTAGGTCGTTCGTTCTGGGGGGGTACCGGGCTCCGGGATGCCATCCTCCCGAGGCAAGAACGGGGCCCCTTCCCCGATTGCCTCGGGAGGATGGCATCCCTGCGCCCTGCGCCGTAGGCCGACTCCACCGTGACACCCGTAGGGGTATGAGGCGTTGCCCCTTCCCCGATTGCCTCGGGAGGATGGCATCCCTGCGCCCTGTGCCGCAGGCCGACTCCTCCGTGACACCCGGGAGGTGGGGGGCAGCGGCCCTACGCTGATCGACGACGCCGCCCACTCCCGGCAGGCGGGCTCCCGGAAGAACGCGGGACTCAGGCCTCGGTGCTGCGGTGCAGCTTGACCGTCAGGGAGTCGACGAGCACGGCGATGCGGTCGTCGGCGGCCCAGCGGCGGGCGACGCGGGCGAGCACGGCATCCAGTTCCTCCTGCGCGAGACCCGACATCAGCTGCAGATGCACCACCAGCTCGGGACCGCGAAGGCGTCCGGTCGGGTCTCCCGCCTCGACGGCCAGGTCGAGCACGGCCAGCTCGCCCGAGATGCTCTCCTGCAGGCCGGTGAAGATCGTGGGAGACGTGTGCGCGGGCTCCCACGCCTCGCCCTGTGCGATCGCCCAGACGGCGGGGCGGCGGATGACGAACTCCGTCTCCGAACCCGGATCGACGACGATGAGCTCGGTGTCCTCGGAGGCTGCGGCCAGGGCCGTGCGACGCCCGTCGGCGGGAACCGGTCGGGCCAGGGCGTCCCAGGTCTGCAGCGCCGTCACCGACGTGAATACCGGCAGGACCTTGCGGCCGTCGGGAGCGGCGACCGTCACGATCGACAGCTCCTGCGTCTTGTCGACCTCGAGGCCGTGCGCGCCGATGCCGTGGTCGCCCTTCTCGGCGACGAGCGGGATCAGCAGGCGGGCCTCGCGGTAGGCGTCGACCACCGCACGCGCGTCGCCCTCACCGGCGCGGAACGCCAGGAGAGCCGCGAGCAGGGCGGGGTCGGCAGATCCGTCGTCACCCGAGTGCGGGTTGGACTGGAAGCTGCGTCCCTCCCACGGGACGCCGGCGGAATCCGCGTTCGCGGCATCCGAATGGAGGGCGTCCGTGTGCGGAGCGTGCGCACGCTGGTCGTGCCCGTGCGCGCCGTGGCCGTGCGGACCGTCAGTGTCCGGCGACATCCAGTGCCTCAGCGAGGGTGAACTGCCCCGCGTACAGTGCCTTGCCCACGATCGCGCCTTCGACGCCGAGCGGTACCAGGTCGCGCAGCGCCGCGATGTCGTCGAGGCTCGACACCCCGCCCGACGCCACGATCGGCTTCGGGGTGCGCTGCGTCATCTCGCGCAGCAGTTCGATGTTCGGGCCGCGGAGCGTGCCGTCTTTGGTGACGTCGGTGACGACGTAGCGGCTGCAGCCGGCGTCTTCGAGCCGGTCGAGGACGGTCCACAGGTCGCCGCCGTCGCGGGTCCAGCCGCGCGCGGCGAGCGTGGTGCCGCGCACGTCGAGGCCGACGGCGATCGCCTCGCCGTAACGATTGATGACATCGGCGGCCCACTCGGGGTTCTCGAGCGCGGCCGTGCCGAGGTTGATGCGGCTCGCGCCGCTCTCGAGGGCGGCCTCGAGGGAGCGGTCGTCGCGGATGCCGCCCGACAGCTCGACCTGCACGCCCTTGACCTGCTTGATGACCTTGCGCATCACCGCGGCGTTGTTGCCGCGACCGAAGGCGGCGTCGAGGTCGACGAGGTGGATCCACTGCGCGCCCTGGCGTGCGAAGTCCGCGGCGGCGTCGACGGGGTCGCCGTAGCTGGTCTCGGTGCCGGCCTCACCCTGGGTCAGGCGGACGGCCTTGCCGTCGGCCACATCGACCGCGGGAAGCAGGACAAGTTCGGGCGTCGACGCGAAATCGTTCATGGCTCCTCGCACCCGTCAGCGCACTTCGCCGAGCCTGGGCACGAGGTCACACAGTAGTCGTGCGCAGCCCGTCGATCCAATTGGCCAGGAGCCGGATGCCGGCTTCGCCCGACTTCTCGGGGTGGAACTGCGTCGCCGACAGCGGGCCGTTCTCGACCGCCGCGAGAAACGGCGCACCATACGTGCACCACGTCAGAACGGGCTCCGGGAACGGCGGCGTGACCTCGAGCGACCACTGCTGCGCCGCGTACGAGTGCACGAAGTAGAAGCGCTCCTTCTCGATGCCCTGGAACAGGCGCGACCCGTCTCCGGACGCCACGGTGTTCCAGCCCATGTGCGGCAGTACGGGTGCTTCGAGCTCGTCCACCGTGCCCGGCCACTCACCGAGCCCGGGGGTGTCGGCACCGCGCTCGACCCCCCGCTCGAACATCACCTGCATGCCGACGCAGATACCGAGCACCGGGCGGCCTCCGGCGAGCCGCCGGTCGATGATCTCTCCCCCGCGGCTGGCGTTCAGGGCGCCCATGACCGCGCTGTACGCACCCACGCCGGGCACGAGGAGCCCGTCGGCGTCGAGGAGCAGCGCGCGGTCGGAGGTCAGTCGCGCATCGGCACCGGCTTCGATGAGCGCCTTGACGGCCGAGTGGACGTTGCCGGAACCGTAATCGAGGACCGCGACGATGGGCTTGCGCGTCACAACGCACCCTTGGTGCTGGGGATGCCGTCGACCAGCGGGTCGAGGGCCTTGGCCTGACGGAAGGCGCGCGCGAACGCCTTGTACTCGGCCTCGGCGATGTGGTGCGGGTCGCGCCCACCCAGAACGCGCACGTGCACGGTGAGGCCGCCGTGGATCGAGATGGCCTCGAACGTGTGACGCACGAGCGAACCGGTGAAGTGTCCGCCGATGAGGTGGTGCTCGAAGCCCACGGGCTCACCGGTGTGCACGAGGTACGGGCGACCGCTGATGTCGACGACCGCCTGGGCCAGCGCCTCGTCGAGGGGAACGAGCGCGTCGCCGTAGCGGGCGATGCCCGACTTGTCGCCCAGGGCCTGACGAATCGCCTGACCGAGCACGATCGCGGTGTCCTCGACCGTGTGGTGGGCGTCGATGTGGGTGTCGCCCGTCGCGCGCACCCGCAGATCGGTCAGCGAGTGCTTGGCGAAGGCCGTGAGCATGTGGTCGAAGAACGGCACCGTGGTCTGGATGTCGCTGACCCCGCGACCGTCGAGGTCGAGTTCGAGTTCGATGCGCGACTCGCTCGTCTCGCGCGTGATCGAGGCGGTACGGGGCGTGGCGGGGCCGGTCATGACCGCGATCCTACCGAGGCGAGGGCGTCGAGGAACGCGGTGGTCTCGTCGTCGGTACCGGCCGTGACACGCAGGTGGTGCGCGATGCCGACGTCGCGGATGAGCACACCGCGGTCGTACAGCGCCTTCCACGTGGCGGCGGGGTCGTCGACGCCGCCGAAGAGCACGAAGTTCGTCCACGACTCGTGGGCGGTGTACCCGAGGGCGGCCACGGTGGCCGAGATGCGGTCGCGCTGCGCGACGATCTCGTCGACCATCGACAGCATCGTCTCGGCGTGCACGAGGGCCGCCGTCGCGGCGGCCTGCGTGAGCGCGCTCAGGTGGTACGGAAGACGGACGAGTCGCAGCGCGTCGACCAGCGCAGGATCGGCGGCCAGGTACCCCACGCGTGCGCCGGCGAAGGCGAAGGCCTTGCTCATGGTGCGCGACACCACCAGACGCGGGCGACCGGGCAGCAGCGACACGGCCGAGGGCTCGTCACGCGGAGCGAACTCCTGGTAGGCCTCGTCGACGATCACGATGCCATCGGTCTCGGCGTACACGGCCTCGATCACATCGAGACGCAGCGGGGTACCCGTGGGGTTGTTCGGCGCGCAGAGGAAGACGATGTCGGGGCGGTGCTCACGCACCTGGGCCGCGGCGGCCTCGGCGCTCAGCGAGAAGTCGTGCGCGCGTTCCCCGGCGATCCATCGCGCGCCCGTCGCGCGGGTGAGGATCGGGTACATCGAGTAGGTGGGTGCGAAGCCCATGGCCGTCCGGCCCGGTCCACCGAAGGCCTGCAGGATGTGCTGGAGCACCTCGTTGGAGCCGTTGGCCGCCCAGATCTGCTCGCGCGTCAGGCCATGACCGAGGTATGCGGCGAAGCTCTCTCGGAGAGCGGTGAACTCGCGGTCGGGATACCGGTTGACGTCGCGCAGGGCCCGAGCCACGGCGTCGAGGATGTCATCGGCCACCTCGGGCGGAACCGGATGCGTGTTCTCATTCACGTTGAGAGCCACGGGCAGGGCGGCCTGCGGGGCTCCGTAGGGGGTCATCCCCCGCAGATCGTCGCGAAGAGGCAGGTCATCGAGGCGTACGGTCACCCCACCCATCGTAGGCGGCGTGCCGAGGAGCGGCTCATCGCGCACCCGCGGAGGTCAGCCGGCCTGGATGTACTCGGTGGGGATCGCGATGCGCTGACCGGCCGCGAGCGAGCCGCCCTGGAGGGCGTTCAGACGCGTGATCTCGGCGACGACGTCGCGCGGATCGGCCGCGGGGGCGATGTCTTCGGCGATCGACCACAGGGTCTCGCCGCTCATGACCGTGATCTCCGTGAACGAACCGGCCGGTGCGCCGGCGTCGCCCGAGGCGAGTGCTGCTCCCCCACCGACGGCGGCGACGCCGAGGGCGACGGCGAGCGGGAGGGCGACGACGAAGGCGACGACACGGCGCCCGCGGGCGGTGATACGCAGGCGGGTCGTCGAGGCGGTGGAGGTGATGCTGCTCATGGTGTGCTCCTTGGTGGGGAGAGATTCGCACCCCGCCCTCGGCCGGGAGGGCGGCGTGCGAATCTGTATTCCGAATCTATCTTCGATACTGCGACGGTGTCAACACACCGGTTGTCGGAAAAGAATCGAACGCGACACGCGTGCGGCTCCGTGTCATTCGTGTCCTCTACCGGATACGGTTTCGACACGGAGACCTCATCACCAACCTCCGACATTCGAATTTCCGCCGCCCTTCCCGCGGCGCGAGGGGAGCACAGATGACCGACGCGACGACCGCCTCCGGGCGCGAACGACCGCAGACGCGACGGCGCAAGAACCTCAGCGACAAGCAGCTCGCGATCCTCGAAGTCATCCAGCGATCGATCGCGCGGCACGGTTATCCGCCGAGCATGCGCGAGATCGGCGACGCCGTCGGCCTGAAGTCGCTGTCGAGCGTCACGCATCAGCTGAACCAGCTCGAGCTCAGCGGCTACCTGCGCCGCGACCCGGGTAAGACCCGCGCCATGGAGGTGCTGATCGACCTTCCCGGCACCGCCGCCGAGAACCCCGCCGACTCCGCCCCCGCGGTGGGCGACGCCGCCCTCGTGCCCCTGGTGGGCCGGATCGCGGCGGGCGTGCCCATCACCGCCGACCAGCACGTGGAGGAGATCTTCCCCCTCCCCCGCCAGCTCGTCGGCAAGGGCGAGTTGTTCATGCTCAAGGTCTCGGGCGACTCGATGATCGACGCGGCGATCTGCGACGGCGACTGGGTGGTCGTGCGTTCGCAGGCGAATGCGGAGAACGGCGAGATCGTGGCCGCGATGCTCGACGGCGAGGCCACGGTGAAGACGTTCCGTCGCCGTGACGGCCACACCTGGCTGCTCCCCCGCAACAGCGCGTTCGAGCCCATCCTCGGCGACGAGGCCGTCGTGCTCGGGCGCATCGTGGCGGTGCTGCGCGCGGTGTGAACCGTGCGTCGCGGCGGCGGGCGCGCCACAATGGCGCCATGACCGTCGGCCCGCCCTCGACCGCATCGACCTCGACGAAACGCGTCGCGAAGCCGTCGCCCGTGGTGCGCGTCACGGCATCCGTCGTGGTGCTGATCGTGGTGGCCCTGCTCACGCCGGTGGCCCTCGTCGCCTCGTGGGCGCGCGTGCAGCTCGTCGATGAGGACTCCTTCGTCGCCACGCTCGCGCCCCTCTCGTCCGACCCCGCCGTGCAAGACCTCGTCATCGCCGAGACGACGAGCGCCATCTCGGCGTCGGTCGATTTCTCGGCGATCGCGGGCGCGGGCGTCGACGGTCTCGTCGCCCTCGGCGTGCCGCAGGAGGCGGCGCGCGTCCTCGGCCTGGTGGCACAGCCGTCGGCCGACTCGCTGCGCTCGATCACGCAGCAGGCGGTGACCGACGTGGTGCACTCCGATCGGTTCTCCGACGTCTGGTCGGGGGTCGTGCGCACCGCGCACCGCGCCTTCGTCTTCGGAGCCACCTCCGACGGTGGCGGCATCATCGTGCAGACCCCGGACGGCCTGGGCGTGCAGATCGGCGGGGTGGTCTCGGCGATCGTCGCCGAGCTGGACCTGCAGGGCTCGCCCGTGGCCGCCCTCGTCCCCCCGATCGACCGGGTCGTGGTCCTGAGCGACGGAACGACGCTGCAGGCCGTGCGGTCGGCGTACGCCGCCACCACCACGGCGGGAGTGGCGGCACCCCTGCTCGTGGTCGTGCTCCTGATCGGCGGGGTCGTCATCGCTCCCCGCCGGCGACGCGCACTGATCGGCGCCGGCATCGCGGTCGCCGTCGGCTCGGCCACGGTGCTCGTGGCGGTCGCCGTGGGCGCGGCGCAGGCGCACCGCACCGCCGTTCTGCGGGGCTTCGACGCCGCGGGGATCGACGCCGTGGTGCGGCAGCTGTCGTCCGGTCTCGTGGGCACCGCGAGCGCGGTTCTGGGCATCGGCTTCGTCGCGGGCATCGCGGGCGTCCTGCTCGTCCGGCGTGCCCGACCCCGACGGATGTCGGAGCCCCGGCCTACGCTGGAGTGATGGCAGACACCCTCCCCTACGGTTCCTGGCCCTCCCCGATCACTCCCGAGTCGGTGGCGCAGTCCTCCCCCCGCATCGACGGCGCGCTGTTCGTCGGCGATGAGGTGTGGTGGGCGGAATCCGTGCCCGCCGAGGCGGGTCGCGTCGCGGTGAAACGGCGCCGCACCGACGGTGCGGTCGAGACGGTGCTGCCCGCACCCGCCAACGCCCGTTCCGCCGTTCACGAATACGGCGGCGGGGCCTGGACCGCCTCCGACGACGGGGAGCTGTTCTACGTCGAGAAGACCGACCAGCGCGTCTACGCCCTTCGCCCGGGCGGCGAGGCGCGCGCGCTGACGCCGGCCGACGACACGGTGCGCCACGGCGGGTTGCGGTTCGAGCACGGCACCCTGCTCGCCGTCCGCGAGACGCACGGGAGTGACCGCGTTCCCGCCCGCGCCATCGTGCGCATCTCGCTCGACGGCGCCGTCGACGTGCTCGCCGAGGGCAGCGACTTCGTCGCGCAGCCCGCGCTGTCGCCCGACGGCCGGTCTCTCGCGTGGGTGGCGTGGAGCCACCCCGACATGCCCTGGGATGCCACGACCCTGCGCGTGACCGAGATCGGCACCGGCGAGGTGCGCGAGATCGCCGACACCCCGCGCCGCGCCCCGCTCCAGCCCGTGTGGCTCGGCGACGACGAGCTGTTGTACGCCGACGACCCCGACGGCCGGTGGAACCTGTTCCGCCGTCCCCTCGACGGCGAGCCGCAGCCGGTGTCGCCGGTCGACGCCGACACGGGCGGCGGGCTGTGGGTGCTCGGGACGCGGTGGTTCGGAGCGACCGACGACGGGCGCATCGTCGCCGTCCGCACCGACGGTGCCGACGAGATCGTCGAGATCGCGCCGTCCGGCGTGCGCCCGGTGGACGTGCCCGTCGTGGCCGGCGCGGCGATCGATGACGTGCGCGGGCACCGCGTGCTCGTGTCGGGCTCCGACGCCGGCGGCCGCTCGGGGCTGTGGGCGGTCGACCTCGACGCCGGCACCGTCGACCTGGTGACCGGTGGATCCGGGGCCTGGGGCGACGAATGGATGCCGACGGCCCGTGCCCTCGAGACCGAGGGGCCGCACGGACCCGTGCACGCTTTCGCCTACGCGCCCACGAACCCCGACGTCGCCGCGCCCGAGAACGAGCGCCCGCCTTACGTCGTGCTCGTGCACGGTGGCCCCACCTCGCACGTGGGTCCGGCGCCGTCAGCCAAGACGGCGTTCTTCACGAGCCGCGGCATCGGCGTGCTCGACGTGAACTACGGCGGTTCCACCGGATACGGTCGCGACTACCGTGACCGGCTGAAGGGTCAGTGGGGCGTGGTCGATGTCGATGACGTCGCCGCCGCGGCCTCCGCCCTCGCCGAGGCGGGTCTGGCCGACCGCGAGCGCCTGGCGATCGCCGGGGGCTCCGCCGGCGGATGGACGGTGCTCGCCGCCGTGACGAACACCGACGTGTTCTCGGCCGGGATCTCGCGCTACGGCGTGGGCGACGCCCGTGCCCTCGCCGAAGACACTCACGACTTCGAGGCCCGGTATCTCGACGGCCTGATCGGACCGCTGCCCGAGGCCGAAGCGGTGTACGTGGAGCGCTCGCCTCTGAGCCATCCCGAGCGCTTCCGCGTTCCCCTGCTCATCCTGCAGGGAAGCGAGGACCGGGTCGTGCCGCCGTCGCAGGCCGAGGCGATCCGTGACGCCCTCGCGGCGCACGAGATTCCCCACGCGTACGTCCTGTACGAGGGCGAGGGCCACGGCTTCCGCCGCGCCGAGACGGTAGTCGACTCCCTCCGACGCGAACTGGGCTTCCTCGGGGCGGTTTTCGGCTTCGAGACCCCCGGTATTCCGTCGCTGGAGCTGAGCTGAGGCTGTCGCGCGGCTGAAGCGGGCGATGCAGGCTCTCGGTGCGGAAGAAGCCGAGGCGTCGGCGCGCGCGTCGGGACAGCGTCGGGGGCGAGGTCGGCGTCGACGGTGCGCGCCCCCGAACCGCACGCCGACAGGCCCCCACCGCGATCGGAGGGGGCCCGTCGTGCGACGGCCGTCAGGCCGCGAACTGCTCCAGCTCGGCCGCCAGGCGCGCCCCCACGTGAGCGTGCAGGAACGTCCCCGTGTCGCGGTGCTCCTGCGCCACGATGAGTCCGCTCTCGTGCACGGCCGACACGAGGTCACCACGGTCGTACGGGACGACCGCCTGCACCTCGACGGCGGGCAGGGGCAGAGCGTCCTCGATGGCGGCGCGAAGCTCCTCGATCCCCTCGCCCGTGCGCGACGAGACGAACTTCGCGTTCGGGGCGAGGCCGCGCAGCACCAGGCGTTCGTCCTCGGTCACGAGGTCGGCCTTGTTGAAGACGACGATCTCCTGACCGAAGTTCGCGTCGACATCGCCCATCACGTCGCGCACCGTCATCAGCTGCGCGGCCGGATCGGGATGCGACGCGTCGACGACGTGCAGGATGACGTCGGCGTCGCCGACCTCTTCCAACGTCGAGCGGAACGCCTCGACGAGCTGGTGCGGCAGGTTGCGCACGAAGCCGACCGTGTCGGTCAGCGTGTACACGCGGCCGTCGGTCGTCTCGGAACGGCGGACCGTGGCATCCAGGGTCGCGAACAGCGCGTTCTCGACCAGCACACCCGCGCTGGTGAGGCGGTTGAGCAGGCTGGACTTTCCGGCGTTGGTGTACCCGGCGATCGCGACCGACGGGATGGTGTGGCGCTTGCGCTCGGCACGCTTGGCTTCGCGCGCAGGGGCGAAGTCGCGCAGCTGCTTGCGCAGCAGAGCCATCTTCGTGCGGATGCGACGACGATCGAGCTCGATCTTCGTCTCACCCGGACCGCGCGAGCCCATGCCCGCGCCTCCGGCACCGACCTGTCCACCGGCCTGGCGCGACATCGAGTCACCCCAGCCGCGAAGACGCGGCAGCAGGTATTCGAGCTGCGCGAGCTCGACCTGCGCCTTGCCCTCGCGGCTCTTGGCGTGCTGGCTGAAGATGTCGAGGATCACCGTGGTGCGGTCGATCACCTTCACCTTCACGACGTCCTCGAGCGCGCGACGCTGGCTGGGGGCGAGCTCGGTGTCGGCGATCACGGTGTCGGCGCCGACGGCGGCGACGATGTCGCGCAGTTCGGCGGCCTTGCCGCGGCCGACGTACGTCGCCGGGTCGGGATGGGGACGACGCTGCAGAACGCCGTCGAGCACGACGGCCCCGGCGGTCTCGGCCAGCGCCGACAGCTCGCGCAGGGAGTTCTCGGCATCGGCCTGCTCGCCCTGCGGGTGCACGCCGACGAGAACGACGTTCTCGAGGCGCAGCTGGCGGTACTCGACCTCGGTGACGTCTTCGAGCTCGGTCGACAAACCGGCCACGCGGCGCAGCGCTGCGCGTTCCTCGCGGTCCCACTGGTCGCCGTCGGCGTCGCCGCCGTACGCCGTGGAGGCGTCTTGGAGCGCCTGCGCTGCACCGAAGACCCGGACCCCGCGGTGCGCTTCGGCGCGCGACAGCACGCGGTCCACCGGGTCGACCGGCGTCGCGTCCGTGCTCGGGGGTGTGGTCTGTTCGGTCATGTGTTCCTTCCGTCCGCGGGTGTTCCCGCGGTTTTTCCTGGTGTTCTCGCACTTTAGCCGCCCGCGGCGTCGCGCGGCCGGGTCGGATATTCTGTGGGGATGGGGAGCGAGCACTACTTCAGCGCGGCGCCGTCGAGTCCCGAACAGCTCCGCCGTATCCGAGTGACACTCGCGGGGCGCGAATTCGAGGCCGTGACGGCGGGTGGCGTCTTCAGTCCCGATCACGTGGATGCCGGAACCTCGGTGCTGCTGCACAACACTCCTCCCCCTCCCGCCGGCGGGGACTTCCTCGACCTGGGGTGCGGGTGGGGTCCGATCTCGTTGTCGCTCGCGCTCGCTTCACCGCACGCGACCATCTGGGCGGTCGACGTCAACGAACGTGCTCTCGATCTCGTGAGGCGGAACGCACAGTCCCTCGGCCTCACGAACATCAACGCGGTGCGACCGGAAGATGTTCCCGACGACGTGTCGTTCCGGACCATCCGGTCGAACCCGCCGATCCGCGTGGGCAAGAGCGAACTGCACGGCATGCTCGAGCACTGGATCCCGCGGCTCACCGAGCGCAGCGACGGGTGGTTCGTCGTGCAGCGCAACCTCGGCTCCGACTCGCTGCAGCGCTGGCTGTCCACGACGTTCGAGAACGGCTACAGCGTGCAGCGGGCCGCCACCGGGCGCGGTTTCCGCGTGCTCCGGGTGCGCCGTCACGGCTCGCCGCCGAGCGAGCCGATCGACATCATCGCCTGAGTCGCCGCCGTTCGCGCGCACCGGACGACCAGACCGCCGGCCGGACGCCCACGACTCCTCGGCTCGCACCGGACCGCGGCCCACCGACGGGCTCAGGCCAGCGCGACCTCGCCGGTGAACACCAGCGCCGCCGGCCCCGACAAGAACACGCGCCCCTCGGCGACCCGTACCCCGAGCGTGCCGCCGGGGGTGTCCACGACCCACGAGTCGGGAGCAGCCGCCCCCGCCCAATGCCGCACGGCCAGGGCGGCGGCCGCGACGCCGGTTCCGCAGCTGAGCGTCTCGCCGACGCCGCGCTCGAAGACGCGCAGCCGGATCGCGCCGACGCCGTCACGCACGAGCGGATCGGCGGGAACGACGAACTCCACGTTCGCGCCGTGCCGCGGCGCGGGATCGAGCACCGGCTGGTAGCCGAGCTCGAGACCCTCGAGCTCGGCCTCGGACGACAGCGCGACGACGACGTGCGGGTTGCCCACGTCGATGCCCACGCCCGGTCGCGCCACCGGGAGCCCCTTCGCGCGGACGAGTGTCTCTTCCGCCTCGATCGCGTAGGCCCCCAGATCGACCTCGAAGCCTCGATCGCTGCGGGTGAGGGTCTTCACTCCCGCGCGGGTGCCGATGCGCAGACCTCCCTCGATCGAGGCGAGGCCGGTGTCGGTGAGGTAGCGGGCGAACACGCGCGTGCCGTTGCCGCACATCTCCGCCGCGGACCCGTCGGCGTTGCGATAGTCCATGAACCACTCGGCACCGGATGCCATGGCATCCGCCCCCTCGTCGATCGCCGAGGAGCGCACCACGCGCAGCAGGCCGTCGGCACCGATGCCGAAGTGGCGGTCGCAGAGCGTGGCGATCTGCGCGGCGGACAGGTCGAGCTCGCCGTCGGGGTCGGCCACGACCACGAAATCGTTGCCGGTGCCGTGGCCTTTGGTGAACGCGAGAGTCGCCATGCGACCAGTCTAGGAGCGGGCGTCGGGGTCGTTTCCCGGGGCGTCCGCGAAACGGCGCCGCGCGGGTGACGGCGCGCGCTCCTCGAGGCGGTCGCTAGGCTGTCCCAGCCCTCCGCCCCTTCCGTTTCGAGGAGACCCATGCCGAAGCCCCCCGCCCTGGTCGCGCCCTCGTTCGATCGCCCTCCGCTGGACGATCTCGATCCGGGAGAGCCCGCGGCACTCGTTCCTCGGGCGGCCCTGGAGGGGCTGTCGTTCCGCGATCTGCGGCTCGACGGTCTCGACCTCGAGAGCGCGGAGCTGACGCTGTGCCGCATCGAGGGCCTCCGCGCGCCCGAGGTCACTCTGCGGTACGCGCACGTGTCCGAATCCGCTCTGTCGGGCTGGGACGTGCCGATCGTGCGGTCGGCCCGGACCACGTGGCGCGACGTCGAGATCGAGGGTTCGCGTACGGGATCCCTCGAGGCCTACGAGTCGACCTGGAACGGCGTGCATTTCGTCAACTGCCGACTCGGATTCGTGAACCTGCGCGGGTCCCACCTGCAAGACGTCGCCTTCACCGACTGCACGATCGACGAACTCGACCTGGGGCAGTCCAAGCTCACGCGCTTCGCCGCGAACGGCACCCGGATCTCGCAGCTCATCGTCGAGCAGGCGACGCTGCAGCACACCGACCTCCGCGGCGCCGAGCTGGAAGGCCTCGCGGGTCTGTCGGCGCTGCGGGGCGCGACCATCTCGTCGATGCAGGTGCAGCAGCTGGCCCCGCTCCTGGCCGCGGACCGCGGCATCACCGTCCGGGACTGACACGAGCGGGCGCGGGTCGGCGATCGGCCGTGAGCCCGACGCGTGAAGCCGGCGCCGGGAGAGCTGACCGCCGCGCTCAGCCGGGTGGCGGCGGTCCGCCCGGTCCGTCGACAACGAGCCTCTTGCCGGTGGCCCACGTCTCGAACGGTTCGTACCCCAGGGCGTCGTAGAAGCCCCGGGCGCCCGTGTTGTCGGGACGCACCATGAGCTGCACCTTCGGGCAGCCGAGCGCCTCGAGCAGCCGCTCCGCCTCGGCCACGAGCAGGCGACCGACGCCCCGACCACGGTGCGACGCCGCCGCGGCCAGGTAGTAGAGCCACCCGCGGTGGCCGTCGTAGCCCGACATGACGCTGCCGACCACGGTGTCGCCGTCGACGGCCACGAGGAACAACTCCGGCTGCACCGTGAGCTTGCGGCGGATGTCGGCTCGGGGGTCGTTCCACGGTCGCGTGAGGCCCGCCTCCTCCCAGAGGGCGACGACGGCGTCCTCGTCGCCGAGCTCGAAGCTCCGCACGACGACGCTCACTCCCCCGCCTCCCCCGCGGACACCAGGGTCGTGGCATCCACGGTGCGGGCGTCGACCCATCGCGCCTGGGCGTAGCGGCGGAACCACGACACCTGTCGCCGCGCGTACCGGCGAGTGAGGGCCTGCGTCTCGGCCACGGCGTCGTCGCGCGTCAGGTCGCCGCGGAGCTGAGCGAGGGCCTGTGCGTACCCGATCGCCCGTGCCGCGGTGACGCCGCGCTCGAGCCCGTCACCGCGCAGCCGCTCGACCTCGTCGAGCATCCCGGCCGCCCACATGCCCTCGACGCGGGCGTCGAGGAGCGGCACGAGCTGTTCGCGGTCGACCGTCGTCGCGATGATCCGGGTATCGGGATGCCAGAACTCCGGCGCGGAGGGAAGGGCGCCGCCGTGCGTCTCGCCGCCCTGTGCCAGCACCTCGAGCGCCCGCACCACCCGGCGACCGTTGCGCGGATCGATGCGCTCGGCGGCGGCGGGATCGGCCTCGCGCAGCCGCGCGTAGAGCGCACCCGCGCCGAGACGGTCGAGCTCCGCCTCGAGCCGCGCCCGGACGGCCTCGTCGCGCGGGGGGAACCGGAAGTCCCACAGCACTCCCGAGACGTACAGGCCGGAGCCGCCCACGAGGATCGCGTCGGCTCCGCGCCCGTGGATCTCGGCGATCGCCGCGCGGGCGGCATCCTGATACCAGGCCACCGCCGCCTCGTCAGTGACGGCGAGAGCGTCGAAGAGGTGATGCGCAATGCCGCGTCGGTCACCGACCGGGAGCTTCGCGGTCCCGATGTCCATGCCCCGGTACAGCTGCATGGCGTCGGCGTTCACGATCTCGGCCGCGCGCCCCCGGGCGGCGAGGGCCTCGGCGAGATCGAGTGAGAGCCCCGTCTTGCCGGTGCCCGTGGCCCCGACGACGGCCCACAGGCGCGGTGCGGCGGAACTCACACTCCGACGCGCAGGGACGGCAGACCGAGCGAGACCGCGCGCGGGGTCGCGGCGTCGCCCGCCGGCGCCGGGACGCCGCAGGACTCGGCCTGCGAACGGTCCCAGGCATCTCCCGCGCGCGTCCGACGGATGCGCAGGGGGGCGGCATCGGGCGCGTCGGCCAGCAGGTGGAAGGGCGCGGCGTGCGTCACGGTGACCGAGACCACGTCGCCGGGGCGCGGGACGGGAGAGCCCGCCGGCACCTCGAAGTGCACGAGACGATTGTCTTCGGAGCGACCGGTGAGGCGGTGCGTCGCGGCGTCCTTCTTGCCCTCACCCGCCGACACGAGCACCTCGAGCGTGCGCCCGAGCTGCTTCTGGTTCTCTTCGGCCGCGATGCGGTCCTGCAGCGCCATGAGCCGCTCGTAGCGCTCCTGCACGACCGCCTTCGGGACCTGGTCGGGCATGGTGGCCGCCGGCGTCCCCTCGCGGATGGAGTACTGGAACGTGAAGGCGGTCGCGAACCTGGATGCCTCGACGACCCGCAACGTCTCGAGGAAGTCCTCCTCGGTCTCGCCGGGGAAGCCCACGATGATGTCGGTGGTGATCGCCGCGTGCGGCATGCGCTCGCGCACCCGATCCAGGATGCCGAGGAACTTCTCGCTCCGATAGGACCGGCGCATCGCCTTGAGCACGCGGTCGGACCCGGACTGCAACGGCATGTGCAACTGCGGCATGACGGCGGGCGTCTCGGCCATCGCCGCGATGACGTCGTCGGTGAACGCGGCGGGGTGCGGGCTCGTGAACCGGATGCGCTCGAGGCCCTCGATCTCGCCGGCCGCGCGCAGGAGCTTGCCGAAGGCGAGGCGGTCGCCGAATTCGACGCCGTAGGAATTGACGTTCTGGCCCAGGAGGGTGACCTCGATGGCACCGTCGTCGACCAGCAGGCGGATCTCGTTCAGGATGTCGCCGGGGCGACGGTCCTTCTCTTTGCCGCGCAGGCTCGGCACGATGCAGAACGTGCAGGTGTTGTTGCATCCCACCGAGATCGACACCCAGCCGCTGTGCACCGAATCGCGCTTGGTGGGGAGGGTGGAAGGGAAGATCTCGAGCGACTCGAGGATCTCGAGCTCGGCCTCGCCGTTGTGGCGGGCGCGCTCGAGCATTCCGGGCAGCGATCCCATGTTGTGCGTGCCGAAGACGACATCGACCCACGGCGCCTTCTGCTGCACGGCGTCCTTGTCCATCTGCGCCAGGCACCCCCCGACCGCGATCTGCATGCCCGCGTGGGCGTCCTTGCGGGACTTCAGGTGCCCCAACGTCCCGTACAGCTTGCCGGCAGCGTTGTCGCGCACGGCGCACGTGTTGATCACGACGACGTCAGCCTCGGACCCGACATCGGCGCGGACGTACCCCGCGCTCTCGAGCGATCCCGACAGGCGCTCCGAATCGTGGACGTTCATCTGGCATCCGAAGGTGCGCACCTCGTAGGTGCGGGCGCCCGTCTCGCCCTGTGCGGCGGGAGAGGGAGCGATGAGCGTCGGGGAGGAAACGGGGGTCGTCATGATGCGAGCAAGTCTAAGCGCCGGGGCGGGACGAGCCTCGGGCGGGATCTCGGCGCCACGAGGACAGGATCGGAGCGACCTTCGTCGCCGGAGACTACTGGGGGGCACTACTGGTCTCGAGAGATGGGGACTACCTGTCTGCCGCCTTCGGCGCAAAAGGCGCAATACGCTGCGGATAGAGGCCGGAAGATGCTGCGCTCAGTAGGTAGCCTTTCGGTCGTACGCCATAACCCGTCCGCCTGCGGGTTTTTCCGGGGGGAGATGGGCATGCGGAAAGAACGATCGAGGGAGTGGGCGAAAGCCCTCGTGGGGGCAGACAGGAATGCCGGCGCGCTGGCATCCCGACTGCGAGAGGGGACCTCTCTCGTGGTGGCGGGGCCACGAGGAAGTGGACGGAGCTACCTGCTCCGCACCGTCGCCGCCGAGCTCGAACGCTGGGGGTCTGCGCCCGTCGTGCTGCGTCCGTCCACCCTCCTGAGCGACATCCCGTTCGGCGCGATCGACGCCACCGACGATCCTCGGGCGGCCGCTCTGCGGGACGGCCCGCCACCCGACTCCGCCCGCACCATCGTGATCGTCGACGACGTCGACGCGCTCGATACCGCCTCCACGACCGCGATCGTCCGCGCGGCGGCCGCGCGGCGGGTCACCGTCCTCATCGGCGTGCGCACCGCGCGTGCACGGGCAGCCCGCCCCACCGCAGAATCCGACGCGCAGCGCCTCGCCCTGGGGCTGTGGCACGACGGCTTCGCGAAGCGGATCGATCTCGGCGAACTCATCTCCGTCGACGCCGAGGAACTCGCGGCCCTCTTCCCCGGGAGTGAGGCTCTCGACAGCGCCACCCGCGCGGGGCTCGTGTGGCGCGCCGACGGCTCCCGCACGCTTCTGCGGCACCTCCTTCTCGAGGCCCTCTCGGCCGTGGCCGCGGGACGTGATCCCCTCCGCGCGCTCGAGAACATCGCACCGCAGAGCCGCCTGGCCGTCGCTGTCGAGAGTCACGTCGCCGACATCGCCCCCGACGACCTCATGTGCCTCTCCGTCGTCCACCGACTCCCCCACCTCGAGCTCAGCGTGGCGACACGCCTGTTCCCGTCCGACACCGTCGACGGTCTGGTGGCCGGCGGACTGATGCACGCCGACGGCACTCCGGCTCGGCGCCTCACGGCGAACGATCTCATCGCGCGCGAGGGCGAACGTCAACTCGGGTCGGCGTGCGTGCGCGCGGTCATCGACGCCGCCTGTGAGCGCATGCTGGCCGAGGCAGACGAATGGTGGAGCCTGCCGATCTCGCTCCACGTCGCCGAGAAGTGGCACCGTGACGGTTCCTCGTCGGCCGACGCCCCGCAGGTCGATCCCCTCGTCCGCGCACGGATCGCGCTCGACGCGGCGAGGATCGCCAACGATCGAGGCGATTCCGCTCACGCGGCCGCACACGCCGCACGGGGCCTGCGCGCCTACGATCACCCCGACCTCCGACTGGAGGCGGTGCTGGCCAGCGGCGGATGGAGCGATTCCGAGTCCGGCGTCGACGCGTCGGATCGCGACGTCCTTCGGCGACTCGCCCGGCTGCGCGCGCGACGGCGCGCGAGCGCCCCGGACTCCGCAGCCCCGCGTGCCGAGGGTGACGCGGACACCCGGATCGAAGTCTTGCTCGTGCGATCCGGCCAAGCGGGCGACGCCCTCGACTGGGCTGCGGCCGCCGACCTCGCGGCTCAAGCCGTGGCGGTGCAGGCCGCGTCGTCCGAGGCGCGTCTGCGCGCACTCATCACCGCCGGAACCTCGGCGGCCTTTCGCGGCGGGTGGAGCGCCGCCTACCGGTACTACCGCGCCGCGGAAAGACTCTTGGATTCCCGCCAGAAGGTCACGGGGATCTCCGCCAAGGACCGATTGTCAGCCGTGATGTTCATGCTCGCCGGATACCAGGTGGCGGGGGCCGATGGAAACGACGTGCGCCAGCGGCTCGACGAAGAGCTGCACATCGCGGCACGCGAGGGCGGGGCCGCCGAGCTGACGCTCGCGGGGGCTGCCGCCTCCATCGCCTTCGCCGGCGAGGGCCGACCGGTGGAGTCGCAGCGGGAGTTGGAGGCGGCGCTCGGCCGGCAGCCGCTCGCCGTCACGGACGCGAATGCCGCCATGATCGAGCTGGGCGTCGCCGAGGAACTCGCGATGAGCGGGCGCACGAAGGAGGCACGCGCCTCTTTGGCGAGTCTCGACCTGGAAGCCAGCCCGATGCTCCTTCACGGCATGCGGTACGTCGAAACGACCATCCTCGCGGCCGAAGGGCGAGACGAGGAGGCGCGGGCGACCGCTCGCGCGGCGGCCGAAGTGACGGCCGGGACGACCGCCGCAGCGCTGCGGATCCGCGACCTCTTCCGCCTGTCGACCCTGGGAGCAGCCACCCGGGAAGAGACCGACGAACTGATCCAGCTCGCCGCCACCACAGACCTCCCCCTCGCCGCCGAGGCGGTGCGGCGGTTGTCGGCCCGTTCGGCGGAAGAGGAATCGACTCCCGTCGACGAGTTGCGCTTGCACAACCTGTGGACCGCGGATCACGGCGAGCGGTCGGCGGAACCGGGAGGCATCGAGCGGCTCCCCGCGCACTCCCCGGCCCTGGCTTCGGGCGAAGAACTGACCCGACGCGAACACGAGATCGCCATGCTGGTCGTCGAGGGTTTGACGAACCGCGAGATCGCGACGCGACTGTTCCTGTCGGTACGCACGGTCGAATCGCACGTGTACCAGGCGCGCGTGAAGGTGGGGGCGGCGAGTCGACGCGATCTGGGCCGCATGGTGGCCGCCGGCGTGGTGCCTGTGCCGCCCGGGGTGCGGTGAGCGGGCACGCCGGGGTGCGGTGAGCCGGCACGCCGGAGTGCGGGGAGCGGGTACGCCGCGGTGCGGCACGCCGGAGTGGGGTGACCGGGTACGCCGCGGTGCCGTGACCGGTACGCCGCAAAGCGGCAAGCCAGCAGGCCGGAATGCGGTAAGCGGGCGCGCCGGGGGCGCTGAGCGGGTCCGCCGACATCCGGCGTCCGGGACCCGCCCGGCGACGCGCGGGCCTCAGTCGTCGGGTGTGAAACGAACGCTCGTCGACGGCGAAGACCGGAACGTCGAACGGCTGCGACCCAGTCCGGCCTCGTCGAGCGCCGTCCGCGCCGCCGTCAACGCCACCGACGAGGGGTAGCCGCGTCGCGCGAGCTGGCCGACCAGGCGGCGCAGATCGGTGTCGAAGTCTTTGCCGCCCACCGACCGCACCTTCGATCGAGCGAAGTCCAACGCTCGCTCGGCGTCGTCGTCGGGCATCTCGGCGATCGTCGCCTCCGCGACATCGCGCGAGATGCCGCGCTTGCGCAGAGTCTCGGCCACCGCACGACGACCCTGCCCGCGGCGCTCGGTCGCCGACATGGCCAGCTGCTCGGCGAACGATGCGTCGTCGAGATAGCGGAGGTCGAGGAAATGATCGATGATCTCGGCCGTGATCGCGTCGTCGACGCCGTCGACACCGCGCAGAACCGTTCGCGCCTCAGATAACGACAGCGAGCGGGAGTTCAGCTTGCGCAGCAACACGGATTCGGCACGCTCGCGAATCTCTTCGGGGCTCGGCGCAGCCTCTTCGGGGACAAGACCTTCGTCGGCGTCGCCGGCGCCGTCGACTCGTGAGAACCCTCGTCTCGATCCTCGTGAGCCGCGTTGCGCCGGGTGCTCGTTCCGGTCGCGCCAGGACGACGATCCGGCGGGAGCGTCGCCCGATCCGCCTCGCGAGGGGTGCGCCCCTTCGCCGTTCCCGAAAAGCGGGATGACGGGAGCGAGGGTGTCGTCGTCCAGGGCGCGCAGCGCGGGCCGCGCACCCCGTGCGTCGTCGACGCCGAGCGCGGCCTCGTCGCTCGACGCGACCTCACCGACGGAGCCCGAATCGACGGCGCCCAGGTCCCGGTCGTCGATATCGTCGGGGTTTTGGTCGCCGCCCGCCCGTGTGAACGGACGAAGACCAGAACCCGATTCGCGTTCCGTCATCAGGCCGGGCGGCGGGCAGCCAGCTCATCGTCAGCGGGAGCTTCGGCGACAACGGAAGGTGCGCCGATGCCCGTCTTGTTCTTGATCTTCGTCTCGATGTCTCCGGCGATGTCGGGGTTCTTGATCAGGAAGTTTCGGGCGTTCTCTTTACCCTGACCCAGCTGTTCGCCGTCGTAGGTGTACCAGGCTCCGGACTTCTTGACGATGCCGTGCTCGACACCGAAGTCGATCAAGCTGCCCTCTCGCGAGATGCCCACGCCGTACAGGATGTCGAACTCGGCCTGCTTGAACGGCGGAGCCATCTTGTTCTTCACGACCTTGACGCGCGTGCGGTTTCCGACCGCCTCGGTGCCGTCCTTGAGCGTCTCGATACGACGGATGTCGAGGCGAACCGACGCATAGAACTTCAGCGCCTTACCCCCGGCGGTCGTCTCGGGCGAACCGAAGAACACGCCGATCTTCTCGCGCAGCTGGTTGATGAAGATCATCGTCGTGTTGGTGGTGTTGAGCCCACCCGTGAGCTTGCGCAGCGCCTGCGACATCAGACGAGCCTGCAGACCGACGTGCGAGTCGCCCATCTCGCCCTTGATCTCGGCCTCGGGCACGAGAGCGGCGACCGAGTCGATGACGACGAGGTCGATGGCTCCGGAACGGATCAGCATGTCGGCGATCTCGAGCGCCTGCTCACCGGTGTCGGGCTGCGAGACCAACAGCGCGTCGATGTCGACGCCGAGCTTCTTGGCGTACTCGGGGTCGAGCGCGTGCTCGGCGTCGATGAACGCGGCGATGCCGCCGGCGCGCTGCGCGTTGGCGATCGCGTGCAGGGTCAGCGTGGTCTTACCCGAGGACTCCGGGCCGTAGATCTCGATGATGCGGCCGCGGGGCAGTCCGCCGATCCCCAGAGCGACGTCGAGGGCGACGGAACCGGTGGAGATGGTCGCGATGGGCGCACGGTCGTCGCTGCCCAGGCGCATGACCGAGCCTTTTCCGAACTGCCGGTCGATCTGGGCAAGGGCTGACTCAAGGGCCTTTTCGCGCTCTGCGGGTGAGGGCATGACGTCTTCTTTCTGCTCGCGTTCCGGTCGCCTATAGGCTGTCGCGCTCCCCATCGACGATGGGGCTGCCCGACAAGGCGTTCAGAGTGTCGTTCGACGTTGTCCACGTTAGGGAGGGCCTCCGACACTGGCGGAGGAGAACCTCCCCGATGGGGATGAACGCGTCGCAATCGCTCTTGTGAAGAAGCCTACCGACAATCGAACGAAGATTCGATGACCGCCGCGCCCGGCGTGTCCGACTCCCGAAACCTCAGTGTCGTCGCGGCTCGAGGCGTCCGACGCCGTACCGACGGTCGGCGGGCACGTCGGTCTCGGCACACAACGCCAGCCAGACGTCGCGCGGGTCCACTCCCGCCGCCAATGCGTCGACGCTCGTGCGGCCGCCGACCGCGGACAGGACGAGGTCGGTCAGCAGAGAGCCGCCGCGTGCGCCGAATTCATCTGCCACGGCGCGATCGAACTCGCTACGACGCATGGAAGACGACGAGTCGGCTGCTCAGCGCAGCGAGAGCTCGGGTTCGACCGATGCGACGAGCTCGTCGGGAACGACGTCGGGGAACGTCTGGAGCCCCTCGAGGACGGAAAGTCGGTCTCCGACTTCGCGCATGATGGTGGAGATGGGAACGTCGAGGGCCTCGGCCACCGAGGCGAGGATCTCGCTCGACGCCTCTTTCTGGCCACGCTCGACTTCGCTGAGGTACCCGAGGGCCACGCTCGCGCGGCTCGCGACCTGGCGGAGGGTGCGACCCTTCTGCTGGCGGAGGTCACGCAGGACTTCGCCGATCTCTTGACGAACCAGGATCATTTCGGGCCCTCCTCACTGCTGATTCCGTCGCTGTCCGGGTGGACAACTGTAAACACCGTCTGTGTCACCCTAATGCCGCGCGCTGTGCACCGGATGGGAATCGCTAGACGAAACCGGGATGTGCGACCATTTGTTCCCGCGAATTCGGGCGGGTTCTCGCGACGGCTTGCGGACGGTCTCGGCGTCCGGTCGCGAGTCGCCGTCACAGCGCCGCCAGAGCCCGTCGGATCGCCTGGTGGGCCGTCTCGTGACGGATGCGATCACGATCTCCCGCGATCACGAGCGAGTCGACTCGCGTTCCCAGGGGCGTGGAGACGGCGATGTGCACGGTACCCACCGGTTGTCCGTCTTGCTCGTCGGGACCGGCGACGCCGGTGGTCGCGATCCCCACCTGAGCCGCCGCGCCATCGATGCCGAGCACGTCACGGACACCGCGAGCCATCTGGCGCGCCACGCGGGGATGCACGGCCCCGTGCGCCTCGAGCAGAGCCGCATCGACGCCCAGCACGCTGTGCTTCAGATCGGTCGCGTACGCGACGACTCCGCCCCGCACGACGCGTGACGCCCTCGGCACATCGACCAGCGACGACACCACGAGCCCACCCGTGAGCGACTCGGCGACCGCGACGGTCCACCCCAGCTCCACCAGCCGCTCGATCAACGACGCCGCACTCTCACGAGGGTCCCGGACGAAGGTCTCGTCGAAGTCCTCGGGAACGCCGTCGATCATCGGGCGACTCGGCCCTTGCGCGCCGCTCTGATCTCGGTGACGACGTAATCGAGGCCCGAGGCGATGGTCAGCACGACCGCGATCGTCATGGTGATCACGCTCACCCACCAGACGGTGTTCTGCCACGCGCTCGCGTCGGACAGACCGGCGAACGGAACCAACGCGATCGAGAGCGCCACGGCCTGGGCCACGGTCTTCAGCTTGCCCATCCAAGCGGCCGCCAGCACGTGGTCGCTGACGACGATGAAGCGGTAGATCGTGATGCCGATCTCTCGGATCAGCACGATGATCGTCACCCACCAGGGCAGTTCGCCGAGCAGAGACAGACCGACGAACGCCACGCCCGTCAGAGCCTTGTCGGCGATCGGATCGAGGAGTTTGCCGAGATCGCTGACGATGTCGTACCGACGGGCGATGTACCCGTCGATGCCGTCGGTCGCGATCGCGACGATGAAGACGACCGCGGCCGCCCACCGGAGTCCTCCGCCCCGTCCGTCATCGGCCAGCAGCAACCACAGGAACACCGGCGCGCACAGGATGCGCGCGATGGTGATCGCGTTGGGGAGTTGGGGGTGCACTGCCATCAGTCGCGTCCTGTCAGCCGCCAGGCGTCTTCCGAGCCTTCGTCGTCGTCGCTCTCGACGACCGGGAGGCCATCGTACTGAGACGCGATGGCATCGGTACCGTAGCGGTCATCATCGGCGAGGGCCGATGCCGCCGACGGAGCCGCTGCCGGCGCGGGTGCCGACGGGGCGTCGTCGCCGCGCAGACGAGCGATCACCGCGGGAAGCTGCTCGTTGGTGACGAGCACATCGCGGGCCTTCGATCCCTCGGACGGTCCCACGATCTCTCGGGATTCGAGCAGGTCCATCAGGCGGCCGGCCTTCGCGAAGCCGACGCGGAGCTTGCGCTGCAACATCGAGGTCGACCCGAACTGCGTCGAGACCACGAGCTCCGCCGCAGCGAGCAGCAGCTCGAGGTCGTCGCCGATGTCGGCGTCGATCTCTTTCTTCTCGGCGGCCACCTGCACGTCGGACCGGTACTCGGGCCGCGCCTGCTGGGTGACGTGCGCGACGACCTTCTCGATCTCTTGCTCGCTGACCCACGCCCCCTGCACGCGGACGGCCTTCGAGGCCCCCATCGGCAGGAAGAGCCCGTCGCCCTGACCGATGAGACGGTCGGCGCCCGGCTGGTCGAGGATGACGCGAGAGTCGGTGACGCTCGTCACGGCGAACGCGAGACGCGAAGGCACGTTGGCCTTGATGAGACCGGTGACCACGTCGACCGACGGACGCTGCGTGGCGAGCACGAGGTGGATGCCGCTCGCGCGGGCGAGCTGCGTGATGCGCACGATGGAGTCCTCGACGTCACGGGGCGCCACCATCATGAGATCGGCGAGCTCGTCGACGACCACCAGCAGGTACGGGTACGGCTTGAGCACCCGCTCGCTGCCCGCGGGCAGCGTGATCTCGTTGTTGACGACGGCCTTGTTGAAGTCGTCGATGTGACGGAAGCCGAACGACGCGAGGTCGTCGTAACGCATGTCCATCTCTTTCACGACCCACTGCAGCGCTTCGGCGGCCTTCTTGGGGTTCGTGATAATGGGCGTGATGAGGTGCGGAACGCCGGCGTACGACGTCAGCTCGACGCGCTTGGGGTCGATGAGCACCATGCGCACGTCGGAGGGCTTGGCCCGCATCAGCAGGCTCGTGATCATCGAGTTGACGAAGCTCGACTTTCCGGATCCGGTGGAGCCGGCCACCAGGAGGTGGGGCATCTTCGCGAGATTCGCCACGACGAATCCCCCGCCGACGTCCTTGCCGACGCCGATCGTCATCGGGTGCGTGGACGACGTGGCCGCATCGGAGCGCAGGATGTCGCCGAGGGTGACGATCTCGCGGTCGGCGTTGGGGATCTCGACACCGATCGCGCTCTTGCCGGGGATGGGCGCGAGGATTCGCACTTCGTTCGAGGCGACGGCGTAGGCGATGTTGTTGGTGAGCGCGGTGATGCGCTCCACCTTCACGCCGTGTCCGACCTCGATCTCGTACTGCGTGACCGTGGGGCCGCGCGAGAAGCCCGTCACCCGGGCGTCGACCTTGAACTGCTCGAGGACGCTCTCGATGGCCTTGACCACCGCGTCGTTGGCGGCCGAACGCGCCTTCGGCGGGGTTCCGGCGGCCAACGCCGTGACCGCCGGCAGACGGTAGTTCGCCGCGGGCGGGGCCCCCGCATTGTCGCCGCCGAGGCCCGAGATGCCGGGCAGTTCGTGGTCGGGTGCGTCGTCGACGGGCGAGTCGTCGTGCAGCCCCCGACCGGCGGCGGCTCCGGCGAGGGCGCGCGCGTCGAACACCTCGGTGAGGGCATCGGGCGCGGGGGTCGACGGCACCGGCGGACGAAGGGGGGCGGTGACGGGCTCAGGTGCCACGACCGCGGATTCGAAGCCGCCCTGCGTGGTGCCGGGGCTGAGCAGGGTCGTAAGGTCGTCCGACCCCAGGGCGCCGTCGGTGTCTTCTTCGCGACCGGACTTGTTGCGCCGCCACCAGGGCAGCGACTTCTCGGCCGGCTCGTCGTCATGATCGTCGACGGGGAGGACCTTGGTGGTCGCGTCGCGCTCGACGCGCTCGGCGCCGAACATCCAGGCGTAGAGGTCGCCGAGGCGACGGCCGATGCGGTTGGGCGGCGTCTTGGTGAGGATGAGGACGCTGAGCACGGTCAGCAGGGACAGGGCGATGTACGCGCCCACCTCGGTCAGCAGGGTGAGCGGTTCTCCGACGATCCAGCCGGCGATCCCCCCGGCGCGGCTGAGGACCGGCGGTCCGCCCTCGTTGGGGGCTGGTCGGCCGCCCGCGACGTGACAGAAGCCCGACACGGTGACGACGAACAGGCCGAAGCCGATGCCGACCCGGCCGTTGTCGTGGACGGAGGAGGGATGCCGGAAGAGCCATCCCGCCAGAAGCAGCAACAGCACGGGGAGCACGAAGGCGACCCGCCCGAAGAGGAGCCCGAAGCTGTATGCGCTGATCAGCGCCGCCGCCTCGGTTCCGATGAAGAACCATTCCACGACGGCACCGACGACGGCGAGCACGACGAGGAAGAACGGGAAGCCGTCTCGACGCTGATCCCGCTCGAGGTTCTCGGGGCCGAAGGTGCGGAACATCCCGCCGACCCCGTGGGCGAGCGCCATCCAGGCGCGGACGGCGGCCGAGGGCTTCTCGGGCTCGTCGACGTAGCGCTTCGGCGCCGGGGCCGAGGCTTTCGATCGCGGAGACCCCTTCGCGGGGGCGCGACCGCCGGTGGGGGACGAACTGCGAGCCATGCCTCCACGGTAGGCGGGACCCCCGACATTCGCCCGCACCGACGCGGGGTTCAGCCCAGGCGCTTCACCATCACGTCGCGTCCGATCCCGGGGCGCGTGACCGCGAAGCCCTCGGATCGATACAGGCTGACGGCGTAGTTCCCGCGCTCGACGCTGAGGCTGATCCGGGCGTAGCCCTGCGCACGGGCATGATCGACGAGGCGCTGCAGGAGCGCGCGCCCGACGCCGTGGGCACGCCAGACGGGCCGGACGCCGATGATCAGCTCGGGTACCCCGGTGCCCACCCACCCGAATCCGGGTTCGTCGCGCGGCAGCATCCGGTACCAGGCCGCGCCGACGGCTTCTCCCCCGGGCGACTCGGCGATGAAGCCGGCGTCTCCGGGACGCATCCATCCCGCGATGTACCGGCGGTACTCGGGGCTGCTCACGATCTCGTGACGAGCACGTGCCGCTCCCGCGCGCCACAGGGCGGCCTCGACCGTCATGTCGGCGAGGAAGGCGCCGTCGGAGGCGACGGCCGCGCGGATCGGGAGACCGGGCATGCCCGAATGATAGCGGCNGGCCCCGATGACCATCGGCACGATCATCGGCCGACGGCGCAGCGACTGGTTGACCCAGCGACCGATCGTGCGGCGCACGACCTGCTGCAACGCGTGGTTGTCGCGGACGCCCGACTTGGCGGCTTCGGCCAGGGCTGCGGCGATCTTGGGCTTGACGCTGTCGAAGACCTTGTCGTCTTCGGCGAAACCACGGGCGTGGATCTCGGGACCCGAGATGATCTTGCCGGTCGCCGAGTCGACGACGACGATCACCGAGATGAAGCCCTCCTCGCCCAGGATGCGACGGTCCTTGAGGTCGGCATCCGTGATCTCGCCCACTGACGAGCCGTCGACGTAGACGAAGCCGATGTCGATCTGACCGACCACGCGGGCGACACCGTCGCGCAGGTCGACGACCGTGCCGTTCTCGCCGAGGATCGTGTTCTCTTCGGGGATCCCGGTCTCGCGCGCGAGCTTCGCGTTGGCCATGAGGTGGCGGTACTCGCCGTGCACGGGCAGGACGTTCTTGGGCTTGAGGATGTTGTAGCAGTACAGCAGCTCGCCCGCGGCGGCGTGACCCGACACGTGCACCTTGGCGTTGCCCTTGTGCACGACGGTCGCGCCGAGCTTGGTCAGCCCGTCGATCACGCGGTAGATCGCGTTCTCGTTCCCCGGGATCTGGCTGGAGGCCAGGATGATCGTGTCGCCCTCGCCCGGCTCGATCGCGTGGTCGAGGTTGGCCATGCGGCTGAGCACGGCCATGGGCTCGCCCTGCGAACCGGTCGACATGTAGACGATCTTGTCGTCGGGCAGGTCGCGGGCCTTCTTGTAGTCGATCAGCACGCCGTCGGGGACGTTGAGGTACCCGAGGTCGGCGGCGATGCCCATGTTGCGCACCATGCTGCGACCCAGCAGCGCCACGCGCCGACCGTTCGCGTGCGCGGCGTCGAGCACCTGCTGCACGCGGTGCACGTGGCTCGAGAAGCTGGCGACGACCACGCGGCGCGGAGCGCGCGCGATGACCTGATCGAGCACCGGACCGATGGCCCGCTCGGTGGGCGTGAACCCGGGGACGTCGGCGTTGGTGGAATCGACGAGGAACAGGTCGACGCCCTCTTCACCCAGGCGGGCGAACGCGCGCAGGTCGGTGATGCGGCCGTCGAGCGGAAGCTGATCCATCTTGAAGTCGCCGGTGGCGAGCACGAGGCCGGCGGGCGTGCGGATCGCCACGGCGAGCGCGTCGGGGATGGAGTGGTTCACCGCGATGAACTCGAGGTCGAAGGGCCCGACCTTCTCGTGCTGCCCCTCTTTCACCGTCAGGGTGTAGGGGCGGATGCGGTGCTCTTTGAGCTTGGCCTCGATCAGCGCCAGCGTGAGCCCCGACCCGATGAGGGGGATGTCGCCCTTGAGCTTGAGCAGGTAGGGAACCGCGCCGATGTGGTCTTCGTGTCCGTGCGTCAGAACGACGCCGACGATGTCGTCGAGACGGTGCCTGATCGGCTCGAAGTCAGGCAGGATCAGGTCGACGCCGGGCTGGTGCTCCTCGGGGAACAGCACGCCGCAGTCGACGACGAGCAGCTTGCCCTCGTACTCGAAGACGGTCATGTTGCGTCCGACCTCGCCGAGACCGCCGAGCGGGACCACGCGCAGCGTGCCGGGCGCGAGTGCGGGGGGATCGTAAACAGTCGTGGGCATAAGTGCCTCCTCGGATGCCACCGCGTGGCATCCCCTCGTGTGGCGTCCCAGGCCGCGGATCGGCGGACGCCCATGTCTATCTCGTGGTGCCGTGCACCTTCGGCAGGGCACCGCCGGCGGCCGCGTTGCGGTCGGGGCGGAAGTTGGAGAAATCGGCACCCGCGACGTCGGCGACCAGGGCGAGCTCGTCTTCGATCACCGCGGCCTCCCACTCTTCGGGGCCGACCAGGGGCAGGCGCACGCGCGGGCTGGCGATGCGCCCGAGGCCGTGCAGGATGTACTTCGCGGCGACCGTGCCGGGCACGTGCGTCATGACGGCGCGCACGAGCGGCTCGAGGCCCCGGTGTGCGGCGGTGGCCGTGGCGAGATCGCCGGCGTTCACGGCATCCACGATCGTGCGGTAAGGCGCGGCGGCGATGTTGGCCGTCACGCCGATGAGCCCGCTCGCACCGATCGACAGGTGCGGCAGCACGTTGGCGTCGTCGCCCGAGAAGTACATGAGGTCGGTCTGGTTGAGCACCCGGCTGACCTCGCTGAAGTCGCCCTTGGCGTCTTTGATCGCGAGGATGTTGGGGTGCTTCGCCAGGCGCAGGATCGTCTCGTACTTGATGGGCACACCGGTGCGGCCGGGGATGTCGTACAGGATGACCGGCAGGTCGGTCGCGTCGGCGACGAGACGGAAATGCGTCAGGATGCCGGCTTGGGTGGGCTTGTTGTAGTACGGCGTGACGATCATGATGCCGTCGGCGCCGGCCTTCTCGCTGGCCTTGTAGAGCTCGATCGCGTGCGCGGTCTCGTTGGACCCGCCGCCCGTGAGGATCTTGGCGCGGCCCGCCGAGACGTCTTTGCCGACCTCGACCAGACGCAGCTTCTCGGGGTCGGTCAGGGTGGAGGTCTCACCGGTGGTGCCGGTGACGACGATGCCATCGGCGCCCGCGGTGATGACGTCGTCCATGTGCTTCTCGACGGCGGGCCAGTCGACTTCGCCGTCGGCGGTCATCGGGGTGATGAGCGCGACGAGCACCTGACCGAAGGGATTGCCGGAGTGCGTCATGCACCCAGGATATCGGTTCGCGGCCCGCTCTCCGCGGCGTCCATCTGCATGATCGGTGGGGCAGCAGTGAACATCGGGCGTCGAAGTGCCCCCGCTGCATGATGCCGGTCATGCATACCGACCACCGCGCGCGTGTGCGCGGCGCGCCAGGACCGCCGCCTCCACCAGATGCCATTCGTGCAGCACCATCGCATAGTCGAAGCGCAAGGTCTCGAAGCCCTGCGCCGCGGCAATCGCGTCCCGACGCAGATCTTTGTGCCGCAGCGACACCCCGTCATGGTTCTCGCGGCCGTCGACCTCCAGGATGATCCGCCCGTGGAGCAGGAAATCGACCACGCCGACGCCGGGAATGCGTACCTGACTCTCCAGGCGGATGCCGAGACGACTCAACCGCAGCCGAAGGATCGACTCGAGGCCGCTGTCGGCATCGGGACGCGCGAGGTCGACGAGCCATCGTCGTCCAGCGCGCAGTCCCGCCCTCACCTCGGCCCGTTGTGCACGATCGATCAGCCCCTTGCGCCATGCGGACTCGAAGGCGGCGAAGAAGACCTCGTCTCCGAGGCAGGTCGCCACTTGCACGAGAGCCTGAACGACCGACACGACACCGAACGAGGCAGTCCCGGCATCGTGGTGGTTGACGCACCGGCATCCGGGATGACCGTGGCGGCGACCCGAGGTGCCGAGCCACACGTGGACGCGCGCGTCGTCCTCCCACAACCAGACCCCGTACCGGCGGAGGGCGGAGGCGCACGCGACGGATCCGCCGTGCATCGCCGCCGTCGCGACGAGCGGATCGGTCTCGGGCAGGGCGAGCACGCCGTCGCGCAGGCGTTCGAACACCTCGCCCCGCACGAATCGGCGGATGTCGGCATGCGTGGCACCGCGGCGGATCAGGTCGGCACGCCGCATCACGCCCCCGGCTCGCGCCACGAGTTCGATGGCGGTGGATGTGCGCACTCGTGCAGCGTGCCCGAGCGCGACCCGCGCTCGCGCGCCTCCGGGCGCGGCTGTGGATAACAGCCCGCCCGCCGGCCCCGCATGCCCCGCCTGCCCCGCCTGCCCCGCCTGCGGCGCGCGCGGTCGATATGCATGATCGCTGGTGCGCCTGCGCACAGATGTGGCGAATGGAGCCGTCGCGCCCAGCCCGCTCCTGCATCTGAACCCCGGCACGAGCCGCGCCGTAGGGTGACCTCATGGCCTGGACCACCCGCGCATCGCGCACCGTCTACGAGAACCGCTGGATCCACGTGCGCGAAGACAAGGTGACGGGGCCCCACGGCGACGGCATCTACGGGGTCGTCCGCGTGCAGCACCCGGCGGTGTTCGTGATCGCCCTCGACGACGACGAGCGCGTGTGCGTCATCGAGCTCGAGCGCTACACGACCGGGCGTTCGCTCGAAGTGCCCGCGGGCGGCTCCGACGGCGAGGATCCGCTCGAGGCCGCGAAGCGGGAACTCCTCGAGGAGACCGGGGTCACGGCATCCGAGTGGCACTACCTCGGCCGTATGAACGCCCTCAACGGCATCGCCGACGCCCCGGAGCACGTGTACCTCGCGCGGGGTCTCGAGACGACGGATGCCACGGCGTCCCAGCACGAGGAGGGGATCGACCAGGTGCGATGGATCCCGTTCGCGGAGCTGCTGGCCCTCGTGGCCGACGGCACCGTCTCGGACGGCGAGACGATCGCCGCCCTCGCGTTCGCCGGCATCCACCTGGGACGCTTCCGCTGAGCAGCGACCCGGCCGTCGCGGTGACCCGAGCCGGCCGCGGCGAGGGGCGTTTCAGCGCCCTCGAGCGGCGGCGCGCACGACCAGCCCGTCGGGCAGCAGCCGCGACGCGGCGACCAGCGCCTTGTACCGCAGCGACGGCACCGACACCGCGCGTCCGCGCGCGGCATCGCGGAGTCCTTCGCGCACGACGTCTGTGGCCGTCAACCACATTCCCGGCGGCACCCCCTCTTCGCCGGGAGGCAGGCCCAGACGCTCGTGGAAGTTCGTGTGCACGAACCCCGGGCACACCGCGGTGACGCTGACGCCCCGCTTACGGTAGGCGACGTTGGCCCAGCGGCTGAAGGAGATCAGCCACCCCTTCGCCGCGCCGTAGGTGCCGCGCGGCACGAAACCCGCCACCGAGGCGACGTTGACGATGCGTCCACTCCCCCGCGCGAGCATCGCCGGCAGCGCGGCGTGCGTGAGACGCAGGGCGACCTCGACGTGCAGACGCAGGTGACGCACCTCGTCGTCGACGGCGTTCTCGTCGAACGCGAGGTCGAGTCCGAAACCGGCATTGTTGACAAGGATGTCGACGCCCGCGGCCACCCGCCTCTCGACGAGGGCCACGGCATCGTCGTCGAGGAGGTCGGCGACGACGACCTCGACCCCGACGCCTTGCGTGGCCCGCACGTCGGCGGCGACGGCCTCGAGTGCCTCGCGATTGCGGCCCACGAGCACGACGTCGGCGCCGCGCGCGGCGAGCTGGCGGGCGAACTCCGCGCCTAGACCGGAGCTCGCGCCCGTGATGAGAGCGCTGCGCGTCATCTCAGGCGCCCCGGCGCTCGTAGGTCTCGAAGCGGTACCGGATGCCGCTGCGCGACACGTGCCATCCCTCGACAGGGGTGGCGGCGGCCAGCGACCATCCGTCGAGGCTCGGAGCGTGGGTGTCCCCGTCGACGGCGACGTCGAGACGGGTGAGCTCGATGCGGTCGGCATAGCCGATCGCCTCGGCGTAGAGCTGCCCGCCCCCGATGACCCACGCACGCTCTCCCTCGGCGCGGTCGAGTGCTGCGTCGAGCGACCCCGCGCGATCGGCACCCTCGGCGGACCAGTCGTCGGAGCGCGTGACCACGATGTTGCGCCGGCCGGGCAGCGGCCGGAAGCGCGGCGGGAGCGATTCCCACGTACGCCGACCCATGATGACGTCGGACGACCCGGTGACCTCGCGGAAGTGCGCGAGGTCTTCGGGGACGTGCCACGGCATTCCGCCGTCGGCGCCGATGACGCCGCCGTGGGCTTCGGCCCACACGAGCCCGATCGAGGTCATACCGCGACGGCTCCCCGGATGGCGGGGTGGTGCTGGTAGCCCTCGACGATCACGTCGTCGTAGCGGTAGTCGAAGATCGAGTCGGGCGTGCGGGCGAATCGCAGCGTGGGCAGGGCGTACGGCTCCCGCGTGAGCTGCTCCTGCACCTGCGCGCGGTGGTTGTCGTAGACGTGGCAGTCGCCGCCCGTCCAGATGAACTCGCCGGGCTCCAGGCCCGTCTGCTGGGCGACCATCAGGGTCAGCAGCGCGTACGAGGCGATGTTGAACGGCACCCCCAGGAACATGTCGGCGCTGCGCTGATAGAGCTGGCACGACAGCTTGCCGTCGGCGACCGAGAACTGGAACAGCGCGTGGCACGGCGCGAGAGCCATGTCGGGGATGTCGGCGGGATTCCAGGCCGACACGATCAGACGACGGGAGTCGGGGTCGCGCCGGATCTGCTCGACGACCTGTGCGATCTGATCGATCGTGCCGCCGTCGGCCGTGGGCCAGGAGCGCCACTGCACGCCGTACACGGGTCCGAGCTCGCCGTCGGCGTCGGCCCATTCGTCCCAGATCGAGACGCCGTTCTCTTTCAGCCAGCCGACGTTGGACTCACCGCGCAGGAACCACAACAGCTCGTACACGATCGACTTCAGGTGCACGCGCTTGGTCGTGATGAGAGGGAACCCGTCGGCGAGATCGAACCGGATCTGTCGGCCGAAGACGCTCGTGGTGCCGGTACCGGTGCGATCGGACTTGTGCGTGCCGTTCTCGAACACGTCGCGCAGCAGGTCTTCGTACGGGGTGAGGATGTCGGCGGTCACGCGCTTCACGATACCCGCGCGGGGCCCGCGACGACCCGGCCCGTACGGCATCGCGGACATCCGCCATCTGGGGAGGAGGGGTACTCCCGTCACGCGACGACTCATCCGCCCCGGTGTCGGTGGCGGCGGCTACCGTTGACGATCGTGGACCTGACTCTCGCCCTCGTGATCGCCGCCGCGCTTCTCGCGGCGACCGCCGCGGTGGGCCTGCTCCTGCGGCGCGGCCAGGGGCGCGTCCGCGCCGTCGACTCCGCCGAGTCGATCGACCCGCGCACGCTCGGCACGGGCCCCCTGGGCGAGGACGCGACCCTTCTGCAGTTCAGCACCGAGTTGTGCTCGCGCTGCCCGGGCGTCCATCGCCTGTTGTCGGCGGTCGCCGACGAGCGCACCGGTGTCCGCCACCTCGACGTCGATCTCACCCATCGCCCCGACCTCGCCCAGCGGTTCCGCGTGCTCCAGACCCCTACGACCCTCGTGCTCGACCGCACCGGCACCATCCGCACCCGTATCGCCGGCGCACCGACCCGCGCCGTCGTCGAAACCGAACTCGATCGTCTGCACGAAGAGGCCCCGCATGTCTGAGAACGCCCGCATCGACGTCCGCGGCCCCCGGTTCGCCGCGTCGATCACCGCCGTCCTGTTGCTGATCGCCACGGTGCTCAGCCTGATCGGCGTCGCGACGGCGCACGAGACGTCCTCCCCCAACGGCTGGCTGCTGCCGCAGGTCTCGGTCGTCGCGCGGATCGTCGACCCGGGCTTCCTGCTGCTGCTCGTCATCGCCCTGCTGTTCGTCTGGGGGGTCGCCTCCCCGCGCACCGCCCCCTGGGGTGTGCTCTTCCGCCGGGTCGTCCGACCGCGCCTGTCGCCGCCGACCGAGTTCGAAGACCCGCGTCCCCCGCGGTTCGCCCAGGGCGTCGGCCTGTTCGTCACCGCGGTCGGTCTCGTCCTGCACCTCGCCGGGGTCCCCTGGGCCCTGCCGATCGCCGCCGCCATGGCCTTCGTCGCCGCCTTCCTCAACGCCGCGTTCGGCCTGTGCCTCGGATGCCAGCTCTACCTCGTTCTGCAGCGCGTCGGCCTCATCGGGCGCCGGGGCACGGCATCCGCCTGACAGCCACCTTCGCGGAGGCTGTCAAGACCCGAGCGGTGTGGCAGACCCTCGTTAGGCTGGCCGCGTCGCGGTCGCTCCGGACCGCGCGTGATGATGGAGGTCCCCATGGCCGTCACGAGCGAAGCAGCCACCGCCTGGAAGGGCAGCCTGTTCGAAGGTTCGGGTGAGGTGACGTTCACCTCGTCCGGCATCGGCACCTTCGGTGTGAACTGGAAGGCCCGCAGCGAGGGGTCGAACTCGGTCACGACCCCCGAAGAGCTGCTCGCCGGTGCGCACTCGGCCTGCTTCAGCATGGCGCTGTCGAACGCCCTCGCCGAGAACGGCACCCCTCCCGAGTCGGTCGACGCCACCGCGTCGATCACGTTCAAGCCCGGCACCGGCATCACCGGCAGCCACCTGAACGTTAACGCCGTCGTGCCCGGTCTCGACGCCGCGACGTTCGAGAAGATCGCCGCCGATGCGAAGGCCAACTGCCCCGTGTCGCAGGCGCTCGCGGGCATCGACATCACCCTCGAGGCCACGCTTGCCTGAGTCTTCGGCCCGACGCGTCGTCATCGCCGGCGCGTCGGGCCTCATCGGCTCCGCTCTGGCCCATTCGCTGCGCTCCGACGGCGTCGAGGTCACCGCTCTCGTCCGACACGAGCCGCGCGACGCAAACGAGGTGCAGTGGCTCCAGAACGCCGCCCCGCTCGATCCCGACGTGCTGGCCGGAGCCGACGCGGTCGTGTGCCTGAACGGCGCATCGATCGGGCACTTCCCCTGGACGCCGTCGTACAAGAGCCAGCTGCTGTGGTCGCGCGTCACGCCGACACGCACCCTCGCCGCGGCCGTACGCGCATTGGGCGACGACGCTCCGGCCCTGATCAACGCGAGTGCCACCGGGTTCTACGGCTCGCAGCCCGGCGTCGTACTGACCGAGGAGGCCCGTTCGGGTCGGGGTCTGCTCGTCGACATCTGCGTCGAATGGGAGGCCGCGGCGCGCGGGGCGGGCGACAAGGCGCGCGTCGCGTACCTGCGCACGGCTCCCGTCGTGCACGAGCAGGGGGTGCTCAAGCCCCTGCTGCTGCTCACCAAGCTCGGCATCTCGGGCCCCATTGGCCGCGGCACTCAGGTGTGGCCGTGGATCACGCTCGAAGACGAGGTACGCGCCATCCGGCACGTCATCGACTCCGACCTCGACGGCCCGGTCAACCTCACCGGTCCCACGCGGGCGACCGCCAACGATCTGGGGTTCGCCCTCGCCCGACGCATGAACCGGCCCTACGCCCTGCGCGCCCCGATCTGGGGCGTCAAGCTCGCTCTCGGCGCCGACGCCACCGAGGCGCTGCTGACCTCTGACGCCGACGTGCGTCCGACCGCCCTCGAGAACGACGGCTTCACCTTCACGCACCGCACGGTCGACGAGGCCGTCGCCTCGGCCGTCCCCGCCCACCACGCCGCCTGAGACGCCCGCGCCGGGCAGTGCTTCTCGCCCGGCGCGGTGTCGTCGTCGGAGGGGCGCCCCGGCGGCGACTCAGTGCGCGCGGCGCTCCACGCCCTCGAGACGGATCGCCGTGCGCACCGATTCGCGTGCACGGCGTCGATCACCCGCCGCGTCGTAGGCGAGGGCCAGGCGGTATCGGGCCCGCCAGTCTTCGGGGCGCGCCTCGACGTCGGCGCGGTACTGCGGAAAGAGGGCGTCGCCGTCTTCGCGCTCGATGCGCCCGCTGGGACGCACCGGCAGGTCTTCGTCGGGCAGCCCGCCCTCGGCATCGAGGCGCTCCCCCAGGCGCTGCGCGCCCACGCCGAACCACAGCTCCCGGCCGATGGCCCAGAGCGCCAGCAGCGGAAGCACGAGGAGCGCGACGCCCATCGCGATCCCGACCCCGTCGCCGCTCGTGAGCAGCACGATCGCCCGCTGTCCGGCCAGGACCACGTACAGCAGAAGCAGCACCGTCATCACGGCGACGGCGATGCGCGTTTTCATGCGCTGGTGGCGCCCGCCACCTGGCCCGAGACGTCACCGTCGGCGATCGGGGCCCCCGGCTCGATCGGGCGGGTGCGCACGCCGATGTCGATGAAGCTGTCGAGCCCGACGATGACGCCCCGCGCCTCGCGCGCCGCCGCGAGGGCGATGCGGATGCCGGGGGCGTAGGCGGTGGCGGGCTCCACCGTGTCGTGCACGATCGTGAGTGACTCACCGGCCCCCGACAGCACGGTCTCTTGGCGAGCGACCACGCCCGGTCGCCGCAGCGAGTGGATCGGCACGGAGGCCACCCGCTGACCCCGTGCGCGCTGGTCGACGTGCGGCGAGTCGACGGGACCGACCTCGGCGCGCGCCGCGGCGATGAGCTCGGCGGTGCGTACGGCGGTCCCACTCGGCGAGTCGATCTTGGTCTCGCGGTGGGCCTCGACGATCTCGATCGACGGGAAGAACGGGGCGGCCGCGGCCGCCAGGGCGCTGCCGATGACGGATCCGAGCGAGAAGTTGGGGATGAAGACGGCACCCGTGCCACTGGCTTCGACGAGCGAGCGGACGAGGGCGATGCGCTCGTTCGACCAGCCCGACGTTCCGACGAGCACGTTGATGCCGCGCTCGATCGCGGCGCGCACGACATCGATCGAGACGGCGGGGGTCGAGGCATCGACGACCAGGTCGGCGCCGTCGAGTTCGCTGAGGTCGGATTTCGACGTCAGGATGACCGAGACCTCGTACCCGTTCTCGGCCTCGACGACCTCGCGGATCACCCCGCCCAGTTTGCCGGTACCGCCCACGATGGCCACACGCGTCGTCATGCGTCCAGCCTAGGCGGCGCGCACACGTTCGACGCGCTGTCCACGGATGTACGGCGCGCGGTCCGTCAGACCGGGAGCGGGTCCATCAGCCCCGTGCGCAGCTCGACCGGCAGGTGCGCCAGGTCGTTGTGCGAGAGAAGCGTCCAGGGCCGGCCCTTCTTCTGCGCGATGACGGTCAAGCCGCAGTAGGCCTGATTGATCGTCATCCAGCGCCAGTCGGGGGCCTGCAGCACCTCGCGGACGAACCACGAGATGACGAAGTTGTGGGTGATGACGAGCTCGTGCACCTCCCCCGCCTTGCGGGCGAGGAACTCGGCGGTGGCGTCGGCCATCTGCGCGCGGCCGGCCTCGATCTCGGCCTCGGAGACCGACCCGAAGAACGACTCGTAGGCCGCGGGCGTTTCGGGCGTCATCCCCGTGGGTACGCAGTCGAACAGCAGGGCCGACGACTCCGGAGCCACCGACGGCAGACGCTCGGCGACGGCTCGCGCCGTCTGCGCCGCACGCTCGAGCGGAGAGTGCCACACCGCGTCGAGCGGAAGCCCCGACAGCCGGTCGGCGAGCAGGGCCGCCTGACGCTGACCACGCGGAGACAAGGGGCCGTCTGTGAGCCCGTGCTCGGCATCCTGGTGCTCGCCGTGGCGCACCAGATAGATGTAGTGCGTCACGTCAGCTCACCTCGTCGTCGATCTGCCGTCCCCCGGCCCCGTGTTCCAGCCTACGTCACGCTCTCGCGCGCGGGCCGGTCACTCGGCGGCGCGTGCGATATCCGCCAGCTGGGCCCGGCTGAGGCGCACGCCCACGGCGCGCATGCATTCGACGACGTGACGAGGCGCGAAGGCGTTGACGATGGGGGCCGTGACGATCTTCTGCGCGAGCAGCCAGGCGACGGCCACCGCGGCATCCGGGATGCCGAGCTCGGTGCCGACGGTGTCGAGGGCGCGCAGCACACGAGTCCCCCGGCGGTTCAAGTTGGCGGCCAGTTGGAACCCCCGCACCGACTGCGACGACTGGTCGCGCGTGCGGGTCTCGCCGGAGAGGAAACCGTGCGCCAGGGCGTGCGACGGCGTCACGGCCATCCCCTGCGCGGACGCGATCAGTCGCAGGTCGCCGTCGAACTCGTTCCGGCGCAGCACGTTGTAGGGAACGTCGAGCACCGAGATGCGCGGGTAGCCCGCCGACGACAGGATGCGGGCCTCGACGAGCTGCGCGGCGGTGTACCCGTGCGCACCGATGGCCCGGACCTTGCCCGAGTCGACGAGCCACTCGCTGGTGGCGAGCGTGTCTTCGAGCAGGGCCGTGTCGCCGCGGGCGGCGTCGAGCGACAGCACGTCGATACGGTCGGTGCCCAGGCGCGTGAGCGACGCCTCGACGGCACGCACGAGATTGACGGAGTCGAGCCCGGGGTTGTCGGGGTGTCCTCCGATGCGCACGGTGACCACGGCCTCGTCGCGCATGCGCCGGGTGCGCAGCCACTCGCCGATGATGAACTCGCTGCGGCCGGCCGCGTAGCTGTCGGCGGTGTGCAGCGCGTTCCCACCGAGCTCGGCGTAGGCGTCGAGGATGTCGTGGCTGGCGCCGGCGTCGACGTTCCAGCCGAACTCCCCCCCACCGAGGAAGAGCGGGAAGACCTCGAAGCCGGTCTCACCGAGCGGAACCCGCACGTGGGAGCCCAGACCGGGCCCCTGCAGGGTGATCGGAGAAGAGGGGTGCGACGCGCGATCACGACGCAGGCGTGGCGAGGCCGTCTCGTCGACGCCCGGGCCGCTCATGGTGAATCCCCTCGATGCCGGGCGACGGTACGGCGAACCCGTAACTGCACGCCCCCCGACGTACTTCGAGGCTAAAGCTTCGCCCGCGGTGGGCCGCCGATTCGCCCGCCACGGCGATAAACATTGCGTAACGCTTGTGCACCGATCACCCCATGCGTCACACCCGTCACACGACGGATGCCCGCCCCGCGAGAAGCGGGACGGGCATCCGATCAGACGAGAGGATCAGCCTTCGGCGGGAGCCTCGGGGCCCTCGCTCGCGGCGGCCGAGCTCTGCGTGTCGGCGGGCTCGGTCGCGTCAGCGGCCTCGTCGACGACCGGCTCGAGCGACAGCTTGCCGCGGTCGTCGATCTTCGTGATGCGCACGAGGATCTTGCGACCGACCGACAGCACGTCTTCGACGTTCTCGACGCGCTTGCCACCGGCGAGCTTGCGGACCTCGCTGACGTGCAGCAGTCCGTCCTTGCCGGGCAGGAGCGAGACGAACGCACCGAAGGTCGCGATCTTGACGACCGTGCCCAGGAACTGCTCGCCGACCTCGGGGTTGGTCGGGTTGGCGATCGCGTTCACCTGCGCACGGGCAGCCTCGGCCGAGGGGCCGTCGGTCGCGCCGATGTACACGGTGCCGTCGTCTTCGATCGAGATCTGGGCGCCGGTCTCGTCCTGGATGGAGTTGATCGTCTTGCCCTTGGGTCCGATGAGCTCACCGATCTTGTCGACCGGGATCTGCACGCTGATGACGCGGGGCGCGGTGGGCGCCATCTCGTCGGGGGCGTCGATGGCCGAGTTCAGGACGTTGAGGATCGTCAGACGAGCCTCCTTCGCCTGGGTGAGGGCAGCGGCCAGCACCGACGACGGGATGCCGTCGAGCTTGGTGTCGAGCTGGATCGCCGTGATGAACTCCGACGTACCCGCGACCTTGAAGTCCATGTCGCCGAGGGCGTCTTCGGCGCCGAGGATGTCGGTCAGGGCGGCGTAGCGCGTCTGTCCGTCGACCTGGTCGGTGACCAGGCCCATGGCGATACCGGCGACGGGAGCGCGCAGCGGCACACCCGCGTTCAGCAGCGACAGGGTCGAGGCGCAGACGGAGCCCATCGAGGTGGAGCCGTTGGACCCGAGGGCCTCGGACACCTGACGGATCGCGTACGGGAACTCCTCGCGGCTGGGCAGCACGGGCACGAGCGCGCGCTCGGCCAGGAAGCCGTGGCCGATCTCGCGACGCTTGGGGCTGCCCACGCGACCGGTCTCACCGGTCGAGTACGGCGGGAAGTTGTAGTGGTGCAGGTAGCGCTTGCTCGTGATGGGCGACAGCGAGTCGATCTGCTGCTCCATCTTGAGCATGTTCAGCGTGGTGACGCCCAGGATCTGGGTCTCGCCGCGCTGGAAGATCGCCGAGCCGTGAACGCGCGGGATGACCTGCACCTCCGCGTCGAGCGGACGGATGTCGGCCAGACCGCGGCCGTCCATGCGAACGCCCTCGGCGAGGATGCGACCGCGGACGATCGTCTTGGTGACCGACTTGTACGCGGCGCTGAACTCGAGCGTCGCGACGGCGGGCAGCTCACCCGACTCGACGGCGGCGACGAGCTCGGCCTTGACCGAGGTCTTGATCTCGTCGTCGGCGTTCTGACGCTCCTGCTTGTCGGCGATCTGGTACACCGGCACGAGGCGGTCGTAGGCGCGACCGGCGACGAAGTCGTACGTCTGCTGGCTGTAAGCCGGGAAGACGGGGAACGACTGGATCTCCTTGGCCGCCGTGCGGGCGACCTCGTTCTGCGCGTCGACCAGCTGGCGCAGGAACGGCTTGGCCGCTTCGAGGCCTTCGGCCACGACCTGCTCGTTGGGCTTGGTGGCGCCGCCCTTGATCATGTTCCAGCTGCCCTCGGTGGCCTCGGCCTCCACCATCATGATGGCGACGTCGCCGTCGTCGAGCACGCGGCCCGCGACGATGAGGTCGAAGACGGCCTCTTCGAGCTGCGTGACGGTCGGGAACGCGACCCACTGGTCGGCGTTCTCACCGTGGCCGGGGATGAGCGCGAGGCGCACACCGGCGATGGGACCCGAGAAGGGCAGACCCGAGATCTGGGTCGACAGCGACGCGGCGTTGATCGCGAGGGCGTCGTAGAACTCGCCGGGTGCGATCGACAGCACGGTGACGACGATCTGGACCTCGTTGCGCAGGCCCTCGACGAACGAGGGGCGCAGCGGGCGGTCGATGAGGCGGCAGACGAGAATGGCCTCGGTCGAGGGGCGACCCTCGCGGCGGAAGAACGAGCCGGGGATCTTGCCGGCGGCGTACGAACGCTCTTCGACGTCGACGGTCAGCGGGAAGAAGTCGAAGCCTTCACGCGGGTGCTTGCCGGCGCTGGTGGCCGACAGGAGCATGGTCTCTTCGTCGAGGTAGGCGGCAACAGCGCCCTGGGCCTGCTGAGCGAGGCGTCCGGTCTCGAAGCGGATGGTGCGGGTGCCGAAACGGCCGTTGTCGAGAACGGCTTCAGCGGCGGTGATTTCTGGACCTTCCAAGAGGTCCCTCCTTCTTTGTTTAGGCTCGCCGCCCCGTGTGGGCGACGAGCTGCATGCGAAGGAGCAGGAACAGGCAGAAAGGGCGCGCCGACGTGTCGGCCCGGAAATCCCGGCGACTGGCCACCAGTAGACGACCACCCGGCAAACGACGGGGAGTCCACCACAGGGGACCAGCGTCTGCCGGCCTGCTCCGTGAGCTCATGTGTAATTGAGCGGATGCCAAGACGGCATCGTCCTCACCCTACCAGCGCCGCGCGGAACGGGGTGGTCACCGCACGGCTTCGTGCTTTAGCGTGACCTCATGGGCATCATCCGTCGCAGCAGTCACACGCTCCTCGTGTGCGTGCTCCTCGGCGCGGCGATGGCCCCTCTGTCGGCCGCCGCCGCCTCACCCGCCACCGCGACGAGGGCCGTGAACGCCGCCGTCGATGAGGCTGCCGTCGCCCAGGTGAAGCAGGCGCTGGATGCCGCGGAGCAGTCCGCCGCGTCGGCGTCGCGTCGCGCGCTCGACACCTCGGCGACCGCCGAGCGCACCCGTCTGCTCGCGGAGTCCACCGCCGCCCGCGCCGAGACGCTGACGGCGCAGAGCACCGCCGCCGACGCGCACCTCTCGTCCACCCGCACCCGGGCGGGCGCCAGCGCCTCACGCCTCTACCGCACCACCGGGGGCGGCCCCCTCGTGGCGCAGCTGTTGACGGGCGCCGATCCCGACTCCTTGCTGTCGCGTCTGGGCATCCTGGATCGGATGGCGACCGTGGCGGCGCGCACGGCCGGCCAGGCCCGCAGCGCGGCCGACGTCGCCACGTCTCTGCGCGCCCAAGCGGAGCAGGCCCGCGCCGAAGCCGCACGCCTGGCGGCCGAGGCGCAGACGACGGCGGCCACCGCCGCCGCCGAGGCCGCGACCGAAACGGCGACCGTCGCCGCCGCCCAGGCTCAGCTGAACGACCTGTACGCGCAGCTGGCCGAGTTGCGGCGCACGACCGCCGAGCAGGAGCGCGCGGCGCGCGAGCGCGAGAAGGCCGAACGCGACGCTGCCGGGCCCGGCGGATCGACCGGCGGCGGTCCGGGCTCCGGGGGCGAGGGCGGTGGGTCCGGCGGCGGCTCGGACTCCGGCGGCGGCGACTCGGGCGGCGGGTCCACTCCCGGCGGCGGGTCCGGCGACGGCGGCGGCTCCGGGGGCGGGTCGAATCCCGGCGGCGGGAACGGCGGCGGCTCCGGCAGCGGCGGCGGGAACTCAGGCGGCGGCGGGAACTCCGACGGCGGCAGCGGCGGAAACGGCGACGGCGGCTCTGACGGCGGCACGACGGCCCCCGCCGGCCCGGTGATGAGCCCGAGCGAGGCGCGCACCCACGCGCGCGGAGCGATCAGCGGCTACGGCTGGGGCGACGACCAGTTCTCGTGCCTCGTGTCGCTGTGGAACCGCGAGTCGGGCTGGCGGGCCGACGCTCTGAATCCCGGGAGCGGTGCCTACGGCATCCCCCAGGCCCTTCCCGGCGAGAAGATGGCCTCGGCGGGTCTCGACTGGCGTTCGAACGCGGCGACCCAGATCTCGTGGGGCCTGCGCTACATCGCCGACCGCTACGGCAGCCCCTGCGGCGCATGGGCGCACTCGGAACGCACCGGCTGGTACTGACGCGGCCCCGCCGCCCGCTAGCTCACGAGACCACCCGTCCTTCGCGAACGCACGGGCCGTGGCGTGTGCTCTCGACAATGCCACCACGACGTCCGCGACAGGCGCGCTCGTCAGACGGTGCGGGTGCGCTCGCGATCGCCGCGGGTGGGCAGCTCGACGTAGCCCGCGTGCTTCGCCCGGATGCCGTCGCCCGCGGTGCGTCCGCGGACGCGGCGCCACACCCACGGCAGGGCGTCGCGCGTGAGCCAGGCGCCGTGCGGGGCGTCATCGTCGGCGTGCAGCGCCTCGTCGAGTCCGAGCAGCGCCGACGCGTCGGGCACCCCCAGGGCCTCGGCCGCGCGATACGCCACGAGGCGATGCCCGGCCGAACGCAGGTGCACCAGATCGTCGGCCCAGTGCGGCAGCTCGCCGAGGTCGGCGACGGCCTCGAGGTCGAGCAGGATCGCACCCTGCTCCTGCGCGATGCGCCGCAGCTCGACGTTGTACGTCGCGAAGCGTCGCGCGAAGATGCGGGCCGCCGCGCGTCGGGGCAGGAAAGTCGTCACCAGGAGCACGTCGGCGCCCGTCCGGCGGATCGCGCGCACGGCGGACTCGACCTCGGCGACGATGGCCGGGATGACGGGCGCCGGTCCCACGAGGTCGTTGGCGCCGATGAGGATCGACACGAGGTCGGGCTCGAGGGCGAGCGCCGCGGGGACCTGCTCGTCGATCAGGTGACGCACCCGACGACTGCGCACGGCCAGGTTGGCGTAGCGGAAAGGGCCCGCGTCGCTGGTGTGCGCCAGCAGCTCGGCCAGACGATCCGCCCACCCGCGGTACTGCCCCGCCGGCATGCGCGACGCGTCGCACAGGCCCTCGGTCAACGAGTCGCCGAGCGCGACGAAGCGCGTCCACCGCCCTCGGGTGCGGGATGCCGACAGGGCGGCCGGTCGGGTTCCCCCGCGCAGCAGCATGCTGTCGTCGACGGCGCGGAGGGCGACGGCATCCTGGTAGTGCCCGACCAGGTCGCGGGTGAGGGCCTGCCAGGTGCGCCCCTGCACCGCCTCGCGCGCGGCGCGGGCGAACGCGCGGCGCTTCGACTCGTCGCCGACGAGATCGGCGACGCGGGCGCGCAGGTCGTCGAGGTCGCCGGGACGGTACAGCCAGCCGTCGACGCTGGAGCGCACCAGGTCGAGCGGCCCGCCCACGCCGGTCGCCACCACGGGAACACCGCTGGCGAGGGCCTCCTGGATGGTCTGGCCGAACGTCTCGCTCTCACCCGGGTGCACGAAGACGTCGAAGCCGGCCATGGCCTGCGCCAACGCCGCACCCGACAGGTGCCCGGTGAAGACGGCATCCGGAATCGCCCTCTCGAGCGCGGGCCGCGAGGGGCCGTCGCCGACGATCACCAGGCGCGTCCCGGGTACGTCGGCGAGCGCGCGCAGGTCGTCGACCTGCTTCTCGGGGGCGAGGCGCCCGACGTACCCCACGATGCGTTCACCGTTCGGGGCCACCTCGGCCCGCCACGCGTGGTCACGGTGCTCGGGCGCGAAGCGGACGGCATCCACTCCCCGACCCCAGCGGCGGATGCGATCGACCCCCAGACCCTCGAGCTGGCGCGTCGACGCCGACGACGGCGCGAGGGTGAGCGTGGCGCGGCGGTGCAGGCGGGCGACGTGCCCGGCGACGAGCGCCGTGGCGTGGGGCAGACCGTACTTCTGCGAGTAGGCGACGACGTCGGTCTGGTAGACCGCGACCGAGGGGATCCTCAGCGCGTCGGCGGCGGCGAGCCCCTGCCAGCCGAGCACGAACGGGGATGCCAGGTGCACCACGTCGGGATCGAAGTCGCGCAGGAGGGCCCCGAGGCGGGCGGCCCGGGCGAACACCACGCGCACCTCGGGGTACGACGGCAGCGGCACCGAGCGCAGCAGCTCGGTGCGCGCGCCGTGCAGATCGGCGGTGACATCGCCCGACTTCGGAGCGATGACCAGGGTCTCGTGCCCCGCCTCGGCCAGATGGCGCAGCACATGCAGAACGGAACCGGTGACCCCGTTCATGTGGGGAAGGAAGGATTCGGCCAGCAGCGCGACTCTCACGCCTCCAGGGTGGGACCTCGGGCGGGCCGGTGGGGGCCGGATCGGGGCCAGGTTCGCGATGTTCACCCGATGCTCCGCTGGGCGTCACCGCCGCGTGGGCGGGGCGTCTCGATCGGCGGCGGAGAGTGACGGAATGGACGGTGTCGACGCGTGGCTGCAGGCGATCGCCGCGAGCCCGTGGGCCCTGCTCGGCATGGCGGTCCTCGTGTTCGCCGACGCCTTCCTCGTCGTCATCCCGGGCGAGGCGGCCGTCACCGCCTTCGGGGCCCTGGCGGTGTCGCACGGCACGCCGCCGCTCGCCGGGGTCGTGCTCGTCGCCGCAGCCGCGGCCTTCGCCGGCGACGCCTGCTGCTACCTGGTCGGTCGCACGGTCGGCGTCGAGCGCTGGGCGTGGATGCGCCGCCCCCGCGTGCGCGCCGCCCTCGACTGGGCGCGGGCACGCCTGGAACGCAACGCCGCGGTCGTGCTGTTCACCGCGCGGTTCGTACCGTTCGCGCGCCTCGCGGTCAACCTGGCCGCGGGCGCCGCGCGGGTGGCTCCGGCGCGCTACCTCGGGGTGGCGGCGGGCGCGGCGCTCGCCTGGGCGGCGTACCAGGCCGTGATCGGCGCGATCGTGGCCGCGGTGGTGCCGGGCGGGCCGGTCGTCGCGGTGGTCGTGTCGATCGTCGTGGCGGTGGGGATCGGCGTGGGGATCGATCTCGTGCTGGCGCGTCGCGCGAAGCGCAGGGTGGCGTCGCGGGGCTGATCGTCGGCGGCGGATGCCGGACCCCGGGCGCGACGCCGGACGGGCCGGGTCTTCACACGACGTTCTCCGCGCGCGTCTGTCGCGATGTCGGAGGCCCCGGGCAGCATGGGGGCATGAGCGACGGCTACGACCCGGACTTCCTCGGCATCCCCCTGCCCCTCCCCTCCCCCACCGCGCCGGTCACCCGGCTCGACTACCCGCGGTTCTCGGTGCTTCTCGACGAGGAGAGTCGGTTCGCCGCCGTCACCGGCGTGGTCGTCGACGGGGCGACGCTGCGCGAGCAGCCGCGCACGGGCGAGTGGCGGCTCGATCCGCGCGTCTCCGCCGACGCGCAGGCGGGACCCGAGGTCTACAGCCGCAACGACCTCGACCGCGGCCATCTCGTGCGGCGGCGCGATCCGGGCTGGGGCTCGGCGTCCGAGGCTCGAGCTGCCACCGAGGCGACGTTCTTCTACACGAATGCCGCGCCCCAGGCCGCGGGTTTCAACCAGTCGAAAGAGCTCTGGCTGGGTCTCGAAGACCACGTGCTCGCCTACGCCGAGACGACCGACCGGCGTCTCGCGGTGTTCACCGCCCCGGTGCGGGGCGCCGACGACCCGCCGTATCGCGGCATCCGCGTGCCCCTGCGGTTCTGGAAGATCGCCGCCTGGCGCGACGGCGACGCCCTGGCGGCGGCGGGCTTCGTGCTCGATCAGAGCGCGCTCGTCGACACGCGGCAGGCTCTGACGGTGGCACCGCTCGAGGCGTTCCGCACGTTCCAGGTGCCCATCGCCGACATCGCGGCCGAAGCGGGGGTCGACGCGGGGCCGCTGCAGGCCGCCGACACGTTCGTGCGGCGGGGGCTGCGCCCGGTCGCGGCGCGCGAGCTGCGCAGCACGGACGACATCGTGCTGTGAGGCGAGCGCTCGCGCCGACGCCTCGCTCCCCCGCGCAGCACGGCGGCTCGCCCGTCGACGCCTCCGCGAGCGACGACCCCGCGACGTCGGGGCCGCGTCAGCCCACCCGCACCGCGTGCAGAAGGGTGTCGATCGCGGCGGAAGCGTGCCCGCCCCGCAGCTCGGCATCGGCGCTCGTGCGCGTGATGCGCTCGCAGCGCTCGATGCGGAACCCCTCGTCGAGGGCGCTGCGCAGCAGTTCGGGCGTGTACAGGATCGCGGGGTCGGTCGGTCCGTGACCACCGGCGGCGATGTTGTCGACATCGTGACCGATCACGACGAGCGAACCCCCGGGTGCGACCCACTCCGCGATCCGTGCGACGGCGACGGCGCTGTCGGGCAGGTGCAGGTAGCACGACACCACGAGGTCGACGGGAGTCGCGGGCTCCCACTCGTGCACGTCTGCGCGCGTCCAGGTGACCGCGTCGCCCCCGGGCCGCGCCGCGGCGAGCGCGAGACCGGCGCCCGAGAAGTCGACTCCCGTGCAGGTCCAGCCGCGCCCGGCGAGCCACAGCGCCGTGCGCCCGTCGCCGGTCGCGACGTCGATGGCGGTTCCCGGCGGCAGCGTCGCCGCGATCTCGCGCACGGCGGCGGGCGGCTGGGTGGCCCACACTCCCCCGGCCGAGGCGCGGTATCGCTCGTCCCACTGCGCGGCATCCATCGCGGCTCCTTCTGCTCGCCCCCACCCTAGGGCGGGTCCGCTCCGGGCCGGGTGCACGGGCTCAGCGATCGGCCGGTCCTCGAACGCGCGCGGCCGCCCACTCCCACGCCACAACCTCAGCGATGTGCACAACCTCAGCCCGAACGGGCCCCTCCCGACTGAGGTCGTGCGCATGACCGAGGTTGTGCGCGACCCCGCGCACGACGACGCCCCGCCGCCCGCGAGGGCGACGGGGCGTCATACGGGGTCACTCCCCCGACAGACCACCCAGCAGGTGGCCGAACGAGCGGCCCTCGCCGAGGTACGACGACGGGTCGAACGGATCGGCGTCGCGTACCGGCTCGCGCGCGGCGATCGCGTCGGCGAACTCCCGGGCTCCGCGGTCGACGCGCGAGCCCAGCGGGGCGACCTCGTCGGCGTTCGATCCCCAGTCACTGGATGCCGCGAACACTCCGGTCGGCACGGGATTGGCGTGCAGGTAGGTGAACAGCGGCCGGATGGCGTAGTCGATCGCGAGCGAGTGGCGCGCCGTCCCCGCGTTCGCGCCGATCAGCACGGGCGTGCCGTTCAGCGCCTGCGGGTCGAGCACGTCGATGAACGACTTGAACAGGCCCGAGTAGCTGGTCGAGAAGATCGGCGTCACGGCGATGATGCCGTCGGCCGACACGACCGTGTTGATCATCTGCTCCAGCGCCGGGGGCGCGAAGCCGGTGAGCAGGTTGTCGGTGAGGTCGTGCGCGTAGTCGCGCAGTTCGAACACGTCACTGGTGGCGTCGATGCCGCGCTCGCGCAGCTCGGCCAGAGCCGCGTGGGCGAGGCGGTCACCGAGCATGCGCGTCGACGACGGCGTGGACAGGCCCGCGGTGATCACCGCGATGCGGCGGGCGGCCACGTCAGGCCCCCACGCGCGTCGCGGCGGAACCGAAGGCGCTGCCGGCCTTCGCGGCATCCTGGTACGGGCTGCCCGCGGTGAGGTTGTCGCCGCGGTTCGCGGCGGGAACGGCCTGGCGCGGAGCGGCACCGGCATACGCCTTCTCGACCATGTTGGCGTGCGTGGGCGCGTCGGGCACCTCGGCGGGGCGGTTCTTCTGCAGCTCCTTGCGCAGCACCGGCACGACCTCGGAGCCCAGGATGTCGAGCTGCTCGAGCACGGTCTTGGTGGGAAGCCCCGCGTGGTCGATGAGGAACAGCTGGCGCTGGTAGTCGCCGTAGGTCTCGCGCATCGACGCGTAGCGGTCGATGATCTGCTGCGGCGAGCCGACGGTCAGCGGGGTCATCTCGCTGAAGTCCTCGAGGCTCGGGCCGTGGCCGTAGACGGGGGCGTTGTCGAAGTAGGGGCGGAACTCGCGCACGGCGTCCTGCGAGTTGGAGCGCATGAACACCTGTCCGCCGAGTCCGACGATCGCCTGCTGGGGCGTGCCGTGGCCGTAGTGGGCGAAGCGCTCGCGGTACAGCGTGATGAGGCGCTGGTAGTGCTCCTTGGGCCAGAAGATGTTGTTGGCGAAGAAGCCGTTGCCGTAGTACGCGGCCTGCTCGGCGATCTCCGGAGTGCGGATCGAGCCGTGCCAGACGAACGGCGCCACGCCGTCGAGGGGACGCGGGGTCGAGGTGAAGCCCTGCAGCGGGGTGCGGAACTTCCCCTCCCAGTCGACGACGTCCTCGCGCCACAGCTTGTGCAGCAGGTCGTAGTTCTCGATGGTCAGGGGCAGACCCTGGCGGATGTCCTTACCGAACCAGGGGTACACGGGTCCGGTGTTGCCCCGGCCGAGCATGAGGTCGGCGCGGCCCCCCGACACGTGCTGCAGCATGGCGAAGTCCTCGGCGATCTTCACCGGGTCGTTCGTGGTGATGAGTGTCGTCGAGGTCGTGAGGATGAGGCGCTCGGTCTGCGCGGCGATGTACGCCAGCGTCGTCGTGGGCGACGACGACCAGAACGGCGGGTTGTGGTGCTCGCCGAGGGCGAAGACGTCGAGGCCGACCTCTTCGGTGTGCTTCGCGATGGTCAGCGTGTCCTTGATGCGCTGCGCTTCGCTGGGCGTCTTACCGGTGGTCGGGTCCTGGGTGATGTCGCTCACCGTCATGACGCCGAACTGCATCCCGGGCCAGTTGTTCGTCTCGTTCACCGTGCTCATCTGAATCAGTGCCCCTCTTATTTGTATGCAACTGAATATACATGCTCCAACGTTCGAGGCCGAGCTTTATTCCGCGTTACCTCATCGGCATCCGGTATCCACCCCCGTGGACCGCCGCTCCCGGCGCGGATATCGTCGCTGGCGATGACGACACCGACCCGTGTGCCCTTCTGGGACAACGCCCGCTTCGCCGCGATCGTGCTCGTCGTGTTCGGTCACGCCGTGCAGCGACTGACCTACGATTCGGATGCCGCCGAGGCGCTGTACCTGCTCGTCTACGCGTTCCACATGCCCCTCTTCGCCCTCGTGGCGGGCTACTTCTCGTCGTCGGCCGAACCGACCCGCCGACGGATGGCGCGACTGTTCACCGACCTGATCGCGCCGTACCTGATCTTCGAGACGCTCTGGACGATCACGCAGCTGCTCGTGACCGGCCGGACCGACCTCGATCCGGCGCAGCCGTCGTGGACGCTGTGGTTCCTGCTGGCGCTGGCGCTGTTCCGACTCGTGCTGCCCTACCTCGCGCTGCTGCGCGCGCCCGTGCTGTGGGCGTTGGCGATCGCGATCGTCGCCGGGTACCTCCCCGGCATCGACTCGACCCTCTCGCTCTCGCGCTTCCTCGGTCTGCTGCCGTTCTTCACCCTCGGGTGGTGGCTGCGCGAGCGCGACGTCGTCGCGCGCCGGGGGCTGCTCGACGCCCGACCGGTGTGGCTGCGCGTCGTCGCCGTCCTCGTCCTGGCCGGAGCCGGGGCGATCGCGTTCGCCTTCGTCGATGTCTGGCGCGACGTGCGCCTGGGCACGTGGTTCTTCTTCGTCGACACGTACGCCGACCTGGGCGCCCCGCAGTGGTGGGCGGGCGGGGTGCGGCTGGCGATCATCGCCCTCGCGCTCGTGCTGATGACGGCGTTCCTGCTGCTCGTCCCGCGCCGCGAGACGTCGTGGACGCACCTCGGCCGGTACACGATGTCCGTCTACCTGCTGCACACGTTCGTGCTCTATCCGTTCCGCCAATCGGGCGTCCTGCGGGGTCTCGAACCCGCGGCGCTGTGGATCCCCCTCATCGCCGTCGCGAGCGTGGCGATCGCCGTCGGCCTGTCGAGCCGGCCCGTGCGCCGACTCACCCGCCCCCTGGTGGAACCCCGGATGCCGTGGCTCTTCCGCGACCGGGAGCTGGGGGCGGGTCGCGGGTCGAGGTAGGTGTCCCTCAGCGCCCCGCGCGCGTCACGGCGTCGTCGGCGGGCTCAGCCTCTCGCGCCGAGCCCTCGGGCGAGACCGGATCCCCTCACGCGCCGAGCAGCCCCGCCCCCACCGACTCCCCCGCGGCCGGCGCCGGCGGTACGACCCACAGCCCCGACCCGACGTGACGGACGTACTCGTTCATCGCATCGGTCGACAGGGACCGCTGCAGGGTGACGTAACGGTCGGGGGCCTTCTGGAACGACAGGAAGAAGAGCCCGGCGTTCAGCCGCCCGAGGTCGGTCGTCCCGTCGACGAAGTTGTACCCGCGGCGCAGGATCTGAATGCCGCCGTTCGTGTCGGGGTGCGCCAGGCGCACGTGGCTGCGCGGGTCGATGCGCGGTTGCCCCGCGGCATCCGTCGCCTGGAAGTCGGGCTTCGTGAACTCGTCGCCACCCGAGAGCGGCGCCCCCTGGCCCTTGTCGCGGCCGATCACGCGGTCCTGCTCGGCGAGGCGGGTGCGGTCCCACGTCTCGATGAGCATCGCGATGCGCCGCGCCACGAGGTACGACCCGCCGACCAGCCACGCCGGGCCCTCGGATGCCGACACCCAGACGTTGTCGTCGAGAGCGGCGGTGTCGTCGGCGAGCACGTTGGCCGTGCCGTCCTTGAATCCGAAGAGGTTCCGCGGGGTGGCCTGCGCGGCCGTGGTCTTGGACGTGCGGCCGAAGCCCAACTGCGACCACCGGATCGTCGCCCGCCCGAAGGCGATGCGGCTGAGGTTGCGGATCGCGTGCACGGCCACCTGCGGATCGTCGGCGCAGGCCTGGATGCACAGGTCGCCGTCGGACCGCAGCGGATCGAGGTCGTCGCCGAGGAACGCCGGCAGCCGCTCGAGCCCCGCCGGACGCTGCCCCTCGAGGCCGAAGCGCGCGTCGAACAGGGTCGGGCCGAAGCCGAACGTGATCGTGAGGTTGCTCGCGGGCAGCCCCACCGCCTCGCCCGTGTCGTCGGGCGGCGCCTGCGGCGACCCGCCGACCGCCCCCGTCGCACTGACGTCGAGCCCCTGCATCATTCGGGTGGCCGCGTACGTCCAGTCCGACAGCAGCTCGGCGAGATCGTCGCGGGTGGTGCGGGCCATCATGTCGTACGAGGCGAAGTGCAGGTGGTCCTGCACCGGCGTGGTGATGCCGACCTGGTGGATGCCGGAGGCCGGGGCCGTGGCATCCATCGCCCGCCGCGCCTGATCCTGACCGTACGCGGCACCGCCCGCGAACCCGCCGCCGGCGCCGACGGCGAGGCCGGCCGCACCCGCCCCGATCGCGAGCCCCATCAGGCCGCGTCGGGACAGGCCGGTGGCCTCCGGGGTCGGGTCGGACGCCGTGGTCGGGGTCTGCTCTTCGTCGGTCACGCTCACTCCAGAACGGTCACCGTGAGCTGCGAGAGCGGCTCGGCCAGCGCATTGATGAGATCGGTGAACTGGCGCTTGTCGGCGTCGGTGAGCTGCGAGTAGGCGACGAAGCCCGCGTCGGCCGAACCGTGCGCGGCCAGGGCCGCTTCGAGGTCGGCGTACCCGGTGTCGATGCGGGTGACCAGGGTCGTGCCCTTGTCGCCCTTCGATTCGGCGAAGTCCCGCACGAGCGAGAAGGCCATCTTCGAACCCTCGACGTTGGCGGCGAAGTCGTACAGGTCGGTGCCCGACCACCAGTCCTCTTCGCCGCTGATCTTGCCCGTGGCGACCTCGTCGAGCAGCGCGATCGCCCCGTTCGAGATGCCCGCGACGCCCTGCGCGTCCAACGCCTGCACGAACTCGTCGCCGTGCACGTAGTCGTACAGCTCCTGCGTGTCGGCGATGAGCTTGTCGCCGTAGGTGGCGCGCTCGGCCGGGGTGGACGGCGCCCAGTCCTTCCATGCCGGCGTCTCGCCGTCGGCGTTCAGCGCGTCCTGCGCGGGAACCCACAGGTCCTTCTCGATGCGGTGGAAGCCGGTCCAGTCCAGTCCCTCCGCCACGGCGTCGACCTCGCGGTAGTCGATGCGCGGGTCGAGGTCGCCCAGGGCCTCGGCGATCGGCTCGATGCGCTCGTAGTAGGCCCGCACGCGCGGGAACTGCGTCTGCGCAGCCGCGTCGTCGCCCGACTCGTAGGCGGCGGCGAAGGTCTGCACCGCGGGGAGCAGCTGACCCACCTGGTCCTTCACGAACGCGGCGTACAGGTCGACGGCCTGCTGCTTCTGCTCGGCATCCGGTCCCGTCACGGCCACGGCGTCGCCGGTGACCGAGAAGCTCGCCCGGCCCACGCCGTCGCCCACCATGCCGGGCTTGCAGAGGGTGAAGTAGTCGCCGGGCTGCGCGACGACGGTGAGGTTGCGCGAGGCGCCGGGGGCGATGTTCTCGACCTCGCCGACGATGCGCAGGCCGTCGGAGGCCAGCAGGTAGAACTCCGTCGTCTGGTCGCCCTTGTTGCTGACGTCGAAGGCGACGGTGCCGCTGGGGGCGGATCCCGCCGACACGGCGCACCCGTCACCGGTCGAGGTGACCGTGAGGGCACCGGAGGCGGCCGCGTCGGTCTTGGCGACGCAGCCCGAGAGGACGAGGACGGCCGCGCCGGCGACGGCCGTGGCCGCGAGGAGGCGAGTCGAGGTCATGATGCTCCATTCGGATGGGTGGATGCCGCGGCATCGGGTGCGCGAGCGGCGTCGAGGGTCTGTGGGGTGGGGTTCCCGCTCGCGTCCGGGGCCGCGTCGGCGGCGCGGGGCTTCGGTCGCCGGTTCGCGCGCACTCCGCGCACGAACAGCGGCACGACGATCGCGATGTACAGGGCCCAGGCGATGACCTGCAGCCAGGTCATGGCGGGCATGAAACCGACCGTGGCCTGCAGCAGCGCGGCGAGCGCTTCACCGGGGGCGATGGTGTCCGAGACGTCGAACGCCCAGCCGAAGGGGAACCCGCTCCAGCCCGTCGCCACGAGGCCGGTGACGGGATCGAGGGGGGCGGCGCTGCCGAAGGGGCCGGGAAGGGCACCGGCCTCCTGCAGGTCGTGCAGCGCATAGGCGAGCACTCCGGCGGCGACCACGACGAGGAAGCCCCCGGTCCAGGTGAAGAAGCGACCGAGGTTCAGACGCAGCATCCCCCGCGCGATCAGCCAGCCCAGCAGCACGGCGGTGATCAGGCCGACGAGCGCACCGAGCAGGGCAGCGGGCGTGTCACCGAAGGACTGCACCATCGACCAGAGCAGCAGCGTCGTCTCGACCCCCTCGCGCGCCACCGAGACGAAGCCGATCGCGACGATCGCCCAGACGCCGCCGCGGAGCGCCCTGTCGACGCCCCCCTCGAGACCGGCCTTGAGCGTGCGGCCGGCTCGCTGCATCCAGAAGATCATCCACGTGACCATCGCCACCGCGAGCAGCGAAAGCCCGCCACCGAGCAGCTCCTGCGCTTCGAACGTGAGCATGTACGCGCCGAAGGTGAACACGGCGCCGACCACGAGGGCGAGGGCGATCGCCAGCCCCACGCCCATCCAGAGCCGCGGGAGGGCGTCGCGACGCCCGAGGCGCGTGAGGTAGGCCACGAGGATGCCCACGACGAGCGCGGCCTCGAGGCCTTCGCGAAGGCCGATGAGGAAGGTGGCGAAGAAGCTGGCAAGCACGGGCGGGTTTCCGACTCTCGGGTTTCGGGTGGGGCGCCGCGGCACTGCGGGAAGGTAAGGACAGCCTCACCTGACCAGGACACGATACGCATCTCCCTGGCCGGTTCGCACCCCGCCGATCGGCGGGGTTTGCCCCGGGAGTGCGATTGACCCGCCTTCGCGCCCCTTCCGTTCCGCCGTCCACGAAGGCTCCGTCGGTAACCATCGGCAACATTCGCGCGGCGCCACGCGGATCGACCTAGCCTCGTCGCATGTCCGACCTCACTCTCCCCGTGCTCGACCTCTCGCTCCTCGACCAGGGTCCGGATGCCGCCGCCCGCTTCCGAGACGAGCTGCGCGCCGCGACCCACGACGTCGGGTTCTTCTACCTGACCGGCACGGGGGTCAGCCCCGCGCTCGAGACGAGCCTGCTGGCGGCCGCGAAGGGCTTCTTCGCGTTGCCCGAGGCCGACAAGCTCGCGATCGAGAACGTCACGAGCCCGCACTTCCGCGGATACACGCGCGTCGGCGGCGAGCGCACGCAGGGCCGGGTCGACTGGCGCGAGCAGATCGACATCGGGCCCGAGCGCGAGGCCATCTGGGCCCACACGCCCGGAGGCTCGCCGCGGCGCGCAAGCGACGCGACGAGTGGGCGTGGGGACGACCCCGACGCTCCCGGGTACGACCGGCTGATCGGTCCCAACCTGTGGCCGGCGGCGCAGCCCGAGCTCAAAGAGGTCGTCACCGAGTGGCACGACCACCTCACCGGCGTCGCCCGCAAGCTCCTGCGCGCGTGGGCCCTCGCCCTGGGCGCCGAGGAGCAGTACTTCGACCGCCACTTCGGCGACCCGCAGACGCTCATCAAGATCGTCCGCTACCCCGGCAAGGACGACCCCACGCCCCAGCAGGGTGTCGGTGCGCACAAGGACTCGGGCGTCCTGACGCTGCTCTGGGTCGAGCCCGGCAAGGGCGGCCTGCAGGTCGAGCGCGACGGCGAGTGGGTCGACGCCCCTCCGGTGTCGGGCGCTTTCGTCGTGAACATCGGAGAGCTCCTCGAGTACGCCACGCAGGGCTACCTCCGGGCGACGAACCACCGCGTGACCTCGCCGCGGTTCCCCGACGAGCGCATCTCGGTGCCGTTCTTCTTCAACCCGGCCCTCGACGCGCGCCTGCCGATCATCGAGCTGCCGGCCGACCTCGCGGCCGAGGCCCACGGCGTCGAAGACGACCCCACCAACCCCATCCACGCCACCTACGGCGAGAACGCGCTCAAGTCGCGTCTGCGCGCGCACCCCGACGTGGCCGAGCGGTGGCACTCCGACCTGGTGGCCGCGCGCGCGGCATCCTGAGTCCGCGTCTCTCGAACGCCCGTCGTCGGTCCGGCCGGCGGCGGGCGTTCTTCGTGCGCTGGGTGGAGTCGGGGCGTGCGCGGCGCGGGCGGGCCGCGGCCCCGATAGCCCCGGGCACGGGGCTCGACGAGGTACCCGGTCTCATACGGCCCGACGCCGCGCTCCCTCCCGGCACGCATAAACGCCGTTCCTGCGCAGAAACGCTCCGACACCGCGTTTATGCGCAGGAATGGCGTTTAAGAGAGCGGGGCGGGCGGATCGGTCAGCCGAGCCGGGACAGCCCCGGCCACGGGCCCCGACGATGCATCGGGTCTCGTCCGGCCCGACGCCGCGCTCCCTCCCGGCACGCATAAACGCCGTTCCTGCGCAGAAACGCTCCGACACCGCGTTTATGCGCAGGAATGGCGTTTATGGGGACGGGACGCGGGCATCGGCGCCAGACCCCGGATGCCGGGCCCCCGGCATCCGGGAACAGCGAAGGCCGCCCCACACCGTGGGACGGCCTTCGAGAAAGCGATATACGCGGGGTCGCGCTTAGCGACGGAGACCCAGGCGCTCGATCAGCGAGCGGTAACGCGCGATGTCGATGTCCTGGAGGTAGCCGAGCAGACGGCGGCGCTGACCCACCATCAAGAACAGACCACGACGCGAGTGGTGGTCGTGCTTGTGCTCCTTGAGGTGCTCGGTGAGGTCCTTGATGCGCTGCGTCAGCATCGCGACCTGCACCTCGGGGGATCCGGTGTCACCGGGGTGCGTCGCGTACTGTTCGATGATCGCCTTCTTGGCGTCAGACTCGAGTGGCATAGATGGGATCCCCTTTCTCTCATTGCGCGGCGCCCGACGCCTGATACGTGGGCTCTCTTTATCCGCGGCCGATCAAACGGCAACCGCATGAGTCTACAGCACGGCTCACCCGTTCACACACGCCCGATGCTCGGCGCCTGCGGCGACGCGATGTCGGAGGGCTGGCGTACCCTCAATCCGTGCAGCTCACCGTCTTCGTCCAGCCGGGTTCCCGCCGCGGCCCGCTGGTCGAAGACGGGCCCGACGGCCTGGTGGTGCACGTCCGCGAACGCGCGGTCGACGGGGCCGCGAACGCCGGCGCCGCGCGAGTGCTCGCGGCGCACTTCGACGTCGCCCCGAGCCGCGTCCGCGTCGTACGCGGCCACACCGCGCGCGTCAAACGCTTCGAGGTCGACGAGTGAGCCGTCAGAGCGCCTTCATCGACCTGCGGCCCCTCACCACGTCGCCTGCCTTCGCCCGTCTGTGGATCGGCTCCACCCTGTCGGGGCTCGGCGGGCAGCTGACGGTCGTGGCGGTCATGCTGCACGTGTTCGAGCTGACCCAGAGCACGCTGGCCGTGTCGATGATCGCCGTGGCGGGACTGGTGCCGATGGTCATCGCGGGCCTCTACGGCGGCGTGCTCGCCGACGCGTTCGATCGCCGCACGGTCGCCCTGCTCGCCGCCCTCGTCACCTTCGCGTCGACCGGCTTGCTCGCCGCCCTCGCGTGGTCGGGGCTCGAGACGGTCGGCTGGTTGTTCGTCCTGAGCGTCGTGAACTCGGCGGCGAACTCCATCGTCATGGCGACGAAGTCGGCGATCACCCCACGCCTCATCCCCCGCGACCTCCTCCCCGCCGCCGCGGCCCTGCAGGGCGTGACGGTCGGCATCATGGTGATGGCCGGACCCGCCCTCGCCGGTGTGCTCGTCGCCGTCGCGGGGTACGCGTGGACCTACTCGCTCGACGTGCTGCTCATGAGCTCGCTGTTCCTCGGGCTGTGGTCCCTCCCCCGGCTCCGTCCCGAGGGCGTCGTGGTGCGCCCGGGCCTCGAATCGCTGCGCGACGGCGCGCGGTTCCTGAAACGCGCGCCCAACATCCGACTGCAGTACGTGCTCGACATCATCGCCATGACCTTCGGCCAGCCGGTCGCGCTCTTCCCCGCCATCGGAGCGGTGCTGCTGGGCGGCGGTGCGATCACGACCGGGGTGCTGACCGCGGCGGTCGCGGCGGGGGCGTTCCTCTCCAGCCTGTTCTCGGGGCCGATCGGCCGCGTCCGTCGACAGGGGCTCGGCATCGAACGCGCGATCCAGGTCTACGGCCTCGCGATCGGTCTGTTCGGTCTCGTCCTGCTCGCCGCCACCCTGGGCTGGCTGCGCCCCGACGTCGTCGACGAGACGCACGCCGCGGTCGCACTGATCGCCCTCGCCGCCGTGGTGCTGGCCGTCTCGGGAGCCGCCGACAACGTCAGCGCGATCTATCGCTCGACCATGATGCAGGCGGCCGTCCCGGATGCCATGCGCGGGCGCCTGCAGGGCATCTTCATCGTCGTGGTCGCCGGCGGCCCGCGCGTGGGAGCCCTGTACGCGGGCACCCTCGCGACGGCCACGGCCCTCTGGGTGCCACCGCTGTTCGGCGGCATCGTGATCCTCGGCCTCGTCGGCACGCTGGTGCGCTTCACGCCCCGGTTCCGCGCGTACGACGCGCTGAACCCGCAGCCCTAACCCCCAGCGCGACGAGAGCCGCGTTGCAGCGCATCGCGCGCACCCCGCTCCGCGGAGGGCACCCGTCCCCGGGTCTTCTCCGCGAAGGGGCCCGGGACGCCCCTCGTGTCGCAGCTCCGTGCGAGCACAGCCCCGCACGCGCACTGCCGACCGTCGGCGGATTTCCGCCGTCGCATCCGCTTCGCCCGCGCGATGTCGGCACTCGGGCCTAGGGTCGGGATCGTGGCATCCGGTTCCTCTCCCTCCCCCGTCTCCATCGCCGTGCAGTTCGTGCTCACGGGCATCGTGTGGGGCTCGAGCTTCCTCTTCATCGCGATCGCCCTCACCGGAATGACCCCGGCGCAGGTCGCCGGCGGGCGGCTGCTGTTCGGTGCGCTCGCTCTCGCCGCGATCGTCGCGATCCGGCGCGAACGCCTCCCCCGCAGCCGACGGATGTGGGGTCACCTGTGCGTTCTGGCGGCCACGTTCTGCGTCGTGCCGTTCCTGCTGTTCGCCTGGGCCGAGCAGCACGTCTCGTCGGGACTGGCGAGCATCTTCAACGCGACCACGCCGATCATGACCGCGATCATGGCGTGGGCGGTGTTCCGCGTCGAGAGCCTCAAGCCCGGGCAGCTGCTCGGCATCGCCGTGGGCATCGCCGGGGTCGTCGTGATCATCGCGCCGGGCGCGGTCGCCGACGTGGGCGACAGCACGGTCGCGCAGATCGCGCTGCTGGGCGCCACCGCCTGCTACGGCTTCAGCCTCGCGTACATGCGTCGGTTCCTCGGCGACACCGGACTGTCGGGCATCGCCTTCGCCTTCGGTTACATCGGCCCGGCGGCGGCGTTCATGGTGCTGCTGTCGCCCGTGATCCTCGCCGAGCCGATGGACCTGACGACCCCGGTGGTGCTCAGCATCGTCGCCCTGGGGGTACTCGGCACCGGCATCGCCTACGTCTGGAACCAGAACACCCTGCGCGCCTGGGGGCCCACCCGGGCCTCGACCGTCACGTACATCACCCCCGTGGTCGGGGTGGCTCTCGGCATCCTCGTGCTCGGGGAGCGCATCTCGTGGAACGAACCCGTGGGGGCGGCCGTGGTGTTCGTCGGCATCCTGCTCGTGCAGCAGAGGCTGCGCCTGCGGCGTCGCGTCACCGCGGGGTGACGCACCGCGGGCGGCTTCCGCGCACGACGGAGAGACCACAACGACCCCGGATGCCGAGCACCCGGGGTCGCCCGAGAAACGCGGAAGGCCCCGGATGCCGAGCACCCGGGGCCTTCGCGGAGATCACGCCTGGAGCGCGAGCTGCAGGTCGAGCTCGATGGTGACGTCCTTGCCGACCAGCACGCCGCCGGTCTCGAGGGCGGCGTTCCAGGTGAGGTCGAAGTCTTCGCGGTTGATGACCGTCTTGGCGGTCGCGCCGGCCTTGTAGTTGCCCCACGGGTCGGTGCCGAAGCCGCCGAAGTCGAGTGAGAAGGTGGCGGGCCTGGTGATGCCGCGGATGGTGAGGTCACCGTCGACGAGGAAGTCGCCCTTTTCGACGCGCACACCGGTGGAGCGGAAGTCCATCGTCGGGTAGGTCTCGATGTCGAAGAACTCGGCGGAGCGCAGGTGCTGGTCGCGGCCCTCGTCCTTGGTGTCGACGGAGGTCACGTCGACGGAGGCCTCGACGGTGGCCTCGAGCGGGTTCTCGGGGGCGACGATGGTGGCGCTCTTCACACCGAACGTGCCGCGCACCTTCGAGATCATCATGTGGCGCACCGAGAAGGTGACCTCGCTGTGCGACGGGTCGAGGACCCAGGTGCCGGTCTTGTAGCCGGGGATGTCGAGGGCGGTGGTGTCAGTCATGTCACTCCTAGAGGTCTGGGGAGCCGCTTCGGCGTCCTGCCGGGATCCAACTCCCATTCACACGAATGTATTCCACGATCGAGGAAAATAACGAACCCGAGGGAGCCGCAGCCCCCTCGGGTTCGTGAACGTTCCGTGAAGAACGGCTGGTCAGCCGACCTTGAGCAGGTCGATGATGAAGATGAGGGTCTTGCCACCCAGGAAGTGTCCGCCGGCGGGACCGTAGGCCAGGTGCGGCGGGATCACGAGCTCGCGGCGACCGCCGACCTTCATGCCCGGGATGCCGTCCTGCCAGCCCTGGATGAGGCCACGGAGGGGGAACTGGATGCTCTCGCCCCGGCCCCACGAGGAGTCGAACTCTTCGCCCGACTCGTACTCCACACCGGCGTAGTGCACGGTGACGGTGTCGCCGGGCTTCGCCTCGGCGCCGTCGCCGACGGCGATGTCGCGGATGACGAGGTCGGAGGGGGCGGGGCCGCTGGGAGCGTCGAACTCCGGCTTGGTGCGATCAGTCATGCCTCCATCCAAGCACGGCCCGGCGGTCGATGACCGCCCCTGGACAAAGACTCAGCGCCCGGTGCCGCGGCGATGCCTGCGTGTCTACCGGGCGCTGAGTTGGCCTACATCGATGGTGCTCCCGCCTCGCCGCGCTGTCAAGACCTCACGGCGCGAGCAGCGCCGCACGCGCGTCGGTGGTGCGCTCGAGCAGGTACCGCTCGGTGGCGACAGCCTGCGGATCGCGCCCCGACAGGGCGCGCTGGCGCGCGGCGGCGAGTGCCGTGGCATCCGCGATGAAGGCCTTCATCACCGCCGTGCGGTCACCGGGCAACGTGCGCGCCCACGCGAGGGCCGAACGGCGCCCGGGGCGGGTGGCGAGCATGTCGACCTCTTGCGGCGTGAACCAGCCCGCGACGGCGTACTCGCCCAGCCGTGCGCGGGTGAGACGCGTCTCTTCGCGCCGCAGGGCCAGGATGCCGGCGATGAACGCCAGGAACAGTGGCACCTGCAGCGTGGCGTACACCTCGAAGAAGTTGGCGAACGTGGCCGAGCCGTTCCACAGCCCGTGCAGAACGATCGCGGCGAGCACTCCGGGGATCCCGTAGGCGAGGGCACCGCCCCCACGCAGCCCGCGACGCGCGGCGAGGCCGAACGCGAAGCCGGTGAGGCTGGTGAACATGACGTGCGCGAACGGCGACAGCACCGCGCGCAGGAAGAAGGTCGTGGCGACCTGGCCCGGGCCGCCCTCGAGATAGCTGATGGCGAAGTACTGCACGTTCTCGGTCAGGGCGAAGCCCGCACCGATCAGCGCGCCGTAGACGATCCCGTCGACCGGGCCGTCGAAGAACCGTCGGGCGAACACGAAGATCAGGAGCACGCCGAGGCCCTTCGCGAGCTCTTCGACGATCGGTGCCTGCACGACCGAGCTGAACTCGGCCGGCAGCCGGCCCACCGCCAGGGTGAGGACCAGGTCCACCCCCAGCGCGAGGGCGACGGCCGCCACCGCGCCCCAGGCCACGGCGAACACGAGCAGGCGGCGCGGTTCGGGCTCCCACCGGTCGATGTAGCGCACCGCGAACCAGACGATGACGAACGGGATCACCGCCAGCACGAGCCCGATGAACGAGGCCGCCGTTCCCAACACGCCCGTGAAGTAGCGGACGAGCAGGGCGAGCACCGGCACCAGCAGTACGGCCACCACCCACAGGGCGATGCCCCCGCGGCGCCGGCGCGGAGGCGCAGCCGAGCCGGCTGCCTGCGGTGCCGGGGAGATGCGGGCGGGCTCGGCGGAACCGGGCTGCGCCAACGGCGAGGGGTAGCTCATGCGCACAGCCTAGGGGCGGCCGGCGACACGGCATCCCGGGCTTGCGACGACGCCCCGCCGGTGCGGCCCGGTAGCGTGGAGGCATGCGATTCGCCCACGTCCGTTCCCCGGAGGGGGCGGAGTCCCCCCGTCTCGTCAGCGTCCACGATGACGAGTTCTCGTTCGTCGACGAGTTCTTCGAGGGTGCCCCCCGCCAGCTCGAACAGCTCATCGCCGGCGGTGACGCCCTGCTCGAGCGCGTGCGTGCGGCGTCCGCCGGTGCACCGCGGCATCCGCTCTCGGGCGTCGCCTTCGCCTCGGCGATGCTCGCTCCCCCGGCGATCCTCGCGGTCGGCCTGAACTACGCCGCCCACTCGGGCGAGCTGGGGCTGAAGACCGACACCGGGCCCACCGTCTTCGTACTGTGGCCCAACTCCCTCACCGCCCACGGTGCGACGACGACGTGGCCGCGACAGCTCAGCGAGGCCGTCGACTACGAGGCCGAGCTCGGCGTGATCATCGGGCGCCCCGGGCGCGACGTCGCCGAGGCCGACGCCCTCGACCACGTGTGGGGCTACACCGTCGTCAACGACATCACGGCGCGCAACATCCAGTTCTCGGAGGCGCAGTGGTCGCGGTGCAAGTCGTTCGACGGCTTCACCCCGACGGGCCCGTTCGTGGTGACCGCCGACGAGATCCCCGACCCGCAGGATCTGCACATCTGGACCGTCGTCGACGGGCACACGGTGCAGGATGCCAGCACCGGCCAGATGGTGCGCACGGTCGCGACGCTCATCCACAAGCTGTCGGAGTCGGCGACCCTGCTGCCCGGCACGCTCATCTCGACCGGCAGCCCCGGCGGAGCGGGCTACTCGCGCGACCCGCAGATCTTCCTGCGCGACCGCTCGACGGTGACCGTCGGGATCGACGGCATCGGCGAGCTGACCACGCACTGCCGGATCGTCGACTGAGCCACGCCCGCGCGGCGACGGCGCCGCCGGACCGCCGGTGACGGCTGCCCGGTGACCGACGCCCGACCCCCGGGCGGGCGACTCGGCGCTCACCCTCGACGCGACGACGGGGCCGCGACCACTCGGTCCCGGCCCCGTCGTTCGTCGTGTCAGCCTTCGACGACGTCCTCGACGGCTCGGATGACCGGGATCGCCTCGGTGATCGGGTGCAGGCCCGACAGACGCGCCGGCGAGAGCTGCTTGATGACCTCGTCGCGCGTCATCAGCCCGGCCTCGACGACCAGGTCGGCGACGTTGCGGTGCGTCAGCAGGGCCGTCTTGGCCAGGGCCGCCGACGCCGCGTAGCCGATGAAGGGCGTCAGCGCCGTCACGACGCCGACCGACGAGCCGACCATGGCTCCCAGGCGCTCGCGGTTCGCGGTGATGCCGTCGACGCAGTTGACCCGCAGGGTCCACATCGCCTGCCGCATCCACGTGATCGACTGGTAGATCGAGTGGGCGATGACGGGCTCGAAGGCGTTGAGCTGCAGCTGCCCGCCCTCGACCGCCATGGTCACCGTCATGTCGGCCCCCACGACCGAGAACGCGACCTGGTTCACGACCTCGGGGATGACGGGGTTGACCTTGCCGGGCATGATGCTCGAGCCGGCCTGGCGCGCCGGGAGGTTGATCTCGCCGAGGCCCGCCTGCGGACCGCTGGAGAGCAGACGCAGATCGTTGCAGATCTTCGACAGTTTGACGGCGTTGCGCTTGAGCGACGACGAGAACGACATGAACGCGCCGGTGTCGCTCGTGGATTCGACCAGGTCGGTCGCGGTCTCGAGATCGAGCCCGGTGATCTGGCGCAGGTGCCGCAGAACAGCGGCCCCGTACCCGGCGTGAGCGGTGATGCCCGTACCGATGGCCGTGGCGCCCATGTTGATCTCGTACAGCAGGTAGGCGTTCTCGGTCAGACGGCTGTAGTCCTCGCCCAACGTCGTGGCGAACCCGTGGAACTCCTGTCCGAGCGTCATGGGCACGGCATCCTGCAGCTGGGTGCGGCCGACCTTGAGGACGTCGTGGAACTCCTCGGACTTCGTCAGGAAAGACTGACGCAGCAACGCGAGCTCTTCGAGCAGGCTCTGCAGGGTGAGCGCCAGCCCGATCTTGATGGCCGTCGGGTAGACGTCGTTGGTGGACTGGCTGCGGTTGGTGTCGTCGATGGGCGAGAGGAAGCCGTAGTCGCCCTTCTCGCGGCCGGCGAGCTCGAGGGCGATGTTGGTGATGACCTCGTTGGCGTTCATGTTGGTCGAGGTGCCGGCCCCGCCCTGGATGACGCCCACGGTGAACTCGTCGTGGAACTCGCCGTCGATCACGCGCTGGGCGGCGCGGTCGATGAGGTCGGCCTTCGCGGCGTCGAGCACGCCGATCTCGCGGTTCGCGCGGGCCGAGGCCTGCTTGACCATCGCGAGGGCTCGCACGAGATCGGGGTAGACCGAGATCGGCCGCTTCGCGATGGGGAAGTTCTCGAGCGCGCGGGCGGTGTGGATGCCCCAGTACGCCTCGAAGGGGATCTCGAGGGATCCCAGGGAATCGGTCTCGGTACGGGTGCGCGTCATTGCGTCCAAAGCCATGTGGTGTCCTCGTGGGTTGTCACGGCGAGCAGGGATGCCACGAGCCTAGCCATCGGTCCCGTCGCGGTCGTTCGACGCCGCGGCCTGTCTCCCCACCGACACGCTCCCGCGCGTATACCGAACGCGGCGGCCGTCGCACGGCGGCGTCACCGCTTGCGCGAGAACGCCTCGAGTCGCTCTTCGGGGCTCAACGCCGCCATGCGCGCCGTCCACTCGGGCGTGAAGAAGCCCGCGGCCTGTGCGTCGACGACCGGGACCACCGCGTGGGTGATCGTGTCGTCCCACACGTGCACGAGGTGGAACGCGCGCCCGGCGTCCATTCCGTTGACCTCGTCGGCGGGGCGGGCGAGGTCCATCGTGTAGCAGGAGGCCGCGGCCACGCTCACCGGCACCCCGGCGAAGGTCCCCGACGTCGAATAGTGCAGGTGGCCCGCGAGGATCGCGCGCACGTCGGTGCCCGCGATCGCGTCGGCGAGACCGCGCTGATCGCGCAACTCGAGGATGTCGAAGAACGGGATGTGCGAGGGCAGCGGCGGATGGTGCAGCGCCAGGATCGTGCCCCGCGGCGCCGGCTCGGCCAACTCGGCGCGCAACCACGAGAGCTGGGCGGCGTCGAGGTCGCCGTGGTGCCACCCCGGCACGGTCGAGTCGAGCGCGATGAGCCGGAGTCCCCCGAGGTCGTACACCCCGTTTACGGGCTCCTCGCTCGGCTCGCCGTCGAGCAGCTCGGCGCGCAGCGCGGGCCGTTCATCGTGGTTGCCGGCCACCCAGACGACCGGCGCCCCCAGACGCGCCGCCCACGGTTCGACCACGGCGCGCAGCGCCCGGTAGGCCTCGGGCTCGCCGAGGTCGGTCAGATCGCCGGTGAAGACCACGGCATCCGGTCGCACTCCGGTCGCCTCGGCGGCCGCGAGCGTGCGGCGCAGGTGCTGCGCCGTGTCGTAGCGATCGCCGAGCAGCCGGTCGCCGCCCAGCAGGTGCGTGTCGCTGAGGTGGAGGATCACGCGCGCGGCGGGCGCATGCTGACCGAACTGCACGGATGCCATGCCCCCAGCCTACGAGGGGCCTCCGACACCGCTCCCCGGGCGCCTCCGTGGGCGAGCAGGATCAGTGGTTGAGCAGGATCAGCAGCAGCGCGCCGAGCACGACTGCGGCGCACACGGCGAAGCAGAGGTAGGCGGCGACCAGCGAAAGGCGCTTCTGCCCCTCGCTCAGCGGGTTGCGCGCGGCGGCCTTGTCGACCGCCCTCTCGGCGCGACGCTTCTGCTTGTCGGTGAGCACGGTGATGGCGTCGGTGAACTCCGCCGGCGCCACCAGCGGCGGACGGCCACCGCGCACCAGCAGGCGCAAACCCAGGGCGTAGAACGTCACGACCACCGTCGCCCCGAGCAGGGCGGCGACGAAGACGTGCAGGAAGGCTTCCCAGTCGATGCTCACGCGCGGTCCTTCCTCGCGTCGTCGTGGCGGCGCTGGCCGCGCGTGGGCTCGGGCTTGCGCGGCACCTTCACGGCGGCGCCGGAGTCGGCGACCTCGCTCATCGCGTTGGCCGAGGTCACCGAGTCGCGCCGGGAGCGCAGGAACAGACCGAGAACGATGACGACCGCGATCACGGCATCCACCGCCACGCCCCATCCGCCGAGCCAGACCACGATCAGGGCCGCGGCGGCGCCCACGGCGCCGGCGGCGGGAAGCGTGAGCACCCAGCCGATCATGATGCGGCCCACGGTGTTCCACCGCACGGTCGAGCCGCGGCGGCCGAGGCCCGAACCGATGACGGATCCCGAGGCCACCTGCGTCGTGGACAGCGCGAAGCCGAGGGCGCTGGATGCCAGGATCGTGGCCGCCGTGGAGGTCTCGGCCGAGAAGCCCTGCGCGGGCTTGACGTCGGTGAGCCCCTTGCCGAGCGTGCGGATGATGCGCCAGCCGCCCATGTAGGTGCCGAGCGCGATCGTGATCGCGCAGGCGAAGACGACCCACAGCTGCGGGTCGGGGTTCGCCGACGACTGCCACCCGACGGTGATGAGGGCGAGGGTGATGACGCCCATCGTCTTCTGCGCGTCGTTGGTGCCGTGCGCCAGAGCCACGAGCGACGAGGTGAAGATCTGGCCCCAGCGGAAGCCGTCGCGCCCGTCGGCCTTCATGTCGTACCGGCGCGTGATGCCGTAGGCGATCTTGGTGACGGTGAAGGCGATGATGCCGGCCGTCAGAGGGGCGATCAACGCCGGCAGGATCACCTTGCTCAGCACCACGCCCGTGTCGATCGCCGAGGCGCCGACGCCCACGAGCGTCGCGCCGATCAGGCCGCCGAACAGCGCGTGCGACGAGCTCGAGGGGAGCCCCAGCAGCCACGTCAGCATGTTCCAGGTGATCGCGCCGATCAGACCGGCGAAGATGATGGGCGGGAAGATGTCGGGACTCAACTGGTCTTCGCGGATCATGCCGCCCGAGATCGTCTTGGCGACCTCGGTCGACAGGAACGCGCCCACCAGGTTGAGCGAGGCCGCCAAGAGGACGGCGACCTTCGGCTTCAGCGCACCGGTGGCGATGGGGGTGGCCATCGCGTTGGCGGTGTCGTGGAATCCGTTGGTGAAATCGAAGAACAGTGCCAGCGCGATGACCAGCACGATGATGAGGGCTGCGCTCTCCACCGTTCGCTTTCCGTGAGAAGGAAGAAGGGATGCCGACGGGATCGGCGCGACGAACGAAGAGTTCACCTGGAGTTCGACACCCGTTCACCGGGGTCGCGTCCACATCCTGTCATCGGGGACCCCGGGGGTCAAACGCGCGCGGCTCGCTGAGCGTTCTCCGGAGCCCGCGTCGGAGGAGCGCACTACCGTGGAACGGTGACCGACCTCGACCCGCAGCCCACCCCGCCCGTCGCCGCCCGCCGGCCCGGCTCGCGCTCGCACCACGGCGACACCTTCGACGACCCGTACGAGTGGTTGCGCGCGAAAGACGACGCCGAGGTCGTCGGGCACCTCGAGGCCGAGAACGCCTACACGACGGCCCGTACCGGGCACCTCGCGGGCCTGCGCGACACGATCTTCGGCGAGATCAAGGGCCGCACCCTCGAAACCGACCTCTCGGTCCCCGCGCGCCGCGGCGACTGGTGGTACTACGGCCGCACCGTCGCGGGCGCGCAGTACGGCATCCAGTGCCGGGCACCCCTGGACTCCCCCGACGACTGGACCCCGCCCACTCTCTCGCCCGGCACCCCCGTCGCCGGCGAGCAGGTGCTGTTCGACGGCAACGTCGAGGCCGAGGGCACCGACTTCTTCTCGCTCGGCAGCTTCGAGATCTCGAACGACGGCACCCGCATGCTCTACGGCGTCGACGTCGCCGGCGACGAGCGGTACACCGTGCGCGTGCGCGACCTGACCACCGGCGAGACGCTGGCCGACGAGATCCCCGACACCTTCTCGGGGGCGACCTTCTCGCCCGACGGGCGCTTCATCGTCTACACGACCGTCGACGACGCCTGGCGTCCCGACACCGTGTGGCTGCACGAGATCGGCACCCCCGTGGATGCCGACGTGAAGCTGTTCCACGAGCCCGACGACCGCTACTGGGTCGGTGCCGACTTCACCCGCAGCGATCGCTTCCTCGTGATCGAGATGGGCTCCTCGATCACCTCCGAGGAGTGGCTGCTCGACGCCGACGATCTCCGTGGCGAGCCCCGCGTGGTGTGGCCGCGTCGTGAGGGCGTCGAGTACTCCTCGTCGCACGCCGTCGTCGACGGCGACGACGTGCTCTACGTGCTCCACAACGACGGCGCCCTCGATTTCGAACTCGTGCGGGTCTCGGCATCCGATCCCCAAGGCCCCCGCGAGACGGTGATCCCCCACCGCACCGGTCAGCGGCTGCTCGGCGTCGACACGTTCCGCGACTGGGGCGTGGTCGGCTACCGTCGCGACGGCCTCGCGCGCCTGGGGATGCTGTCGTACGCCGATGGCGCGGTGACCGAGATCGCCTTCGACGAGCCGCTGTACAGCGTCGGCACCGGCGGGAACCCCGAGTACGCTCCCCCGGTTCTGCGGCTGGGCTACGGCTCGTTCGTCACCCCCGGCACCGTGTTCGACTACGTCGTCGCCACCGGCGAGCTGCTGCTGCGCAAGCGCCAGCCCGTGCTCGGCGGCTTCGACCCCGACGACTACGGCCAGGCACGGGTGTGGGCCCCCGCCGACGACGGCACGCAGGTGCCCGTGTCGCTGGTGTGGAAGCGCTCGTTCGGCGAGCCCGGTGCGGCTCCGCGTCCGGTGCACCTGTACGGCTACGGATCGTACGAGCACTCCATCGAGCCCGGCTTCTCGGTGCCGCGTCTCTCGCTGCTCGACCGAGGCGTCGTCTTCGCCGTGGCGCACGTGCGCGGCGGCGGCGAGATGGGTCGGCAGTGGTACGAAGACGGCAAGATGCGCGCGAAGCGCACCACGTTCACCGACTTCGTCGCCGCCGCCCGTCACCTCGTCGATGCCGGGTACACCACGCCCGACCGCATCGTCGCCGAGGGCGGCAGCGCGGGCGGACTGCTCATGGGCGCCGTCGCCAACCTCGCGCCCGAGCTGTTCGCCGGCATCCTCGCCGATGTGCCCTTCGTCGACGCGCTGACGACCATCCTCGACCCCTCGCTCCCCCTCACCGTCATCGAGTGGGACGAGTGGGGAGACCCCCTGCACGACGCCGACGTCTACGCGTACATGAAGTCGTACTCGCCGTACGAGAACGTGCGCGAGGGCGTCGAGTACCCCCGCATCCTGGCGGTCACCTCGCTCAACGACACCCGCGTGCTGTACGTCGAGCCCGCCAAGTGGGTCGCGCGCCTGCGCGACGTGGGCGCCGACGCGCTGCTGAAGTGCGAGATGGTCGCCGGCCACGGCGGCGTCAGCGGCCGCTACAACGCCTGGCGCGAGCGGGCCTTCGAGATCGCGTGGCTGCTCGACGTGCTGGGCCTGGCGGAGTAGGCCGAGCCGCCGCTGGATGCCCCGGTGCTGGACGCCTCGTCGCTGGACGCCTCGTCGCTTCGTGCGGCGGGGCGTTCGGCGTTGTCGCGCCGCGCGGCGACCCGCGTCCCGATTTGTGCACGTCGTGTCCCACTTTCGGTTGCCTAAAGCCCCTCCAGCCGACCATTTTCGGGACGCGCATCACCCTCAGCGAGCCGCCAACCCCGGTCGCCAACCCGCTCGGACGAGCGCGTCACGGGCCAGCGAGACGGCTCGCGCGCCGTCGCCGCGGAGATGATGGTTCAGGACGCGCACGTGATCCCAGCCCGCCGCCCGGATCTCGGCCCATCGATCGGCGTCGCGAGCGAACTGCCGTTCGTCTTCCGCGTGGACTCTTCCGTCGTACTCGACGGCCACCTTCCATCGCGGGTAGGCCAGGTCGATCTCGGCGACGAAGTTCCCCCGCTCGTCGAAGATGTCGGCGTTGACGTCGGGCGCGGGAAGACCATTCCGGGCGAGCAGGAGTCGCAGACGCGTCTCCCGCGGCGAACGAACGCCCGGATGGGCGAGATCCGCTGCAGCACGGAGGATGCCACCTCGGACATCGCCCATCTCACGAATCTCAGAACGGAGGTCCTCCACCGACGCGGTCGGCGCCTTTCCGCCGACGAGCGAATCCGCGGCGGCCACCAGGTCGTCCAGCGGCCATAGTCGACCGCACTGGCGCCACGCTCGGACAGGATCCTCGACAGGCAAGCCATGCGTTGCCGAGCGTACGGCCGGCGCCCGGGTCTGCAATCGGTGCCCGACGACGCCCGACGTTCGAGGCTCTCGCGCGGGGCGATGAGCGGACACATGGATCCTCGGCACGTACGGCCACTCCGGCGTGCTGACCCCGTGGAGTGCGAGTGCTGTTTCGTGGCTGAAGAACTGCCACGGCCTCAATCGCGGGGCGTAGACGAGGCATTGCTCCACCAGGGTCGTCGGGCGCGCGCGATCCCGTGACCGGATGCCGTGGAACGGCGACTCCAGATCGGCGGCGCGCAATCGAGCACGCGTCACCCCCAGCTCCGCCGCGTCGGCAACGGAGAAAGAGCGGGGAATCGATGCGGGAAGGGGAGCAGGGCTCGGCATGCCTCAGCATCCCGTCTCGTCCGCCCTCCTTCGGCGCTATCCACAGGCGTCGGAGCGAGCGCACCGGCCAGAGCTCCACCCATGTCCCCTTTTCGGCTGCCTGAGATACCGCCAGCCAACCGGATCGGGGACACACCTCGACCGAATCGGGACATGGTCGGATCCCTCGCGCCAACGCAGACGCCCCGCCACGCGCGAGCGGGACGGGGCGACGAACGAGCGCGGCTCAACCGAACAGCGCGGCGGCCTCTTCGTAGCGGTACAGGGGCACGCTGTTCAGCTCGCCGAGGGCGTCGGCGAACGGCACGCGCACGATGTCGGTGCCGCGCATCGCGACCATCTGCCCCCAGGCGCCTTCGTTCAGCGCGTCGGCGGCGTGCAGGCCGAGGCGCGTCGCGAGAACGCGGTCGAAGCCCGACGGCGAGCCACCGCGCTGGATGTGGCCGAGCACCGTGGAGCGGGTCTCGATGCCGGTGAGGCGCTCGATCTCGGGCGCGAGCAGCTCGCCGATCCCGCCGAGGCGGGGACGGTTGAAGGCGTCGAGGCCCTTGTCGCTGAACGCTTCGTCCATGCCGGTGAGCTTGAAGCCCTCCGACACGACGACCAGCGGCGCGCGGCCGCGGTCGTGGGCGCGGGTGACCTGCTCGACGATCTCGTCGATCGACATCGGCACCTCGGGGATGCAGATGACGTGCGCGCCCGCGGCGATACCCGCGTGCAGCGCGATCCAGCCGACGTGGCGACCCATGACCTCGGCCACCATGCAGCGCTGGTGCGAGTCGCCGGTCGTGCGCAGGCGGTCCATGGCATCCGTCGCGATGTTCACGGCGGTGTCGAAGCCGAACGAGTAGTCGGTCGCGCGCAGGTCGTTGTCGATCGTCTTGGGGACGCCGAGCACGTTGATACCGTCCTTCGACAGTCGGTCGGCCGCCGCGAGCGTGCCCTCGCCGCCGATGGCCAGGATGCCGTCGATGCGGTGCCCGTACATGGTCTTCGAGATGTTCTCGGCGCCGCCGCGCGCGCCCTCGTAGGGGTTGGTGCGGCTGGTGCCGAGGATGGTGCCGCCGACCTTGGACAGCCCCTTCACCTCGTGACGCGTCAGGGGGAAGAAGTCGCCGTCGACGACGCCGCGCCACCCGTCACGGATGCCGACGAATTCGATGTCGTAGTTGGTCGTGCCTTTGAGCACGACGCCACGGATGACCGCGTTCAGCCCGGGGCAGTCGCCGCCGCTGGTCAGGATGCCGATCTTCATGGGCAGAGTCCTCAAGTGCTGTGGTTCGGGTGGAGGTCGGCGCCGTTGCCGTCTCCGACCCTATCGCCGCAGACGGGAGCGGTGCCACACGGCGGGGGCACCGCCTCCGGATGCCGTGGGCCCGGGACCCCGCGCAGCCGTCACGACCGGCGCCATCGGCGCTCGTCTCCGTGCGGGTCGATGACCCAGCTTTCCGCGGGACCCACTGTTGGCGCCACCTCGAACCAAAACGTCTCGTCCGGCCCCCAGCCGGCGAGCACACTCGCCCCGAGATCGCCGACGTCGATGGCACGCCCGGCCGTCGTGAGGTATCCCGCGACACTGAGGTGCACGCCGACGGCCTCACGCGCGAACGCCGCCCAATCGGGTTGCACCCACGCTCCCTCACGTCCGGTGGTCATGGACCACACGTGTCGGCGGGAGGCGGTGACGGGGAGCGGATGCCGCCGGCACAACGCCGCCCAGGTCTCGGGGCCGTCGATCTCGATGACGTCCCCATGGGGCGCGCGCACGGGCTCGACGCGGGCCGATTCCCATCCGAGGGAGTCTTCGACGAGGGTCAGTCCGGCGGGACCCGTCGTGCCGCGCACGCGAGTCGTGCGCGGGAGGCCGGTCGGAGGCGTCGACCACCAGGTTCCCGAGACGTCCCGGCCCGCGAATTCCGTCGCGAAGCTGTGTTCTTCCGCTGCGATATCGTCGCGCCAACGGGCCAGGACCACGACCGGGTGTGCTGCCGGCGGGCGAGGAGTCTCCCAGCACACCGTCGCCTGGGCCGCGTGGTCCACCGGACTCGTCCACCACTCGGCAAGGGGCGAGGCGGCGATCGCTGCTGCCACCGGCTCGAGGACCGGATGCATCTCGTCGGTCGCCAACAGGACGTCCTCGCCGTACGGCGGCTGCCAGTAGGCGGCCAGATCGACGGCCACGGCGAGCGCCGTGTCGAGCACGGCACCGGTGACGGCGGTGGCCCGGAGGCGACTGAGCGCCGCGGCCGCGTCGGCGGGGCTCACCTGGGGCTCGACGAACGCGGACGTGTCGGACCCGATGACCAAGAACGTACCCGGGTTTTCGGCCAGGGGGCGCGCGGCCCACGACACCGCGGCGGCCGCATCCTCAACGCCGCGCCGGCCCTTCTCGCCCAGCAGAACCTCGAGACACAAGCGGCGCCCTCGTGGTCCCGCCAGCAACGCGTCGGGATGGAGGGTCATGTGCCGACCCTAGCCTCCCTGTTCCTCTCCGCCGCCGGACAGAGCCTGGAAACCGAGCAACGCGCACGAACGCCCCGAGGCCGAAGCCCCGGGGCGTGCGAGAAGCGACGGCTCAGGCCGCGCCGAGCGCCTGACGCAGCAGGTGCATGAGCGCCGAGAGCTGCACGGAATCGCTGGAGCCGGCCTCGACCGACTGCCCGTCCAGGGCGCGCTGGGCGAGTCCCTCTTTCGAGTCGATGAGCTCCGCGATCTTCGTGTCGATCGTGTGCGCGGCGATGATGCGCCACGCGGTCACGGGCTCGCCCTGACCGATGCGGTGCACGCGGTCGATCGCCTGCGTCTGCTCGGCCGCGGTCCACGACAGCTCCGCGAGCACGACGTTCGACGCCGCCTGCATGTTCAGCCCGACGCCGGCGGCGGTGAGCGAACACACCGCGATGCCGACGCTCGGGTCGGTGTTGAAGGCGTCGATCGCAGCCTGGCGGGCCGTCGACGTCTGCTCTCCGCGCACCGACACGGCTTTGAGCCCGGATGCCTTGAAGTGGGCCTCGGCGGCATCCATCACGTCGATGTGCTTGGCGAAGAACACCACCTTGCCCACCGAGCGCTGCAGCTGCACGGCGTAGTCGGCCGCGAGGTGCGCCTTGGCCTGACCGATGCGGCGGACCATCGTGAAGACGTTCTCGCTGCCGGAACCGGCGGCCTTGGCCTCTTCGAGCTCGCCGTGGGCGACGAGGCGCACGATGTCGTCGTCGATCTCGCCGGCGGCGAGTCCGCGATCGCCGCGGGCCTCGATGATGCGGCGGTACTTCGCCGCGAGGCGGGCACCCAGCTCGCGCTCGGCCTGGCGGATCGAGCGACCGAATTCGTCGTCGAGCTCGACGGGCAGATCGGCCACGAGCTTGTCGGGCAGGTCGGCGGCGACGTCTTTCTTCTTGCGCCGCACGATGCCCATCGAGATGACGGCCTCACGCGCTTCGGGGTAGAACGCCTTGTCGGCGGGCGTCAGGCCCGTGGCATCCAGCTTCTCCATGAGCTCGGGACCGGGCTTCTCGCCGTTGGTCCAGCCGAGGAACCGCCAGATCGCGTCGAAGTCCTCGACGTCGTTGATCAGCGGCGTACCCGTGAGGGCGAGCATGAGCGGGTCCCGCGTCTGCTGGCGGACGCGCGAGGCCAGGGCCAGCACGTTCTGCGAGCGCTGCGACGTGAGGTTCTTGATGAAGTGCGCCTCGTCGACGACGATGCCCTTCAGGCCGATCGACGACAGCCACGACAGGTGACGGTCGAGGATCTCGTAGTTGACGATGAAGACGTCGGCGAAGGCGTCGATGTCGGCTCCACCGCCCGAGATGACGGTGGCCCGACGCTGCGGAGTCCAGCGCTGCACCTCGCGGGCCCAGTTCATCTTGACGACGTTGGGCACCACGACGAGCAGCGGGTACGCGTCGGCGACCGAGGCCGCGAGCACCGACTCGGCCGTCTTGCCGAGGCCGGGCTCGTCGGCGAGCAGGAAGGAGCGGTGCCCCTCGCGCACGGCTTCGAGGAAGCGCGACTGGTGCGGCATGACCTCGAGTCCGCGCGGCGAGAGCCGGTCGAACTCGGGCACGGGCGGCAGCTCCATGCTGGCGGCCGAGCCACCGGCGCCGATCTCGAACGCCTTGTACAGCGGTCCCATGAGCTCCCAGCCGTCGAGCCGGCGCCGCGGGGCGTCACCGGTCGCGCGGGGGGTGAGGTCGGGGGCGAGGAACGGGTTCGCCATCTGGCGCGCCTCGATGGATGCCGGCACGACCTGCTTCTCGGCGAGAGCCGCCGAGACCATCGGCGTCACCTGCGGGGCGGTGTCGGTGATGATCAGCTCGTCGGGCGGCAGCTCGGCGCCCGACTCGATCAGCCAGTCGCGGCGCATGCGCCGGGCGACGGGCGAGGTGGTCTGGTCGACCTCGAGCAACTGGATCAGCGAGGTGTCGCGCGCGGCGGTCTTGGCGAGGATCGTCGCCACACCGTCGAGCCGCTTGAGCAGCTCGGCGCGCGCGGCGTCGGTGATCTCGGTGTCGGCCTTGACCCGGGCGCGCTCTTCGCGCACCAGGAACGCGATGACCTGGAACTTGATGCGATTGGTCGGCCCCAGCTTTCCGCGCTGGGCCTTGGCCTCGATCTCGCGCACCTTGCGGGCGAGGATCGGGATGACGGGGGCTTCTTCGTCGCGTCGGGATGACGTGGTCTTCCTGCGCCGCTGGCTCGAGCCTCGGGCGGCGGTTGCCGTGGTCGGCATGCTCCTCCTGAGCGTGTCGTCCGGATGACAGTCCGGAGCGTCCGGCGAATGCCGGTGGATCAGTGACCCCGGGAATCGTCGCGCGAACCGCCGCCGAAGAGGCGGTGTCGGCGACCCGCATCGCGTCTACGCCGGAACGGCTCGCGAGAAAGCGGATGACGAGGTCATCGATATTCTAGCGGTCCCGACCCCCTCCTCGCGTGAGGTGCCGATATTCGTCGCTTCCGAGCCCACTGAAGCGACGAATACTGGCACCTCCCGCGAACGGCCTCGGGTCAGGACGCGCGGCGCAGACGCAGGCTGTTGAGCACCACGAAGACGCTCGAGAAGGCCATGGCCGCCCCGGCGAGCATGGGGTTCAACAGTCCGAGTGCGGCGAGCGGCAGAGCGGCGACGTTGTACGCGAACGCCCAGAACAGGTTGCCGCGGATCACGCGCATCGTGCGACGGCTGAGCGCGACGGCGGTGACGATCCCGCGCGGGTCGTCGCGCATGAGGGCGACGTCGCTGGCGTGCAGCGCGGCATCCGTTCCCCCGCCCATCGCGATCCCCAGATCGGCGGATGCCAGGGCGGCGGCGTCGTTGACCCCGTCACCGACCATGGCGACGGTGCGTCCCTCGGCCTTCAGCGCCGCGATCTCGGCGACCTTGCCCTCGGGAAGCACCCCGGCGCGGACGCGCTCGATGCCGAGTTCCGCGGCGACCGCGCGCGCGATGTGCGGGTTGTCGCCGGTGAGCAGCACCGGTTCCAGACCCATCCGGCGCAACTCGGCGACGGCCTCGGCGCTCTCGGGGCGCACGGTGTCGGCGACCTCGATCACGGCGCGGGCGTGCACGACGCCCAGATCGTCGGGCCATCCGGCCACGATCACCGTTCCGCGCTGCTCGCCCGCCTCGACCGCCGCGGCGAGCGCCGGCGGCAGCGCGGCGCCG